>NZ_LVJW01000006.1:1529969-1715405 GCF_001708965.1 Candidatus Thiodiazotropha endoloripes | reverse complement strand
AAAATAGAGATATCATTCAATAGATTTTACGGCTGTCCCTTTAACTCAAAATCAACCAAGAAGATACATAAAAGCACCCCCCCCCCCCCCCCCCCCCCCCGCCCCCCCCCCGGAGGGGGGGGGGGGGAGCCACTCTCGCCATCCGCTTGGCATGCTGATGATTGAAGTTTTTTCCAAGCTTCATCTTCTTGGTTATCTCGTTTCATGACACTAATCCCGATAGGCTGGAGAAAGCAACTGAAATTAACCCGATAGCATCATACCGATCAATGTTAACGGGACAGCAGTCATTCGATTTATATCTAAACTGCTTGCCTTATCGGACCATCCACAACGGATTCAGCTTGTGGCACTTTCATCGTCACCAACTCTTCGGCACTGACCGGATGTATCGGAATCGTGTTATCCAGATCGGCCTTGGTCGCGCCCATCTTCACCGCCACCGCAAAACCCTGCATCATCTCATCCACGTGATCGCCAATCAGATGGATACCGACCACCCGCTCCTGATCACCGCTACAGATCAACTTCATTGCCGTCGTCGTATCCCTTGATGATAGAGCATGACGCATCGGCGTGAACTCAGTCTGATAGACCCTGACATTCTCATGAAAGGCCCGTGCCTGAGATTCCGTCAGACCGACCGTGGCAACTGGTGGATGTGAAAACACCACGCTGGGTATATTGTCGTAATCGACCCGACTGTTCGTCCGATGGTCGAATAGACGATCTGCCAGACGACGTCCGGCGGCAATCGCAACCGGAGTCAAAGGTGTCCGTCCGGTGATATCGCCAATGGCATAGATGCCGGGAATGTTGGTGTTCTGGTAATCATCTGTTACCACGATTCCGTTATCCAATACCTCAACACCGATTTCAGCCAGATTGAGTTGAGCCGTATTGGGCACACGCCCAACCGCCCAGATCACTTGATCGAAACCGCTCAACTGTTCACCCAGGCTTCCCTGAAGTGTCATTCCATCATCACCTTCAAGCAGACCGCTTACCTGAAAAGAGAGCTTTTGCTCCACACCCTGTTTGGCCATCTCACGCATCAACACCTGACTGAGCATGGGATCGAACATCTCAAGCAGACGTGACTCAAGCGCAACCAGAGTCACCTGGGAGCCCAGCGCCGAGAGCACCCCGGCCAGTTCAACACCGATGTAACCACCACCGATAACCGCCACTTTCTCGGGCTGCTCCTGCAGGGCAAAAAACCCATCGGAGGTGATCCCCAGCTCAGCACCGGGTAGTGGCGGCACGATCGGCTGTCCACCGGTTGCAATCACAATATGATCTGCGGCATAGATCTCCCCATCGACTTCGATCTCTCCAGGACCGATCAGGCGGGCGTAACCTTGCAGATGGGTCACGCCAAGTTGTTCAATATATTCATCCCAGTAGCGATTGATACGCTGCACATAACTTTGCCGACCCGAGACCAGTTTCGACCAGTCGGTCCGGCCCCGTTGCACTGTAACTCCGTAACCTGCAGCATCATCAACCGCATGGGCCAGTTCGGCTGCCGTCCACATCACCTTCTTGGGTACACAACCGTTGTTCACGCAGGTACCACCCAGCTTCCCCGGTTCCACCACGGCAACCCTTCGGCCATGCTGCACCGCCCGTTCAGCCACCGCCAAACCACCACTGCCGCCACCGATGGCAATCAAATCAAAATGTCTGTTCATACTGTTCACCAAAATCCTGCCAGGAGAATCGATCCAGCCAGCATGGCTGACTGGATCCCATCAAAACAATCTAGGCTGCAGACCTCTGTTGTGCTGCCAGATACTGTTCCAGATCATCTGAGCCGCCAATCCGTTCACCATTGATGAATACCTGAGGTACCATCGAGATACCGGCCACCGCTCGCAGACTGCTTTCACTGTAGTTCTTGTTCAGCACCAGCTCTTCAAACTCGATATCCGCATCCCTTAACATGCCTTTCGCCCGCACACAGAAGGGGCACCCTTCTCGGGTGAACAGGGTGACATCCATCGGTTGCTGCTCATTGGGTGCCAGATAGGCCAGCATGTTATCCGCATCCGAGACTTCAAAAGGATCTCCAGGCAGATCCGGTTCGATAAACATCTTCTCGATGACACCATCCTTCACCAGCATCGAGTAACGCCAGGAGCGCTCCCCAAAGCCGAGATCCTGTTTCGACACCAGCATGCCCATGCCACGGGTGAAATCACCGTTTCCATCGGGCAGAAAGCGGATGCGATCGGCCTGCTGCTCCAACTGCCACTCATTCATCACAAAGGCGTCATTGACCGAGACACAGACCACCTCGTCGACACCGTGACGCTTGAACAGCGGGGTCAGCTGGTTGTAACGGGGTACGTGGGTGGATGAGCAGGTGGGCGTGAAGGCGCCCGGCAGGGCAAATACCACCACGGTTCTGCCATTGAAGATCTCATCACTGCTGAGATCCACCCATTCGTGCTCACGGCGGGTGCGGAAGGTAACCTGAGGGACTCTCTGATTTTCACGATTCTCTAACATCTTTTTCTCCAGAAGTGTGTGGTTCAAATAAGCTTGAAGCGCACTCTACGGAATAATCATGAATTGATAAAATCGTATATTACGATCTTATTAATATATATTTCCTATTATTAATTTATCACTCATACCATCCACCAATCTGACACGATTCCACTCCCCGACCGGCCACTGAGCGGCCAAGCCGATTGAGTCAGAGCCACACCGTACTAACAGATTTCGAGAACCGACAAAATTGTAACGATCCGGCACTTTGACCATTTAAATCTGTCCTATGGCCTGAGCGAGCGCTCTGTCATAGAGTGGTTTGGATAAATCACCCGTTACCAAGGTAGAACAATGACTAAAAAATATGACCTGATCGCCATCGGTGCCGGAAGTGGCGGTCTCTCAGTGGCGGAACGCGCCGCCAAATATGGCGCCAAATGCGCCGTTATCGAAGCCAAGCGGATCGGCGGTACCTGCGTCAATCTGGGTTGTGTACCAAAGAAGGTCATGTGGTACGGGGCCGGTATCGCCCATACCCTGCACGATGCAACCGATTACGGCTTTGACATCGCCATCAACGGCTTCTCCTGGGAAACCCTGAAGCAACACCGGGATGAGTATGTATCCGGTATCAACAGCTGGTATCACACCTATCTGAAGGACTCCGATATCGATGAGATTACCGGTTACGCCAGGTTCATCGATGCCCATACTCTGGAGGTGAATGGCGAGCAGTTGCAGGCCGAACATATCGTCATCGCCCCAGGCGCCTATCCGGTTGTACCCTCCATACCGGGGGCAGAACACGGCATCACTTCAGATGGTTTTTTTGAGCTGGAAACACTGCCACAACGGGTCGCCGTAGTGGGCAGCGGCTATATTGCGGTTGAGATCGCCGGCCTGCTCAACGCCCTTGGCAGCGATGTTACCCTGCTGTTGAGAAGAGAGCATCTGCTCAGACCGTTCGATGCCATGTTGCGGGAGTGCCTGATGGAGGAGATGATGGATGGCGGCGTCAATATCATCACCTCGTCGCAAATCGGCGAAGTGAAAAAACAGGATGACGAGGAGCTTGAACTGATCTGTGCCGACACCGGACAACAGCTGGGTCGATTTGATCAACTGCTATGGGCCATCGGCAGAGCACCGGCTTCCAGTGGCATGAACCTGGAAATGGCAGGCATTGTAACGGATGAGCAGGGCCACATCCCCACCGATGAGTGGCAGAACACCAACCTGGCCGGTGTATATGCCATCGGTGATGTCACCGGCAGGGCTCAACTGACACCGGTTGCCATCGCTGCGGGACGACGACTCGGTGACCGGCTGTTTGGCAACATGTCTGAGCGGAAGCTCGACTATGATCTGATCCCGACGGTTGTCTTCAGCCACCCGCCTATCGCCACTGTCGGCCTGACCGAAAGTGAAGCCCGGGAGATTCATGGGGATGCGGTAAAGATCTACCAATCCAGATTCACACCCATGTATCACGCCTTCACCAAACATCAGAGCAAGATGGCGATGAAACTGGTTACAGTTGGCGCCAGAGAGAAAGTGGTCGGCTGTCATGTCATCGGGATCGGTGCGGATGAGATGCTGCAGGGTTTCGCGGTGGCGATGCGCATGGGTGCGACGAAAAAGGATTTCGATGACACCATTGCGATTCACCCAAGCGCTGCTGAAGAGTTGGTAACCATGCGCTAGACCGACATCGACTCAGGGACGAAACATTGAGCAGAACTCTCGCATCAGCACTCATCCTATCCGTTGCGATGCATTTTCTCTTGACCTGGTACCTGGGTGACAGATTGTGGCGTTACCTGACAGAGTCCTCCTCTTATCACCAACCCGCTATGATCCGGATTACCATCGAGTCACCAATCAGGACCAGCACACCACACGAAAATCACCAACAGGTCTCGATGCCGAAACAGCAGAGGAGTCCAACTCAGACAGCGGAACCCAAGCACCATGACAAGCCCCCGTCACCAACCAATCAGGCTGAACTCAACGAACGACAGCAACCGATAACAGAAACGACAGCAGATAAAATCACATCTGCCAGGATTCTTTCATCATCGAAAGAGATCAGCCGTAATCTGGTGATCGACGAGGAACAGGCGGATACCATAGAAAATAAAAACTCAGTATCGGCAACCCTCGATCAGGCGTTAAACCCCAAAAGGGAAGCACCGAACCTTTCGACACGGGCCGACGGCACAATCAGAGTGGTTACTGAACAAGGTTATACCTACTGCATCAAACCTCTGGATGACTGGAGGATTGTTGACCCGCAGGATGACATGCGTGTGTCGGCATTCTGCAAATAGTTCAGCGCCACATCGATCAATCGGCATACTCATCAAACTGAAGCACATCACCCGGACTGGTCTCCCAAGCCGCTTTACTCCCCATGAAAACGTGTTTCTCCACCTTTACCCCAGGCTCTCCATCGACAGATCCCAAGCTAACCCAGCCGATCACACCCTGGTAAGTTCCAGCTAGCGGGGAACCGCATCTGCTACAGAAAAAATTCCCCATGGCTTCCGAAGATTGATAGTGAGTCAACAGCGCTTCACCACTCAACCACGACAGCTTGCCCGGCTCAATCAGCGCAAATGCAGAGGATTGGGATCCACTGGCCTTCCTGCACATGGAACAGTGGCAGGCAGCCGCATCATGCAACTCCCCATCAATCTTATAGGTCACTTCACCACAGGCACACGAACCTGTAATTGCCATCTCTATCTCCTTTTTTCACCTGGCATGAACAGACTGTTCATGATGCTTAGCATATTAGGGCCTGTTAACTTTCAATCTTCCCGGCAGCAAGAGCATAAGCCCCTCTCCCTTGACACCGGTCTATACAACGGGAGAGGGGTTGGGGAGAGGGTGAACGCGAAGCGTTTCACCTGACTAAAAGATAAAAATCTGATTGATACTTGATTCTTATCGCGTTGATTTCTTATAAAGAGTGAGGTGCCAATTCTCCCCCTCTCCCCCGGCCCCTCTCCCACAAGGGGAGAGGGGAGTTAACATCCCCGCCTATTTGATTTTCTGACGTTAATAGTGGCTCAACAACAATCATCTTTGAAGGCCAGCAGATTGGGATAACAGGCTACCGCCCTACTGTCATGAGCCCCGCCCACAAGTACACATTCCACACCGGCAGCGATTGCAGCCTCAAGATCCCGCCTGACCGAATCACCGATAACCAGACAATCCTGCTCACTATAACCAAGCGACTGTACAGTAGTTTTGAAAGGTTTGGGGGAGGGTTTCACCATGCCATGATCCGATGAAAATGAGACAGCGTTGAACAGGTCGTCAACTCCCCTGTCGCTGAAGGTTCTCAACCACCTCTCCTTTGGCGCCCAGATATCGATCACTGCGGCAAGCGTAAACCTGCTTGCAAGCGTCAGCAATGCTTCAACATACTGATCCGGTATATGACCATGCTCATGAAATGAAAAAGTGCTGATGATTCTATCAATCTCCGAACGGGACAGAGCTGAATCAGCCACCGCAGAAATGGCCTCTTTTACGCTCGGAAAATTATCCCTGTAACGTTCATCAGGATAGCGCGCATCCAGATAAGCATAAGTCTTTGCAATCAAGCGATTGATAGAACGCTTCCCCAGCTTGCCACCGATTCCATGGTAGTACTCCGAATAGTCTTCGTCGCTGCCGAAGCGGTCTTCGTCAAACATGAAGGTACCGTTCATATCCAGCAGAATCGCCTTTTTCGCTTCAAACACCATGCTCCCCCTTCTCCCTTGGGTGGGACTGTCATAGAGTCACTGCAGAATGCTCCTGATGCTCAGCCTAAAACTCTGTTTACATATCACGGCTTATCGACAAGGGTAAGCTGCACATCATCCAGCCAGGCCGTACCCGCATCATTCAATACTGCGGTAATCTGTAAATGAGCTGCCTTGGCCGGGACAACCGCAGTAACTTCAATCCGCTGCCACTCACGGTTGCCCGTTACAATCTCTGAAGAGATTTCGCTAATGAATTTCTTGTTGGCTTTGCGAAACACCAAGCTAAGATCGAACCCTTTCGGGCCCAGCGCTTCGCTTTTGATCATGGCACTCAGCTTGATCGATTTGCCCACCGTGCTATCCAGCGGCAACCATTGATTGATCATTCCCCAGGCTTGTACCAGCTTGCGCTCAATACGGTAGCTGTTTTTGCCATCGGTACTATCGGTGGTGTCGATGGATACCTCGTAGGCTGGCTCCCCCGCATGCTGTGAGAATCCCCAGCCTTTCACGAACTGATCCGACTCTTCGAAACTCGGGTTTTTCAATGGCAGTGATATGGTTTGTGCTGGTTGGCTTTGCTGTTGCTGTAGCGGGGTTTGTTCGTCCGATTGATTGCGATCACTGCAGGCGGTAAGTGTGAGCATTGCAGCAACTATCATAGAAAGGGAAAACTGATTGGTTTTCATAATCGGTTTACGGAACCTTTACAAACATAAACAATAAATAGAGATATGGTTTTCATATGGGAATGGTTGATACCCATTGCCACTCAATTCAATACAGCTTGAATCGCTCAGTTGCCTGATACCATGCTGCCTCATCCACCATAGCCAGGGCATCGAGATCCTCAACTGAAGCATCAGGATTATCGACCCACTCCCGCAGTAAGCCGGAACCATTGATTAGATCGATGGCAAGCCGCTCAAACTCATACTCATAGGGGAAATCACGCCACAGGGGATAATCGGGCTGTAACTGGCGCAATGCCTTGAAAGCCAGCGCCTGGAGACGCCAGGGTTTGAAACTGCCATGCCGGTAGTGCGCTTCACTGTCCACATGGATCTGAATCCCCTGACAGAGGTGACCGGCATGCTTATGGAAGGTTGGCTCAAACCAGCAAGGGCGTAACCGACACCCTTCAAGCCAAGCGGGGCTCAACTCAAGCATGGTTTTCATCAACGCTGAAGCATCGATATCCGGCGCTCCAAACAGCTCCAGGGGCCTGGTGGTGCCACGCCCTTCGGACAGGGTAGTGCCTTCCAGCATCACGGTCCCTGCATAGCATCTGGCCATCGACAGATTGGGCGCATTCGGACTGGGGTTGATCCATGTCCGCTCAGCCAACGGCCAACCGTAGCCCGGTGCCGAATCAGGTTGCCAGCCCCTCATCGTAATCACTTCACACTCAACATCGAGCTTGAAGTGACTGATGAACCACAGGGCCATCTCACCCAGAGTCAACCCATGTCGCATCGGCATTGGCCCGGCGCCGACAAAACTCTCCCAACCATCACGCAGCATCAGACCTTCAACCGGTCTGCCGGCCGGATTGGGGCGATCAAGCAGCCAGACCGCTTTACCATGATCCGCGGCTGCTTCCAGCATATAACGCAGGGTGGTGATGAAGGTATAGATGCGACAGCCAAGATCCTGCAGGTCCACCAGCAGCAGATCGAAACTATCCAGCATCTCTGCCGTAGGACGGCGCACTTCCCCATACAGACTGAATACCGGAATACCGAGACGGGCGTCATACTCATCACCGCTCTCAACCATGTTGTCCTGCTTGTCGCCACGTAGGCCATGTTGAGGACCGAACGCAGCCGTCAACTCAATATCCGGCAGCGCTGCCAGAGCATCCAGGCTATGGGTCAGATCAGCAGTGGTTGAGGCTGGATGAGCGAGCAAAGCGATACGCTTCCCAGCCAAAGGACGCCGCAGTGCAGCTTCCTCGATCAGACGGTCAATTCCGAACTTCATTCCGGGACGATCCTCACTCAGCGAAATAAGAGGCTTGACCTGCTAGGGCCTGTTAAAACTACTCCAATCGATTTCAGTCGCGTTTCTTCGCCAGCACCAAGGCATCGTACAACATAATCCCCACACCGAGGGTGATGGCTGAGTCGGCGATATTGAATGCGGGCCAATAGTGCTGTTGATAGTGAAAGTGCAGAAAGTCGATCACATGACCAAACAGGATGCGGTCGATCACATTACCAATCGCACCCCCAATGATCAGCGAGAGGGAGACGGCCACCCACTTCTCCTGCTGCTTCAAACGCCACAGCCAGACGGTGAGAACCGTGGTCACCACGATGGCGAGTACGGTAAAGAACCAGCGCTGCCAGCCCCCCTGATCGCTGAGAAAGCTGAATGCCGCACCCTTGTTGTAGAGCAGGGTCAGATCAAATATCGGCAACACATAGACCGGCTCGTAAAGGGTCAGCATTCTGTCGGCCAGCTGCTTGGTCAACTGATCCAGCAAGATCACAACAAAGGAGAGCCACAACCAGTTGATCATTTCGATATCCCTTTGAAAATGTCTCAGGCAAAGCGCCGGGGTTCACCGGTTCCGCTGACATTCTCCACACAACGGCCACAGAGCTCCGGATGCTCCGCATGACTCCCCACATCTTCCCTGTGGTGCCAGCAGCGGACACACTTGGCATGCGCTGACGCGGTGACCTGAACGCCAACTCCCAGGGTTTCATCCAGCTCGACCTGATCCGGCTTTTGTGCCATCGGCAGTGCCCTGGCATCCGAGGTGATCAACACGAAGCGCAGTTCATCCTCCAGCTGCGCCAGAGCGTCAATCAACTCATCGTTTGCATAGATGGTGACATCCGCATCCAGGGAGGAGTTACCTTCCGCGCGAAACGATTCCATCGCCTTGCTGACCGCTTCACGCAGATTGATGATCTGCTGCCAATAATCCGCATTGAATCGGTCATCCTGATCCAGAGCATAGAGCCCCTCATACCAGGTCTCCAGAAACACACTCTCGCTGCGCTCACCGGGAATCGACTGCCAGATCTCATCCGCAGTAAAACTGAGAATCGGCGCCAGCCAACGCACCATCGCCTCGATGATGTGGTACATCGCCGTCTGGCAGGAGCGCCGGGGCAGACTATCTGCCTGAGTGGTATATTGACGATCCTTGATGATATCCAGGTAGAAACCGCCCAACTCATTGACACAGAAGTTATGAATCTTCTGGTAGATGACATGGAACTGATAATCCCCGTAGGCTTCGGCGATCTCCTGCTGCAGTTGCAGGGTGCGATCCACCGCCCAGCGATCCAGCTCGATCATCTGTGAAGGTTCGAGCAGATTCTGCTTTGGATCGAAACCGTTCAGATTGGAAAGCAGAAAGCGGGCCGTATTACGGATCCTGCGATAGGCATCTGCGGTACGCTTGAGAATTTCGTCGGAGACGGTCATCTCATTGCGATAGTCCGTGGCGGCAACCCACAGACGAATGATATCCGCCCCCAGGGTTTTCAGCACCTTCTGTGGCGCTACCACGTTACCCAAGGACTTGGACATCTTGCGCCCCTGAGCATCGACAGTGAAACCATGGGTCAGTACCGCCTTGTAGGGGGCACAACCATTCATCGCCACCGAGGTCATCAGCGAGGATTGAAACCAACCACGATGCTGGTCGGAGCCTTCCAGATAGAGGTCGGCGGGAAAAGCCAGGTTCTCTCTGGCATCCAGTACACAGTGGTGAGAGACACCGGAATCGAACCAGACATCCAGGGTATCGGTCACCTGCTCATAGTCGGCCGCCGCCTCACCGAGGAACTGATCCAGTTCGAGATTGAACCAGGCTTCAAAACCCTGCCCCTCAACCAGCTGAGCGACCTTTTCAATCAATACCGGTGTATCAGGGTGAAGCTGCCCATTCTGTTTGTGGATGAACAGGGTGATCGGTACTCCCCAGGTACGTTGACGGGAGATACACCAGTCTGGGCGGTTCCCTACCATTCCCTGAATACGGGCCTTGCCCCAATCGGGCATCCAGTTGACCTTCTCGATCTCCTGCAGCGCCTGCTGCCGCAGCCCGCTCTGATCCATGCTGACAAACCATTGCGGCGTTGCACGGAAGATGATCGGGGTTTTATGGCGCCAACAGTGCGGATAACTGTGTCGCAGCCGCTCTTCGTGCATCAGCGCACCCCGTGACTGCAGAACCTCGATCACCTGTTCGTTGGCGGAGAGCACATGCAGTCCGGCAAACAGTTCAGTAGCCTCGACGAAGCAGCCATTACCGCCCACCGGGTTATCCACCGGCAGGTTGTAGCGCATACCCACAAAATAGTCATCCAGGCCATGACCTGGCGCCGTGTGCACCGCACCGGTACCCGCCTCCAGAGTGACATGCTCGCCCAGAATGACCGGTACCTGGCGATCGTAAAAGGGGTGCTGCAGCATCAAACCTTCAAAGGCCTCCCCTTTGGCATAGGCCACCACATGGTAGTGTTCGATACCGAAACGATCCATCACATCCTTGAGCATATCGTCGGCAATCACCAGACGCCGCTTGCCCTGCTCACTCTCATACTCGACCATCGCATATTCGTAAGAGGGATTCAGCGCCACCGCCTGGTTGGCAGGCAGGGTCCAGGGTGTGGTGGTCCAGATGACAAACGAGATCGGCCCCTCGCCACCCCCTTCGGGTACATGGTGGCAGCGGTCCAGCAGTGCCGCCTCATCCACCAGAGCGAAAGCCACATCGATCGCGAAGGAGTCCTTATCCTGATACTCAACCTCCGCCTCGGCCAGGGCGGAGCCACAGTCGGTACACCAATGGACCGGCTTGTAGCCCTTCTGAATATGGTCATTGGCGACGATCTTACCCAGTGAGCGAATGATATCCGCCTCGAACTGGTGATCCATGGTGAGATAGGGGTGATCCCAGTCACCCAGCACCCCGAGCCGGATGAAATCCTCCCGCTGACCCTTCACCTGTTTGGCGGCATACTCGCGGCACGCCTTGCGGAACTGAGTGGTGGTGATTTTCTTGCCCGGTTTGCCGATCTTCTTCTCGACCTGCAGCTCAATCGGCAGACCGTGACAGTCCCAACCCGGCACATAGGGGGCATCGAAGCCATCCAGAGTACGACTCTTTACAATGATATCCTTGAGAATCTTGTTAACCGCATGGCCAATGTGAATATCACCGTTGGCATAGGGAGGCCCGTCATGCAGGTGAAATGCCGGCCGGCCTGCAGAGGCCTCGCGGATCTTTTGGTAGAGCTCGCGCTGCTGCCATTTTTTCAACATTTCAGGCTCGCGCTGAGCCAGATTCCCCCGCATTGGAAAATCGGTTTTTGGAAGATTAAGAGTCTGCTTGTAGTCGCTCACTAACTGCTACCTGTCAGGGGTGCAAAAAATAGGATATTGAAACTTAAAAACGCCTCTGGCGCAAAGTTTCCGCTGATAAATGTTAAACATACGCTATCACAGCCGGGAAAGCCGCCGATCCACTGCCTTTCAAGTCATAACTGCCCTGTTGTGAGTCTGACGGGAAGCGACGGGAACGCGCGGCAATGCGGCTCTGGATCAGCCCGCACCGGCCAATATGGCTTTAGCCTGATCCGCATCCAGCAGGATCTGCTCACGCAACGCCTCAAATGACTCAAAGTTCTCCTGATCCCTGAGCTTTTCCACAAACTCCACCGAGACATGCTCACCATAGACCGAGCGATCAAAATCGAACAGAAAGACCTCCAGCAGATAGCGGGTATCCCCGGCCACCATCGGGCGCACACCGATGTTCGCCACACCGGGCAAAGGCTGCTCTTCAAGCCCACCTACCTTCACCGCAAACACCCCATCGAGCGGACTGACCCGTCGGTGCAGATCGATATTCATGGTGGGGAAACCGATGGTTCTGCCCTTTTTGGCGCCATGCCCAACCCGGCCACAGATCCGGTAGGGTCTACCCAGACAGAGGGCGGCTCCCTGCAGATCCCCCTGAGTCAGCAGCTCGCGTATTCTGGTACTGCTGACACGATCCGCATCCAGGCGATAGGTATTCATGTTCTCAACTTCAAAACCATGTTGCCTGCCGGCTGTTTTGAGTAACTCGAAGTCCCCTTCCCGACCACGGCCAAAGCGGAAATCGTCACCAACCGAGAGAAAGCGTACCCCCAATCCCTCGACTAAAAGCTCTTCGACAAATTCATCGGCCGACATGGAGGCCAGACGTCGGTTGAACTCCAATACCACGACCCGCTCAACCCCTGTCTCCTCGATCGCCTGTAACTTCTCCCGCAGACGGGTCAGGCGTGCGGGGGCGTTCTCCCCCTGAAAGAACTCACGGGGCTGAGGCTCAAAGGTCACCACAGTGGTTGGCAGGCCCAGCAACTCGCCCTTCTCCAGCAGATGACTGAAGACCGACTGATGCCCCAGATGTACCCCGTCAAAATTGCCAATAGTGGCAACACAGCCGTGATGATCAGCTCTGAGATTGTGTAGACCGCGAACCAGTTGCATAGGGAAACCACTCTGAACGAAGCGGTCAATTATAGGCCCTGCGGCACGATTGAGCATCCCTATCTATAAAGATTAGGAGGTTTATACCGGATCCTGTGGGAAAAAGGTCTGCCCTGGATAGTAAAAACACCCCTATCCAGGCAGACAACACGCAGCTATACCAAAATCACTGTCGCTATTGAGAATACGTCTGATTGGCCGTAATGGATTCAGTTTTTCAGGGAGCGAAAGTGGCTTAACCGGCCACCAAACAGGAAAAAGATTGAAAAATAGAGCAGCATGGCAATCACGATCAATCCGGCCAGACGCCAGACCCGATCCCAACTACCCACTTCCAGCCAGCCATCGACCGCCCCGGCACCCCACCAAAGCATCAATCCCATGGCCAGGGCGGAGAGAGTGATACGTAAAAGCAGCATCGGCCAGCCGGATTCGGGCCGATAGATCCCCTGCTTGATCAGTGCACGATAGAGAAGGTAGGCATTCAGCCAGGAAGAGAGGGTTGTGGCCAGTGCCAAACCGGCATGGGCCAGAGGAAAGACCAACAAAAGGTTGAGAACCATGTTGGCGACCATCGCAATGATACCGATTCTGACCGGCGTTTTGGTGTCCTGGCGGGCATAAAAACCCGGTGCCAATATCTTGATCAACATAATCGCCATCAGGCCGGGTGTATAGGCCATCAGACTCAACGTCGCCATATCCACATCATGGCGGTTGAAGGCATCGGAGAAAAACAGGGTTGCCAGCATCGGACCGGCAAGCAGAAACAGACCAACCGCAGCCGGCACACCCAGAATCAGGTTGAGACGCAGCGCCCAATCCAGAGTACGGGAAAACTCCGTGGCGGATGCCTCGGCATGTTTTCGTGAGAGGTTGGGCAGAATCACCGTACCCAGCGCCACCCCCAATACCCCGACAGGAAACTCCATCAAGCGGTCTGAATAGTAGAGCCAGGAGATACTGCCACTGACCAGAAAAGAGGCGATCAGGGTATCGAGTAGCAGGTTGAGCTGACTGACGGAAACGCCAAACAGCGCCGGGATCATCAGCCGCATCACCCGCTTCACCCCCGGATCCTTGAACGCCACCCTGGGTCTCGGCAACAGGCGTATCCGTCCAAGAAAGGGCAACTGAAAGAGGAACTGGACAATCCCTGCGATCAACACACCCCAGGCCAATCCTTTGACCGGCTCATCCAGCATCGGCGACAGCCATACAGCACAACCGATCAACGAGAGATTGAGCAGCACCGGGGTGAATGCCGGCACGGAAAAACGGTTGTGAGCATTCAGGATGCTACCGGCAAATGCGGTCAGGGTAATGAAGAACAGATAGGGGAAGGTGAGATAGAGCATCTCTACCGTCAGCTCATATTTACCCTCGGCTTCATTCCAGAAGCCTGGTGCAAAGATCATCACCAGTACCGGTGCAGCAATCACACCGACCAGGGAGACCAGCAGCACGATCAGCCCCAGGGTACCTGCCATATTGTCGACGAACCCACGCAGTTCACCCTCAGGACGCTGTGTACGGTATTCACTGAGTACCGGTACAAAGGCTACGGAAAAGGCTCCCTCCGCAAATAAACGGCGTAGAAAGTTGGGGATCTTGAAGGCGACGAAGAAGGCATCGGTGGCCGCATTTGCACCGAACATCCGTGCAAGCACCAGATCCCGCACAAATCCCAGGATACGCGAGAGCATGGTGTAGCTACCAACTGCAGCGAATGAGCGGAAAAAAGAGGCCAGGATCTGTTCCTTACATCAATCTGGTTGATAAATCGCCATTTCTAGTGATCCGGCGACAATACCAGTAGAAACCGGATAGATCAAAGATGTTGACAGGGAGCATTTTTTTGGAGAGAATTCGCCCCCTTTGAAAAGCTAGTATCGTCCAGGAGAGAACCTTGGCCAATTCAGCCCAAGCTCGCAAACGCGCACGCCAAGCCAACAAGCGCCACAGCCGTAATCAGGCCCAGCGTAGTGAAATGCGTACCCATATCAAGAATGTCGCCAAAGCCATTGCGACCGGATCTAAGGATGCCGCCACGGAAGCCTACAAGCTGGCCGTTCCGGTGATCGACAGCTCTGTCAGCAAAGGTCTGATTCACAAGAACAAGGCTGCTCGGCATAAGAGTCGTCTGAACGTGCAGATCAAAGCACTGTAACAGGCTTTATAGAATCGATAAAAAACCGGCCCTCGGCCGGTTTTTTTCTGCCTCATGCGGGCAGACGGCCCTGTTTCACAGGGTTTCCGATGCGATCACCACTGATCAGACAGACTCCTCCCGCCGACGTCCGACCCAGACCATGCCAAGCAGGCCGGAGCCCAACAGCCAGAAAGCCCCAGGCAGCGGCACTGGAGCTGGCTCCTCTACTGAGTCACCAAAGGCAAAGTGCTGGGTCCAATAGGTGTAGAGAGGATCCAGGAACGTGCCGCTGTCCAACTGTATGGGTGGGATGTCAGCGCCATCCCAGACATAACCCACTCCCAGATCATCAAACACGCCATTCAGAATAGTATTTCGATGGCCGGCGCTTCCCATCCAGCCACCGGAGCCTCCCGTCTCGTCATACCAGGCGTCCCAATGGCTGCCATCGAGCCCAACTCCAAGGGTATCCCAACCTGATGCGCCGAGATCAAATTGTGATGTGAAGAAATCATTGATCTCATTGAAATCCTCTGTGCCGTACATCACATCGCGAGCCGCATCGATGGCCGTCGAAGGCGTGTTATAGAGAGGCGCCGCCCGCCCCTGACCGGCGGCGATGTTTTCGCCCCAACCGTTGTAGTCATACCCCCCGTCACTGATACGGTCAGCCGGAGTTGAGCCGCTGTCGGGACCGGCGAGGGTCGTATGGCTGAAAAAATTGTAGTCCGCCATCGATTGGGAATGTGCCAGTGCGGAATCGTGCAGTCGATCATCCCTCTGCACTGAATCGAGATTATGAAAACTCCGCTGCAGGTTGACCAGATCCACAACCGCCAACTCTTCAGGCAACCAGACAGCGGCCTGCAGACCCATTGGGGCCATCAGTGTGGCACTCAGCACCAGCCCCAGGCTGAATTTCGGTAAGAATGAGAAACGATTGTTCTGCTTATTTTTGTCATGACTGCTCATGATCTGCTTGCTCCTTGCATTGATGCAATTCCAGAATTTTTATTGTTACCTAGACCCTAAGGCAATGGCATATAGTCTGGCATGCCGGGTATCAGGGAATTAAGATCTATGAGCACATATTACGTGACCAGGCAGGCAATTCACGGTTTGCACGTTCGCACTGTTTAATTATGCAACTCCACACAACAACAGTTTCAAATGATCTAGGGCCTGTTAACACTCATCCAATGGGCCCTGAATAAAACCGTCATGCCATGAGTAAGCGGATCAGTTGGGCAAGATGCAGAGCGGGCCTGCCAGCTTGCACCTCGATCTGATGTCGACAGGAGAAACCATTCGCCAAGATCAATGCCTCTGGCCGGGACTCCAGTGCAGGCAGTAAAGCCTGTTGCGCCATCGCCTTCGCAGTTTCATAGTGCTCCGCTTCAAGTCCAAAACTACCGGCCATGCCACAACACGAAGCATCAATCATCTCGAAACTGAGCCCGGGTATCTGTTTCAACACTTTACGCATCGACTTCATCGCCCCAACCGCCTTTTGATGGCAGTGTCCATGCACCAGAACCGGTGATTGTTCTGCTATGGCCTGCTCAGACCATGAGAGATTGAGTTTACCCCCCTTGATCCCCTTGGCCAGGAACTCTTCAAACAACACCGCCTTGCCGGCCACAAGATCAGCCACCTCCCCCAGCCCCAGAGCCCGGTATTCATCTCTCAAGGTGAGTAGACATGAAGGCTCAAGCCCAATTATAGGCACCCCCTTCTGGGCATAAGGTGCAAGCATCTGTAAAAGTTCGCCAGCCTGTTGCCTCGCCTCATCAATACGCCCTTGAGACAGATAGGTACGACCACAACAGTAGCCCGCCTCCTCATCCGCTGCGCCAATCAGACTGACCTGACAGCCCGTCGCCTGCAGCACCTCAACTGCGGCAGCCAGGATGTCAGGGGAGAAGTGTTTGCAAAAAGTATCAGCAAAAAGCACCACTGGCTGTCCATCCTCAATCTCCCTCAGGTTATATTTCCGGGTTAGATCAACAGGTTCCGGTAAAGATAGTTTTCCACTGATACCGAGCAGGCGCTCAGCCAGGGTGGCGATCCAGGGGTGACGATTCCTGATGGCGATCAGTTTGATCAGCCAGTGGCGTTTCGCCAGCAGTTCCGGTAGGTCTGAAAATAATCTGGCTCTGAGAGACAATCCCTTGCTGGCATTCAGTTGGGCCAGATACTCGATCTTGATGCGTGACATATCCACATTGTTTTCACACTCACGCTGACAGCCCTTGCAACTGACACAGAGATCCAGGGCTTCAACCAATTCGGGGCTAAGCAAGCCGCCACTCCCCAATTCACCATTGAGAGCCGCCTTCAGTAAGCGAACACGGGCGCCAGTCGACAGGCCGGGATTTGCATCCAATCTGAAACTGGGACACATCACCCCTTTTGCAAGGCTTTCACAACGACGGCTGTTGATACAGACCGCTACAGCCTTGGCAAAGTCCCCACCTATTTTGGGTATATCCGCATAGGCATCTCCCATGCCGGCATCCCGATATTCCGACCAATCCAGGTATGTCTTCATAACCACCACTCACTAAAGAGAGAAGTGGAAAACCACTGCAAAAGCAATACCATTTCACCTGTTTGAGTTTACCAGTTGCTTATCTGGCAATTATCAGAGCAGGTTACCAAAGCTGCCACCACACATAACTCCCTGGTTTTTATGATGGAATCCAGACCATGCTTACTAGACCATGGATATACAAGAGACAGTTACACTACGTGGAATCGAATTCCACTCCGTAAGCCTTAAAGATTAAGCAGTCTGAATTGTCGTGCTTACAACAACGAAACATGATGATTCCGACAATTTATGCATTTCCATCCATAAATACTATTTGCATATAAAAACCAGATATTTAAGTCAGCCTGCAGTAGTAGAAAGCATTTTCTTATTTCCAAAGCAGGATTGCTTACGCCATCTGAAGGCAGATACAAGCAACTCTTTTCCACAAATAGTTTGTGATGAATAGAGTTTTTTAATGTGAATTAAATTCCATCTTCCGGTCTCTGATAACCTGACAGAATAATATCTGTTGTCACCCAAGGTTTCTTAACAAAGTTAATATTTATACATATTACTGATTCTATGGATATATTTCCTATGCCCGAAATTATCTGGTCGTTGTATCCATACAGACCGCCAAGGGAGTACCTTTTGTCTCACTGAGATTTTTCTCTCATCGGACATTAATAGAGGATCATGTGCTAATGTTCTTAATATGCTGTTAAAAACAAAATAACCGAGTTTCAAGGGATTTTTTGCTTCGATGCGCATCCAGAACAACTCTTTAAACTATCGTGCGCAGCAAACAGAGACCTCAGTCAAGCCGCAATACCAAGCCGACTACAAGGTTAAGATTGCCAGCTTGCTAAAAATCAGATTATTTCTGTTTTTCATTTTGCTACCACTCTCAGCACTCACAGCCCAGTGTGATGAAATCGTTATTCTCGGCAACTATGATAAACCCCCAAAAATCTATCTCGAGAATGGATATCCAAGAGGGTTTCTGATTGAAATCATGCAATACCTAGAGCGGAAACTGCCCTACAATTTTAAATACCAGCTATACCCCTGGCGACGAGCCTATAAAAATGCATTGAACAATGATGGTGGAATTATCGGTCTATCAAAAACAAGCCAACGGGAAACATTATTTGACTACTCTGAAGCAATTTATCTCGATGAAGTCATGTTGGTGGTACTGAAAAGTAATGATCTTGAATTTGACAGCGTGACCGACCTTAAGGGATTGACCATCGGTATTCAGCGGGGTGCCAGTTACGGTGACCTGTTTGATCAGGAAAAGAACAGCCTGTTTCGAATTGAAGAGGATAAGAGTGGACGCCAACGCCTGAAGAAGCTTCTCTCCGGTCGTATCGATGCGGCTTTATTGGGGCCCGGACGGACTGGTGTTGAACATATCATCAACCAGGATCAACATCTGAGGGAACACCGTGATGATTTTAGAATCGTGGCACAACCATTCAAACGGGACCCAAACCACCTTGGTTTCGCCAAGACGATGAACATGACAACTTTTTTACAGCATTTCAATGAAGCTCTATTGGCAGCCAAACAAGCAGGCCAGATCGACAAAATCATATCAAGTTACAGATCACTCTCTACAGCTAAGGGCTGCAGATATTTAAACAAATGCTCACACCAAGAAACTACAAGCAGATAGAGTTTGCAATCTTAATTGTGACCGTGCTGCTATTCGCGGCATTCATACTATTGTGGGAAGAGCACACACAAAACAAAGCGCTAGCCGACCTTACTAAGGTGGCAGAGTTCATTCAGGATGATCTCTGGAACTACGATGACAGCGGCCCCCGCTCCTATCTGGAATTATCAGCAAAAAGCAATGATTACAGTACAATCAAAATCTTTGACCATAGGGGCGATCTGTTCATTAAAGTTGACGGACCTAAACCCCACGCCATCGATCACTTTCTTAATGGATTAGGGTTGATTAGCCATATAGAGCTTAGCAACAATATATACCGGGAAGGGAATAGCATAGGTGTTGTGAATGCAGTCTATCTACACTCCCCTATCTATCTTTATCTGAACCTCTTGTTGGTACTCACACTATTTCTCACGGCGGTGCGTTTTTTCCTTCGGAGTCTACGTGAGCTGTCTGGACGTAAACAGGCGCAAAACGAGTTAAAAGAAGAGCGAGATTTTGCCGACAGCCTGATCAACACAGCTCAAACAATAATTCTGGTGTTGGATACAAAGGGCGCAATCATTCGAATTAATCCTTACCTTGAGGAACTGTGCGGTCACCACTTAACTGATATCAAGGGTAAAAATTGGTTTGACTTGTTTATACCACTACGTGATCGTGAAAAAACAAAAAAAGTTTTCACAAGAACAGTCAACAATGTTAAAACCAGCGGCGTTATAAACAATATCATTACCAGGAATGGTGATGAGAGGTTAATAGAATGGCATAATAAATCGATACGGGATCGCGCTGGTTTTACTTTAGGTGTACTTGCAATAGGACAGGATATTACAGAGCGTGTTCACGCTGAAAAACTCATTGAGCACCAGGCAACCTTCGATGCATTGACAGACCTGCCTAACCGTCGCCTGTTAGTCGATCGTCTCGACTCGGTGTTAGCCTATAACAACCGCCACGGCCTGTATGGGGCCCTGCTCTTTATAGACCTGGACAACTTCAAGCATATTAATGACTCTTTGGGTCATCCAATCGGTGACGGCCTGCTGAAAGAAGTCGCCATACGCCTGAAGAACAGCCTCAGAGATGAGGACTTTTCAGCCCGCCTTGGTGGCGACGAATTTGTAGTCATGTACTCAGATCTGTCAAATAAATCCGAAGATGCTGCAGATCATGCTCGCATCGGTGCCGAGAAACTGCAAAAAATCCTCTCCGAAGCTTATGAGATTGAAAACCACACACTCCGCTTAACACCCAGTATCGGCATCACGTTGATACCCGAAGGAAGTGATGACGCCAATGATCTTTTAAAACATGCGGATACCGCCATGTATCGCGCCAAAGAGTCGGGGCGTAACACGATTCGATTCTATCTTCCAAGCATGCAGATCAATGCGGAAAAACATCTCAAACTACAGAATGAGCTTCTACTTGCTCTAGACAGCCATGACTTCTTTCTCAACTATCAGCCACAAATGGATGCCTCTCAGCATCTAATCGGCGCTGAAGTTCTACTTCGATGGCAACACCCTACCAGAGGAGTAATACTACCTAACGAGTTTATTCCACTTGCTGAAAAAACAGGCAAGATTGACCAGTTGGGATCCTGGGTGCTAGAACAATCACTGTGCAAACTCAAACAGTGGTCGAATAATTCACTACCACCTGAGTTCAATACTCTGGCTATCAACATCAGCCCGAAACAGTTTCAATCAAACAGTTTTTTAGAGGACGTGGAACATATGCTGGCAGACTCCGGAGTAGATCCGAAGCTGCTCACCTTCGAACTCACAGAGAACATCATGATGGACATGTCCAAGAATACTCGGAAGAAGATGGACTACCTGAAAGCACTGGGCATACGGATTTCAATTGATGATTTCGGTACGGGCTACTCTTCCCTCGCCTATCTGCAACGTCTGCCACTCGACGAACTGAAAATTGACAGGACCTTTGTCAGTCATCTGACCAGTAAACGGCAGGATTCCACTCTGGTAGAGACTATTATCAACATGTCACAACACCTAGGACTCGAGGTAATTGCAGAGGGAGTTGAGAACAGAACTCAATTTGAATACTTAATGTTACTCGGCTGCCAAAAGTACCAAGGTCAGTTTTTCAGCATACCACTGAGTGAATCAGAATTTACCTCACTTCTTCATTGAATCAAATACCAATGATTCAGTTAGAATGACCAGGAATCACTTACAAGTCACTTCTTCTAGTCAACCATTTGATGCAGTTTTTGACGGCTTCATACTGAAAACAGGTTGCTGGACGCTACTATTCACTGACTGAAAAAAGGGCCACAAAAGTGGCCCTTTTCTATCTCACACTACTTAAAACACCTGTAACCAGGTGTGAAAAAAGTGCAGTTAATCATCGCTCTTCTTGTTCAGCTTGAAACCTGTGATTACAACGATGTCGTCAGTACCATAATCGTCATAATCTGACATCATGTCATCATTGGAGTGCTGAATGGCTACAACCGCGACTTTGCCATTACCAAAGAACTCAAAACCGGTAGGTTCGGCCGATTGATCTTTGACAGACAGTACACGCACGCAGCCATCGGTTTTGATATCCCGATCAGCGCCATCCGGCAGACAGGCAAACACATCACCGTTTGAGTGATCTTCAATAACGTAAAGATTGCCGGTATGAGGCTGGAACGCCAGGTTATCCAGTGAATTGAAGTCAGCATCCCCTTCAACAAAGCGATTTACGACAATGCTGGCGATTGTCTCGTCGGCAAGCATCGGATCTGAGTCGATACCACAGATCACTTCACCATAGTTCTGCGCAGCTTCACGGCCTGTATTGGCCCAACAGAAACGGACACCTGGACCTGTGTAGGTAGGATCTTTGTGGAGATCTTCAGGTCGATAGTATCCAGTTGCACCATTGTTGTTGGCATCACGGCGTGCATCAGCAGCACTGACACTGATCCAGGAACCGTTACCGATTTCACACCCCTGACCATAATTCACTGTAAAGCTGCTGGAAGTACCTTCTCTGCATGAGGCACGAAAGGCGTAAACCGAACCGGACACAAGCGGAGAGTCTTCAAGCTTATCGATCATTCCACCGATATGCTGGACATCAGGTACAAATTTGAATATTGCACCACCGTCCACATCAGAATCATCTCCACCATCGCCGGCCAGATCCCAATCACCCGGTCGCAACTCATCACCACCGATAACCACACCGTTATCCAGTACGGTCAGACCTTCCCAGGCCATTGTAGGCAGTGCATCCCGTTTCACTACATTCATCGACATTTCATTGTCTGCTGTGACAATAGTGCCAATGGCGCGGTCTGTAACTGTGTGATTCTCCGTATCGAGTGGATTGATGATCTCATAGGCCTGACCGGAACTGGTCTCTTCAGTAGCCAGCACTGAACCCCAGGCTGTGGTGCGAATACCGTCACAACGGTTCATGCCACGCAGAATAGTCGATACACTACCGTCTTCCAGGTCGATCGATTGTACAGATGGATTCATCTTGTCCAGGCCACTGTCGAGGGAACCGATCACCTCGTCACTGCCCTCGATACAAAAGATCAAATGAGTCGGTTCATTCTCATTCGGCCAGAAGCTGAACATATCAGCCTTGTTACCGGCATCACGAGTCAAAATCTTTGCTTTCAGCCCTTTAGCCAGTTCGATCAAATCATAGGCATTCTGTCCAGGCATGCGCGCGACATTACCCTCCGCAGAGTTCGCAAGAGGCTTTTTGATACCAAATAATTTCTTTGACTTGTCGTGCATTTTTTTCTGCACATACATACCAAAATCCATCTCATCATCATCAGCCTGCACAGCAACAGGTACCAGCAGACTGGCGGCAACCAGCGCAGCGCAGCTCTTAAGTTGAAATTTCATCATCGCTCCTCGTAGAGTCAAAATATTCTATGCATAAAAAGAGCGTTCGAGTTTGGACTTGAAAACTTAAGACCGCTTAACACTATCTTGACAAAGCGATGATGCTTTCTTGAACTGAGGGTAACAATCGAGAATTGATATCATGCTTTCAGAAAATTAACAAAACCATAGTACAATCTAAATAATGAACATCCATATCGGTTTCAGATTACATCCTTTCTGTTTTCACAACCTATTGCTGATATGAACTATTCTACAGAATTCCCACAAAACCCATGCAATTCAACATAGGCTTCCCCGCCAACTTGACCAGCAACTGAAGCAGCGCCTTCCCAGTAGATAGGCGTCAACCAGGCCCCAGCCTTTGGCCTGACCTCCTGATCCTTCAGGTAGGGTACAATTGTCAGAATTTGATCATCAACTTCAAGTTGCCAGTTTATTGGGTAGTTACACCCGGATTCGCTACTCTGCCAGTAATCCAACACCTTTAATTCAAACTTGTCCGGTGCATATATTGTTGTATTACCGCCGGCTCCATACTTAACCAGAAGGGTTTCACTTAGCGCCTTCGGCTCTTCAAAATAGAACAACGCCATTTGAGTATTATCAGACAATCTTATTGAAAACCATTGCCATCCTGTATCGATAATCTCTTCAAGATCACCATACTGACGATCAAACCAGGCCTCACCCGTTGCGTTTAATTTTACCCCGTCAACTACAATATGACCGTCAACCTCCATTTTTGGTCTGGAGTAGTAATAGGTATGTCCACCTATTTCATATTCATGAGACCTACCACCATAATGAAACAATGGAGGCTTTGACGCCCTGAGCAATAAATCGTAACTGAAACCCCCTACAACAGCCGCTATTCTATCCACGCCACCACCGCCTTTAGCTGTCAGTGGCTTGATACTTCCTGCTGTAAGGTGAAACCTATCCGCTGATCTTTTCGGGATCATTAACCTGGTAACAGTCTCGTAATGAAACGCTTTATTGGTTATGTCTGTAAGTGATGCGTGGGCCATCAGGAGATTAGGCCGAATTGAAAAAAACACCATCTGAAAGCCAAATCTGTGCCCATTTTCAGCCGTAAGATTGCCATTCCAATACCACCATTGAATATATTGACCATTGATATAGGCATCATCCGCTGGCAGTTCTATTGTTCTAATCGGCTTAGAGCTCTTCGATGCACAAGAGGTCAGCAATATCGATAGAAACAGAACAATCAAGCTTTGCGGCAATCTCACAACTGCTCCTCAACACAATCCTGAACTGAATCCTTTGAACCAGCTGCAATGATCAATGACGGCAATAGCACCAAGTCAGCAAGCAGAGCCATGATGAGCGCCATACAAGAGAGATACCCCATCCTCACGATAACCTCAGTTGAACTGGTTAGCATGGATATGAAACCCGCCAGTAAAATCATCGTTGTCACCAGCAGTACCGGGGCCACAGCTTGAAGAGTACGATGAACTGCCAGGGTGACACTCTTGACCTGCTGAAACTCTTTTTGATACCTCACGATCATATGGATACCGTCATCCACAATGATTCCAAGGCAGATTGTAAACACCATGATTGTTGCATACTGCAACGGCAGCTCATTGACAGCCAGAATTGCAGCAACACTTGCTAATGGCAGTATATTTGGCAGAAAACTGATCAATCCCAATTTGATTGACTTGAGAAACAGGGAGAGAACAAAAAATATAATGGCAACAGCACTCAGAATACTGATCAGCAGGTCCTGAATCATATCAACACTGCCTTTGGCTGCTGCCAGTGCGATTCCCTGCAATTTCAGGCTAAACTGGTCGTTATCACCGTTTAACTGCATCAACTTCTTTTCCAGTTGCTGTATTATTTCCAGCTGCAAAGTCGAGCCATTATCAGGCAGGCGCAGCAATATCACGGCCGTTTCCGACTTTTCATGATAAAACCGTTCCACCAGCTTACTCGGCAAATAGACCAGCCTTGGAAACTGCAGGGAGAGATCTTCAGACGCTCCAGGTATTACCTTTAACAGATCAACCACTGAAATGGAATTACTCAATCCAGACTGTTCAGCAAGCTCTGTTTGGATTCGTTCTATATATTCAAGAGCTTGGGCAGATGCTATCACTCCTCCATTGTTTGGACGAATAACAATATTCAGTGGTTGAATACCATTTAAATGTTGATCCGCCAGCCTCATTGCTTCAGACACTTCATGATCTTTAGGCAGATTTTCCCGAAACTTAAAATCAGTCGTCAACTGTTGTGCCTGATAGACAACGACAGCAGTAAGAATAATACCGACACTAACCAAAATAACGGCATTCTCCCCAATCACAACCAGTACTTTGTTAAAAATCCGGTTATCCGTTAATGTGATATCCAAACGACGTGAGTTAACGACTACATCATCCTCTAAGTAAACTGCAGATGAAGGGATAAAAATCACAACTGCTATAAAAGTCAACAGCACCCCCAAGGAGGCATGCAGGGCTAACTCTTGAATTACAGTTGAATCTGTGACAATCAAAACCGCAAATCCAATCGCAGTCGTTATTGACGTAAGCATACAGGCCAATCCTACATCCTTCACGGCAGCAATTGAGGCAGTGATCCTGGAGTGCCCCTGAATACGGCGGCGCTGGACAGCAAACATAAGATGGATAGCATCGGTAAAGCCGATAACCATCACCAGCGGTGAGATCATCTGATTTATTACATTCAGTTTACTCCCCAGAAAGCCCATGCATCCCAAAGTCCATATCACTCCGATCAACGGTCCAGCAGTAATAATCAGAGAAAGCTTGAATGAGCGGAATAGAAATAGGGTAATCGAAAAGGCCAACAATCCACCAATCGAGTTCAATAAGATCTGGTCACGGGTAGATTGACTCTTCAAAGCAACTCTGATTGCCGCATTACCGGTAACAAAAACCTCCAATACTTCCCCATCACCAGCATCAGCAGTGATCGCATGGATTTGTTCGATTACCTGGCTAATCTGATCATAACTGACCTGATCGTTTTCCAATATACCGATGGCAATGGTTAGCCTGCCATCTTCAGACAACAGCTTGTTTTTCACCATTGGATGAGCAGCAATGGCCAGCATGCTCGCTTCATGATTCATTTCCATGGAATCCATTGACAGCAGCGGCTCAATCTTTCGAATCGAGGAATTCTGTTTTGGAATGGAGAATAGTGAAAACAGAGACTCTATTTCAGGAATGTTTTCTATCTTTTCTACAACATCATGTAATTGCTGAATTGTCGGCTCTGCCAGAATTTTCTGCGACCTGAACAGAATCACCAGCTCCTGATCATCAGCAGGAAATCTGTTCAAAAACTTTTCAAGCTCTTGATACTCGTTCCGATCTGTTTTAAACAGGCTTTTGTAATCATCATTGAATTGAAGCTTACTCACACCCAACAACATTACCAGGGTTACAAGCAACAACCCCACCAGTAACAGCCTGCTTTGGCGTTCAGTCGAAAGGATCTCTTGGAGTGAATTGCCAATCACCAACATGATTCCTATAGCCGCTCGTGCTTCCGATTATCACGACTCGACTTCAGATGAGTTTTGATCAACCGTTCCATAACCTTGTTAAACAACATGGAATCTTCCAAAAAGATAAAATGCTCACTCCAACCAACCGACTCAGCCCGTACATTTGAATTGAGTCGCTTCAGGAGATCCACTCTTGGAGGGTTATATTCCGTATTAAGAATGACGAGATCTCCTTGGAAAACTGACAACGCCGCTGACATGTCCATATTCATAAAATCATTCAACAAACCCAATGAGAGTTCAGCATCTGTGTCGGCCACCGAATCAGCTACCCAATTAATCATTTCAGCTTCGCTACCCGCTGAAAACAGATCACGGGTCATCTGTCTTGCGGTACCCTTGAAGTTATTCCGCAAACTTTTCAACACCCGCCTGTACTGTTTTTTCGGCATAGATACTTTTGTATCAACCATCGATTCTACTGCATAGATGGCTTTTATCTTCTGTTTACCAACCTCTGATACAGCCAGGGAGAGTGCTATGTAGCCGCCAATATCATGTCCAATCACTACAATATGATCTGCTTCGATCTGCTTCACAAACGCCTGTAAACCCACCGCCATACTTGATATGGATGGTTCAGCTTTAACCATTTGAGAATCACCGTGCCCTGGCAAATCCATTGCGTAGACAGCATACTCACTAGAAAAATAGTCCAGCTGACTTGCCCAGAAGAGTGCTCTACCTCCCCATCCATGAATAAACACAAGTGCAACTTCACCTGTTTCTTCCTGGCATATAAAGAGTTGTTGAACCGAACAACTGTAGGATTCCTGTTTCAGGGGTTCTTCGGCAGAGAGAATGAACGCATGACTTAGGAGTACAAGAAAACAAATCCAATTCAAACAGATCGCCAGTGTGGTCTTGATAGACATAGTCACGATTTAAACTGTGTCTGTAAAAGGGTTTTCACAATATTCACATGAATGGACCCGTGTTTGAGTGCACTCATGCGTTTACAACAGAGAACTGCTAACGCTTCGCGACTTAATACACCACGCTGTAATCGATAGCAGTTTAACAGCGCCTCTCTGTGTACATTGGTAAGAACTTTAAAAACCACCCGGGAGAAAAGACCACTCCTGAGAAGATAGCCAACCAGCTGAACACTAAACCCTCCCTTAACCCGTCCACGGCCTCTCATACAAGCCAGAGTCGACTCAATATTTCGTGCAATAACAGGTAATTCCTCAACCAGTAACTCACTTATTTCGTGATACGTTCTTTTATGTTTTGCGTTCGACCAATCATAAATGGAGACACCTGATGATTTGGTTTCCAATAGAACCAGCGGCAGGTCATAACAGACGTGCGCCACCAATCCCAACAGCATTCCATGCAGGGGAGGCAGTTTGGTCACGGATTCAGAGTTCAAAGCCAGAACCCAGGGATTCGGAATCCGCTTCTCCTCTGACGACAATGCAGTCTCATAAGCGGAGAAATAGTAGTAGCTGAAATAACTCGCGATGGATTCGATCAATCGATCATCAAGCTCTGCGTAGCGTGCATGTTCGGGATGATCACTGTTGCGAATCGCTTCAATCAAATATTCACACCGTTTCATACTCACGATGTAGCATGAGAGAAAATAGGCGTGACTATCGCCTGCAAGGCTGTGCTGGTTTTCCAGATACTCCAATCGCTCTCTTATCTGGCACAGCGAGAGTGTTGGTGACCATCTGAAATTGGATTGAATCGGTTGCGAAGCATCTGAATAGCGCCCGTCTTTTACAAGAGAAAGGTCTGAAGCCTCGCAAATATTCATTGCAATACAACTACTTATTTGACCATAAGCGCTTCAGCTACATCCATAGACTCACCGCTTACTACAGGGTAATACAGACAGAGCTTCTGCTGTATTAAGAAGCGAATCACTCCTTGATAGACACCACCATCCGAGAAAGCAATTACTGAACAAGTTCAGCCAGATCGACCTGGGCCAATCCATTCTCACCAAGCCGATCTATGGTGTCAATAACTTGCTGAACATTCGATCAGGATCAGATCTAAACGCCTACTTAACCAACCGTCGTACTCAGTTAAGAATTCAAAACCACAGGAACAGAGCCTGAAGGCAACCACCCAATTAAAATTCAGTGAGAAAAAAACCGGACTTGAAAGGGTAGCTGACTGCAGCCAGGATCAGACTTTTAGGATTGAGCGGATTAAATAGATCAGAGCAGGACAAGGTTATCCCGATGAATCAATTCATCTTCATCGACATAGCCAAGCACCTCTTCGATCCGACTGCTTGGTACACCCATCAAACGCGTAGTCTCCTGAGCGTCATAGTTGACCAGGCCACGCGCAACTTCACTCCCCTGCTTATCGAGACAGACGACAACTTCACCCCGGGCAAAATCACCCTTCACATCGCTAACACCAACTGCCAGCAAACTGCTGCCCTGCTCACGCAACACTCGCACCGCACCATCATCGATGGTCAGACTCCCCCTGGGTTGCAGTTGACCGGCCAACCAGCGTTTTCTGGCGGCCTGGGGTTCCTGTACAGGCACCAGCAGGGTACCCACATCCTCACCACGATAAATCGCATCAACAACCTGTTTCTGTCTCCCCGCCGCAATCACAGTGCCTGTACCTGAGCGGGCCGCCAGCCGCGCTGCCCTCACCTTGGTCACCATACCACCCAGCCCAAGACCACTGGCGCTGCCGCCGGCGACCTGATCAAGCTGGGGGTTATCCACACGAGTTTGGGAGATCAGTTTTGCCTGAGGATTGAACCGGGGATCCGCATCGAACAAACCCTTCTGGTCTGTCAGCAATACCAGCAGATCCGCCTCGATGAGATTGGCGACCAGTGCGGCCAGGGTGTCATTATCACCAAAACGCAGCTCATCGTTGGTGACAGTATCGTTTTCATTGACCACGGGCACCACACCCAATTCAAGTAGCGTACGCAGGGTACTTCTGGCGTTCAGGTATCGGGATCTGTCTTCAAGGTCGTCGCGGGTCAGCAGCACCTGGGCGGTGTGCAGGTCAAACTTCTGAAATCCGGCCTCCCAGGCCTGCACCAATCCCATCTGGCCAATCGCAGCAGCGGCTTGCAGCTCATTCAGATTATGTGGGCGACTCTGCCAGCCCATGCGACTCATGCCTTCCGCCACCGCTCCGGATGAGACCAGTACCACTTGATGCCCGGTATGCCTCAGGGAGGCTATCTGTTCAACCCAGGAACCGAGCAGGTCAGAGGACAGACCCTTACCGTCAGCGGTAAGCAGTGCACTACCGATCTTAATAACCCAACGCTTGGAGCTGGCGATCTTTTCCCGGGAAATCATTTGCTACCTGACATGCTGAATACAATTAGACAACTATCTCATGAGACTTTGAAGCAAGCCAGAAATCGATCTGCCTTACTGCAAAGGATCCCACGCCTCATCATCATCCTGTTCCTCCGGCTCCCGCTCTGACTGCCACAACTGTTCCAGGCGCAGCATCAGTTCCGAGATCAGCTGCTTAGTGCCTTCACCTGATACGGCTGAGATACCATAAACCGGTCCACTCCAGCCCAGGCTTTCGCAAAGCGCCTGACTGCGCTCCTCGAACTCATCGTCCAGCAACAGATCCTTTTTGTTCAATACCAGCCAGCGCTCTTTACCGGCCAGCTCTTCTGAATAGCGGGACATCTCCTGCTCAATCTGGCGTACCTCACTGGCACTCTCCACCGACTCATCCAGCGGTGCGATATCCACCATATGCAACAGCAGGCGGGTACGGGAGAGGTGTTTGAGAAACTGCAGTCCGAGCCCTGCGCCTTCAGCCGCCCCTTCGATCACACCGGGGATATCCGCCACCACGAAACTGTGGTCCTGCCCAAGACTGACCACGCCGAGATTGGGGTAGAGGGTGGTAAAGGGGTAGTCCGCTACCCGTGGCCGGGCACTGGAGATTTTACTGATCAGACTCGATTTTCCCGCGTTGGGCATACCCAGCAGACCGACATCCGCCAGCAGGATCAGCTCCAGGCGTAATTCACGCCGCTCACCCTCGGTACCATGGGTAAACTGACGCGGGGTACGATTGGTACTGCTTTTGAAATGCACATTGCCGATACCGTGCTCACCACCCTGGGCCACCAACAGGGTCTGCTGGTGCTCCAGCAGTTCACCCAGCAGTTCGCCGGTCTCCTCATCGAAGATACGGGTGCCCACAGGAATCCGCACCTGCAGATCCTGCCCTTTTCGCCCGGTACGTTCGCGCCCCATGCCATTCTGGCCACGCTCGGCCTTATGGGTTCGCTGGGTACGGAAATCCACCAGCGTGTTCAGACCGCTGTCGGCAATCAGGTAGACACTGCCACCATCACCGCCATCCCCCCCGTCAGGGCCGCCTTTCGGGATATACTTCTCCCGGCGAAAACTGGCGCAACCGTTACCCCCGTCTCCGGCAATCACCTTGATTTTGGCTTCGTCTACAAATTTCATAGGCCAGAACGCAAAAAGCCTCGTCAACGGACGAGGCTTTTGAGCGTCAACTCCGTAATTGGATTACTCGGCGACAACGCTCACATATTTGCGGTTACGCGGGCCTTTGACTTCAAACTTGACCGTACCATCCGCTTTGGCGAACAGGGTGTGGTCTTTGCCAATGCCTACATTGACGCCGTTATGGAACTGGGTGCCACGCTGACGAACGATGATATTACCGGCTTTCACAGCCTGATCACCGTAGATCTTGACACCAAGACGTTTGGATTCCGAATCGCGGCCGTTACGTGTACTACCGCCTGCCTTTTTATGAGCCATCTCTCTCTCCTCAGCCGCTAATGCCAGTGACTTGCAACTCAGTGAACCACTGACGATGCCCCTGACGTTTCATATGGTGCTTGCGGCGACGAAACTTGATAATTTTCACTTTCTTGCCACGGCCGTGGGATTTCACGGTAGCCGTAACTTTGCCGCCATCGACATAAGGTGTACCGACCTTGACATCATCACCGTTGGTGATCATCAGAACCTTGTCCAGCTCAACAGAGGCGCCCTCATCAGCCGTCAACATCTCGACTTTGATGGTATCGCCTTCAGAAACCCGGTACTGTTTGCCGCCGGTTTGAATTACCGCATACATTGCATTAATCCCCGAAATATCCCGTTATCTTCTCAGCCAGACGTCTGGCGAGGTAAAGAGCCGGAATTCTACCCGTACGGACACGGCGGGTCAACCTGCAGTGAGACTGTTCTACAGACCGCCTGTGAAAGCACACTGATTCAGGCCCAGTATCTCACGGAGCGCCCCGCTATACTCATTACTAACCAGTTGTTTTAATTGAAATAATCGATTTCAATTCACAACGCCAGGCAGATCGCCAGACTCTCAATCCTGCCCCCCTGGCTTGAGCGGCAAACCCAGGTGAGCTCCAACACAGTTTCACTGCAATTGAGTAACGCCCAGGGATTAGCGTTGCTGTTTCGAATCTCCTCCATCAAGAATCACTGTCAACTCCGACGCGGGGACTGGATGACTGTAGTAGTAGCCTTGCAAACCATCACACCCATATTGCTGCAGATGGTCCGCCTGCGCCTCCGTCTCCACCCCTTCAGCGATAACCTTCAGCTTGAGACGTTTTGCCATCTCAATAATCATCAATGTGATCTCTTTGACATTTTCATTCTGCTGAAACTCCCGGGTAAAGGATTGATCAATCTTGATACGATCCAACGGAAAGTGCTGAAGATTACTCAACGATGAGTAACCGGTGCCAAAATCATCAATGGCCAGTTTTACACCTTGCTCTTTCAACAGGCGCATGGCGTTCGTAGCTTCAGCCAGATTCTGCATTACAGCGCTTTCTGTAATCTCCAACTCCAAATAGTCGGGCTCTAAACCACTATCCACAAGGCAACGTCGAACCTCATCAACCAGATTTTTATCGCTGAACTGCAAGGGTGAAAGATTGACTGCCAACTGTATTGGTCCCAAACCCTGACTGTTCCACTGCTGCACCTGCTGACAGGCTGTGCGCAACACCCATAGCCCTATGGTACGTATCAGCCCGGTATGTTCAGCCACAGGAATGAAGGCGCTGGGGTAGACCAGACCGAGCTCAGGGTTATGCCAGCGCAGCAGCGCCTCAACACCGAAGATCCGTCCAGTTTCGGTAATCACCTGAGGCTGGTAGTAGACTTCAAACTCATTACGTTCCAAAGCAAAGATAAGCGCCCGCTCCAACTGCGATCCCTGCTCCACCTCTTTGGCAATCTGTGGTGAATAGCGACAAACTGATTCAGCTCCCTGCATACGCGCTCTGAATACCGCGATCTTTGCATCACGCAACAACGCTTCACCATCCTCACTCTCATCCGGCCATATGCTCATACCTATACACGGTGCGAGAAACATCGAGGCCTCTTCGAAGGCGATGGGTTGCTGCATAATTCCAAGCAGATTCTGAGCAACCACATCCGCCGATTCAATATCATTCAATCCCTGCACCAATACCCCAAAGTCATCACCACCGAGATGACTGACGATGTCATCACTGCGCACCACATCGCGTAACAACCGAGCGATCATTTGCAACAATTGATTGCCGGCTGAACGGCCGATAATGCTACCGGTTGAGTTCAGCCACTTCACATGAATGATAATCAAAGCGGTGATATTGGCCTGTTCCGCATCAGAAGCCGTCAGCTTGCGCAGATACTCTTCCAACGCGTACTGGTTTGGCAGGCCGGTTACGGCATGATGGGTCGCCTGGTCATGCATCCGAACACTCAATTGACGATTGACACTTTTTTCATGCCGATGCAGCCAGACCCCCCATAAGGGAATTCCGATCAACAGAGGCACCATCGAAGCGGCAGGTGCAAACCAGACCTGTGTAACGGAAAGAGTCAAGCCGGCACCAACCGGTATACCGATCACCGCAACGAGAAACAGAACAACCGAAACAGGAAAGCGGGTCGATGAGAGTAGAAACGTTACCAAACCCGTAATCAGCAGAGTCAAATAGAGATGTGTATCCTGATTCATCTCTTTCAGCAGATTACCCCCCAGTAATCCGCTCAATACATGAGCATTCAACTGAACTCCCGGCATCCGTTGGTGATTTTGTGACACCGGTGTCGATATGACATCACCCAAACCGGTTGCCGTTGATCCAACCAACACATATCGTCCGGCAACCTTGTCTGCCGCTTCATCATCGTGGAGTAACTGATAGGCGGAGATCGTTTCAATTCCACCCTGGTTCGCATCGTAGGGAATAAGATAGCGCCCGGACCTAAGCCAACTGACCGACTCCCTATTGACTGTTTTGTTATCACGGCTGAGAGGAATTGAATCACCTGCCACATTGGCCATTGCCAAGGTAAAGGTTGGCCAACGCGCATCATCCATCCCCGCATACAGATAAAAACTGCGACAAAGTCCATCGCTATCGATCTCAAAATCCACATGTCCCAATGCCGCAGCCGACTCTGCCAGTATCGGAAGAGGCAGTACCTCGCCGATATGTTTTCCCGGTAGCGGATTGGTCGGCGCAACGGCAAGTACGGTTACATCACTGCGGGCAATCGCATCCGCGAAAATCCTGTCTGCCAACGGATCTGTGGTCTCCGCTTCGGAAAACAACACATCGAAACCGACGACACGGGCCTTCAATTCAGTCAATCGATCAAGCATTTTCGCGTGGACTTTTCTCGACCAGGGCCAACGCCCCATTGCTTGCAGACTTGAATCATCGATGGCCACGACCACCAGTTCATCGCTAATCCGGTTTTCAAGCAGATTGAGGAAATAGTCGTATAGTAGAAAATCCAGACGCTCTATCGCGGCATGTTTGACCAAAATAAAAGAGCAGGTAACCAGAATGGCTGATAAAACTATCTGACTGATTCTGCTCTTAATCAAAAGACTGCCTTATTCAACTACAAAAACAGCAAACCCATGATTGCGCTGATCGGGACAATCCAAACACTCTTACCCAACAGGGGGTCAACCTTTTGTACTGAGCTCCAAGGCCCATGATAGTCATCCTCATCCACGGCACATACTCTTATGTATCTAAGTTGGCTGTAGATGTGATCGAAGGTTTGCTCATTGGCTGAGATGATCTGGTCAAATTCGAGCTGTTTGAAATCAGCATCATGAGCCAACTGTACATGGTAGCGATAGTTTGAATTCAACGGCTGCCAGTTGCTGACAACATGAGCTTCTGTGGCTGTGACAATGACATTAGGGGATTCCATATCGGCTCTGAGCCGCCATGATCGGACTGCCCCTGACGGACCCACTTCCCCATCCTCGGCTATCGCTGAGACACGCCAAAAGTAGCGTCCAGGCTGTTTGAGTTCAGTCACCTCAAACTGAGTTTTGTCATCGGTTTCCTGCTTAAAGACGATCTCTTCAAATGCCTGATCCGCAGCAACCTCCAACAGGTAACCCCTGACTTTGCTGATCTGTTGCCACTTCAGTTCAACGCCTCCAAAATCGAGCATCTCACCATCCGCAGGGCTCAATGAGGTTGGTGGTTGGGGATGACGATCCAGGAGCAGCGACTGAACAGCGCTGTTCCCTTCAAGACCCACCTCATCGATACCGCGCACTCTGAACCAGTAGTCCCCATCAGCGAGATCCGGCAGCTTCACTTGAGGCTCCTGAACCACGGCCTCCCACTGCAGCACATCAAAATCGGCACTAGAGCTTATCTCCGCACGATAGCTGTTGGCGCCATCCAAAGATTGCCAATTGAGCTGCCATTCCAATGCCCTGAGCGGTTCAGGCAGCTCATGCAAGCCGGGAGAGGGCAGCAGTTTTCGAGGTTCCGTGGGCGCTTTGCCCAGGGCCACCTGTGTACCGAACCCTGCCGATACCAGGGTTTGCTGTTCAGCACCACTGACCACCACATCCCCCTCGAGGACCTCAATACTTGATGAGTCACCGTTCGGGCTGATCGCGGCACGATAGGCCGTCCCTCTGACCGCCGTGATGGCTGAAGGTGTATGAATTTCGAATCGAGAGCCGGGACCGGCCGTCGGCTTTACCTTGGTCTCCATGCGTCCCTGCCCGAGATGCACTCTGGAGTCCACCATGCCGGTCTCACCATAGGCGCTGAGGTGATCAAAACGCATCTCAGTATCACTGTACAGTGTTAAGCTGGAGTTATCCGCAAAGATGACAGAAGCACTGCTGTTCTGTCCGGTATTCAAGGTATCCCCAAGATGGATCAAAACACCTGATTTGAGGCTGTTCTCAGCTGAACCGTCAGCGCGGAGTATTCGAACCTTACCCTCAAGTAGACCGATTCGCGCAGGAACCGCATTACTGCGAATCCATTTCATTGGCACTCGCAACCAGCTGCCCGGTTGCAAACGCTTCGGGTTTTTAATGTTGTTCAGCTTTCGAAGCTGCTCAAAGCGCATTACACTATCCAGGTGCTTGGCGCTGAAATCCCAGAGGTTATCCCCCTCTACGACGGTATATACCCAATCAGCTGCCTGTAGAGGCAGGGAAAACAATAGAATAAGAATGGCGTTCCTCAGGAAAAAAATTCTTTTCGACAATGGAGTTCCCCTGATTTTATCCCTATGTTGCTGTTATAAGTTTCCAGTCTAAGTCATGAGAAATAGAGTGACTGTAAAAAAGAATTACATTATAGGTGTAGGCTAATTCCGCAACCAACAGGGTCTCCTAGACCTGCTTGAATTTAGCTTAAGAGTAAAATCGGCAAAAAGATAGCTCTACAGGAGATTTGGGAGCAATCAAATTACTCTAAAAGAACCCTGGTCAAGTCTCGACAATAACCTATAAAAGGGGATAGGAGACGGTTATCAGTGATGACTGACTACCTAGGTAGAGTTGCTGGAATCGCAACACCCTTCTCGACACGTAGGTTGCAGAATATTCCGAAGACATAGGTTATATAATTGAGCATTTGGGGGTGACCTCAGATGCCTTGTAAAGAGTGAAATCGTCTGGACGAACGTCTTAAATTTGTTACCCGCTTTCTGTAGTGGAAGATAATGTCTGTTGTTTTCCGTGAGTTTGGCATCTACCGAATGAGAGGCTACAAAATATTCAAACACTACAAGGAATTCGTTTTGCGCAGTTATGCGGACTGAACATGAGTAACAATCATAACCAGCCTGTAAATTCAGAGAGCTGAATCGACGATGACCAATTAGACGGTGCTGCCTACTGACTTTGATAATACGATCACACCTTGATATGCCGGGATGATGCGATTACCCTCCTCACCCTCATGTATCGCAACATACCCACCAACCTAATCACTGGATTCCTCGGTACTGGCAAGACCACTACCATCCTGCATCTTCTGTCTCAGGCACCCGTGGGGCAGCGTTGGGCTGTGCTGGTGAACGAGTTCGGGCGTATCGGTGTGGATGGCGACCTGATACAGGCCGAGGCGGTTGATCATGCCGAGATTTTCGTCGAAGAGGTTGCTGGCGGCTGCCTCTGTTGTGTCGGCAGTGCTGGCATGCAGGTGGGTCTGAATCGCCTGATCCAAAGCTCAAAACCAGACCGCATTCTTATCGAACCTACCGGTCTCGGACACCCGGCTCAACTCATCGAGCAACTCACCGGCCCCTATTATGGCGAAGTCCTTGATCTCCGTGCGACCATCGGTTTGGTGGATGCTCGCATGCTTAATGATCCCCGCTATACGTCTCACCCTAACTTCCAGGATCAACTCCATTTGGCCGATGTGCTCATTGGCAATAAGCTGGACTGCTACACTGACGCCGACAGAAGTGCATTCTACAGTCTGGTTAATGCTCAGGGCTCAGCCAAAAAGGCAGCCGCTATGGTAGCTCATGGCAACCTTAAACAGGCCTATCTTGATGAGCCCAGACTGGAGCGCATTGCCTTATTTCCCGAGGCGCACGCGTTCAATACTGATACTCACCATCACCATCATGGACACGAACCTCCCGCTGGCGATTGGCATCGTATTGAAGGTGCTGCCGATGGGTTCTACACGGCTAGTTGGACGCTGCCTACCGATGCCCTATTCGATCCGGCTTGCGTACGACAGATAATGGTTTTCTCAGGTGTGGTGAGAATGAAAGGTTTCCTGCCCTCATCCCATGGTCACATGAGAATCAACGCAACCCAGAGCGAATGGTCTGAAGAGGCTCTAGAGCAACAGATGAACCCAAGAATAGAGATGATCGGTACTGATCCATTGGATTGGCGCGCAATTGAACAGCAATTGCGGGGTTGTGTAGAGAACGCTTGCTAAGTTCTAGGGCCAATTGCAGCGACACGCACCATGCTGAATGAAAAAACACTCCCCGCCGAGCCGATTTGAATCGTGTTAACAGGTCCCAGGCTGATCCAGCACCGACACGGAATTACTCACTCAAATCAGTATCACTTAATCCCAATGCAGCTCTTTTAGTAAACAACCACATAAATGCTGCACTATATTAATGTTATGATATAACATAACATTAATATTCCAAGAATGTTCGCTTGTCATGTATCGAAACGCAACCAATTCTGAGTTGGTACCTCCTGCATCAACACATGCGGTGGACAACCAGCCCGATATTCTGCACCAAATACTCGATTAGACCGCGAACCTCGGCCAACACGGATATCGAAATGGAGAGCTAAAATGCCTTCGACATCTGACATAGACCGCAAGTTACCGGTCACCGTCCTATCCGGTTTTCTGGGTGCCGGCAAGACCACGCTGCTCAACCATATCCTCAACAACCGCGAAGGTCGGCGTGTCGCGGTCCTCTACGCCAGCTTTGGCAAGGTGCCACTGGATCAAGTCATGGGCACCGGACGTTTCGATTTTGCACGAGCGGCACAGTCACCGGGTTGGCTGGCTGAGATCCGCGGTGAACATACGCCTGAGACGGAAGAGTACGGTATCAGCAGCTTTGTCTATCGTGCACGTCGGCCTTTTCACCCAGTCCGCTTCGCCGAGGCATTAAAAACAGACTGGCCAGGGGATATCCTACGCTCTAAGGGTTTTTTCTGGCTAGCCTCACGGCATGATGCGGCGGGCGAACTGTCACAGGCAGGGGGCATCATGCGCCATGGCCCAGCCGGGATCTGGTGGGCAGCAGCGCCGAGCGAGCATTGGCCCCAGGAACCGGAATACCGCGCCCGCATAGAGGCTGAGTTTGACGGTGAGTATGGAGATCGTCGTCAGGAGATTGTGTTCATTGGACAGCACCTCGATCCTGACCAGACCAGAGCGACCCTCGATCAATGCCTGCTCACCGAGACCGAACTGGCAGCAGGCCCTGAGACATGGAAGACGTACGACGATCCTTTTCCGAAGTGGTTCGCCGATCATGAGGAGGCATAACCCATGAACGATGGTACCGAACGCTACGAGAAAGAGTTCTTCCCAAGCAACTATGCTGGCTGGCGCTATTGCATCGAGGTCAAATGCAGTCAGGCGTTGACGCCCGAGTTTGTTAAGGCGCGCATTACCATTCTTGGTGATTCCCAGCATGAGGAATCACGACGTTTTGCAAGCTTGTATGGCCATCCCTGGCGCGAGCAGGTGCTGGCGTGGTTTCAACGTGCGGCGGCAGAGGTATGAAGACGAATTTTGCCTTTTCTCGCCGCGATCCGGCTACAGCAGCTTCTTCCGCTGCGGCTACAGAATTCAACACAGCGACACAGAGATATGGCCAAGAAAATTAGCGAATTGAAACGGCATGTGCAGCCCCACGGCTCCTCAGACAGTGGTCCACCCATCGATGACGACTACATGGGGTCGAGCCAGTTGACCTATTTCAAGCAGAAGCTCCTGAACTGGCGATCAGAGTTACTTGATGAGGTAGATGCGACGCTCGCGGAGCTCCGTCACGACAGCCACCATGAGGTGGGCGATGAAGCAGACCGAGCTACCCGTGAAGCTGCCCAGACGCTGGAGTTGCGCACGCGAGACCGCTACCGCAAGCTACTGGGCAAGATCGACGCTGCCCTCAGCCGGATTGACGATGGAACCTACGGCTGGTGCGAGGACACCGGTGAGCCAATCGGCTTGGCGCGGCTTGAGGCGCGCCCCGTTACGACACTTTGTGTGGAAGCTCAGGAACGACGCGAACTACGCGAGCGGCTAACCGGAGTGGATCTCGGCAGAAAATGAGCCTGGCCTCTAACCGATGAAAGCACAGAATGACAACCGGGTGGAACCGGCTCCTGATCCTTTCGCCCCGGAGAAAGTGTTAACTATGTCTCCGGAATAGACCCCTATGAGAATGGAGCCGGCGAGAGGATTCGAACCCCCGACCAGCTGATTACAAATCAGCTGCTCTACCAACTGAGCTACGCCGGCTAAGGAGTGCGAATTCTAAGCGTTTCTTTGCCTCCTGGCAAACTATTGGCACTCAATCTCTTTTCTGACCAGTTCAGGAAAATCCTTGACCAGCCCCGCCCAGTCCCGATCGCTTAGCACTGCGCTGTTGCCCGTTTTGTAACTCAACCAGTAATTGGTCTTTTCCCGATATCTGGGCTGGATCACCGAATTAAAGCCAAGCGCGTCGATTTCACGCTTCCGGTCCCCCGCACGAATCTCATCTCTGAAAAGCCCCAGGGAGATGGCATGAACCAGCTTGCCACTGGTAAAGCGCCAAAGATCAGAAACACCTGATTCTTCAAGCTTTTTTGCTATATTTACCGCTTCTCTTCGGGTTGACTGCTGGGGGATGAGCACCCAATAGCCCGCCTGCTCGTTTCTCGACTCCGACTGCAATTCAGGCTTGAACCCCAGGGCTCTCATCCTGACTGAAATCTCTTCAGCTGCAGAGCGTGTGTCCACATACCCCAACATGGCGCATCGTACCGATACTTCCTCCGGGGACTCCTCCTGTGGGGGAGGGGGTGGTGTTTCAGCGACGATCTCCTCGGCTGGTGGTTCCTCGGGTAGTGCTGTTTGCTGAGTTTGCTGTTGCTCTGCAGGTCTATCTTTGAGCGGCGGCTCCTCCAGCTCCGGTTTGGTCGTCTCATCAGCCTCCACCATCAGCTCTTCAGTTGCGACAGCCCCAGGCTCATCATTCGCAGCTGCGGATTCCTGCTCACCGGCCAGCTTCAGTTCTCCGACATCGGCTAACAGTGAGGATCGCTCAGCAACCTGTTGCTGCGGATAGATCAGCATAAACAGGCCAAGATTAATCAGCAATAGTGTTAAAAAAAGCCATTTCATAAGTCATTCTGCTTGAGCTGATTGTAATGCCAATCCCTGAAGAACAAGATCTGGTATCACCTGGTGAGTCGCTGACAGATGAGCTGACAAGCTATCTGCGTTCCCTCCAGTAATAATACACTCTGCAGTTTTTCCACATCGCTGCTCTAAATCCTGAAGTAACCTTTCTACCACGCAGAGATGTGCCAGCATAGCGCCAGATTGAATCCCTGCTGCGGTATCAGTCGCAAAACTGTTCAAATTCAAACCACTCTCACCAAAAGAGAGGTCCGTATTCAGTTCCAGGCACTTGCCGATGAGCTGCAGACCCGGCAGTATCAGCCCACCAAGGTGCCGACCCGATTCATCCACGCCATCAACTGTGGTGGCTGAACCGCAATCTACAACAAGTTTCGGTCCACCACCAATATGGTAGGCTGCCAACAGGGCCAACCACCGATCAACACCCAGTTGGGATGGTGTGGTATACCCAGTGGTTACCCCCAGCTCCTGCTGGGCTGTTGTCGAAAATCGGACCTCGGCCTGCCAGTGTTGAGCGATCCAGTGATTGAGGCGTTGAGAAATCCGTGTGGTTCTGACAGAGGCGATATGCACCTCAGATGGCACCTCCATATCGATCCAGGCCCGATCGATCGATTCCGGGATCTGATGAGAACTTGCCCTGTGTACGACCTTTGATTGCAGCTCACGCTCATTCGCCCATTTGATAGCCGTATTGCCAATATCTACAAAGAGTTTCATAGCCTAGGATCTGCTGACATCGTTCTGATTTCCCCTAAGACTCACTTCACCAGCGTGAAAGGTTCGAATCCCCCCTTCAGTCTCAATCCTGATACCACCGGTTTCATCGATCCCCATATGTATTCCTGTGTGCATGTTACTGGCACTGCTGATCACAACCTGTTTGCCTAGATAGAGGTCATACTCATGCCACTCATCGGTAAACCCTGCGAGTCCTTGCTGCAGATACTGTTCGGCAACATCTCTTAAATGCGCGGTCAGTCTGGCTGCCAGCTCATTCCGATTAAAAGGTTGAACATGCGGAATCTGTCTTAAATCGGCCCAAGGCTGATCAATCCCCTCACCATACTGACCCATACCCAGGTTGAGCCCGACACCAATCACGACCTGGGACGGACCGCTTGATTCACCCGCTACCTGCAACAGCAATCCTGCCAGTTTTCTCCCTTGCCAAAGCACATCATTCGGCCACTTAAGTCCGGCCTGATGACAATTCATCTGACGCAACAGACGCAGCACTGCAATGGCGGAAGTCAGGCTCAATCCGGCAACCTGGGCTGGAGCGAGATCGAATCGTAACAACATCGAGTAGTAGAGGTTTCTGCCAAACGGGGAGACCCATTGTCTGCCATGGCGACCCTTTCCCCCAGTTTGCTGCTCTGCAAGACAAACGGTACCGGACTTGATACCCAAGGCTGCCTTCTGCATCAACCAGGCATTGGTGGAATCGATGGTTGTATGGAGTTCAACGGGCGGCGGCTCTATACCAAGCTGACTAAACACCTTTTCGATCGAGTCCCTGTCGAGCAGATCCAAGGGCCCCTGCAATCGATATCCCCGGCCCTTGACGGCATCAACCTGAAGACCGTATTTATCTTTTATCTTCTGCAGTTTCTTCCAGACACCGGCACGACTGATGCCGAGCATCTCACCCAGCTCCTGACCGGAATGAAACCGGCCATCAGCCATTTTATTGATCAGCAGGATCTCTTCAGCCATGGCCCATCAACCAGTCTGACTGACGTTGTTTGACCTCTTCATCAGAAGGTTCGGTCAGATCGAAGTAACAGGTATCGAAAGCTGCCAGCTGCGGTTGCAACAACAAATTCATCAAGTGCCCCCGACGAAACAGATGTACCTCGATATCACTACCCGCTTCGCTATCGAGAATGTAGTTTTCAAACTGCTTTGCATTCATTCTGAGCCCATCCACGGCGACAATCTCATCACCAGCAGAGATACCCGCTTTCTGTGCAGCCCCATCATCAAACACCTGTTGCACTTTGATGCCGCTATTTTTGTTGGTCCACTTTGCACCAATACCCGTAAACGGTTGCTGCTCGCGCTCCTTGTCACCAACTACCCCACCGCGGTCATCAAAGGATTTAGCCGGTAACAATTTCATTTCAACACCGAATTCCGAAAAACACTCTGCGAGGGGAAGTTCCTCGGTGGAGCGCAGACCAAGATCAAACAGTGATTGAAGATCGAGTGAAGTCACGTCAGCCACAACCGTTTCGAGACCATTTTCCGGTACGCCTTTACCCGGCTTGCCATAGCGTAACCACATTTCACGCATAACCTGATCGAGTGAAAACCTACCCTTACTTTGAAGACGTATCGTCAAATCCAGCAGCAGCGCGAACAGGGCGCCCTTCGCATAGTAACTGACAATGGCGTTGGGTGCGTTCTCATCCTGTTTGTAGAATTTTGTCCAGACATCAAAGCTCGACTCTTCGAGTGTCTGTTTATGTCGCCCACTACCTCTCATCACCCGGGTGACAGTTTCGGCGAGCATTTCAAAATAGTCCTGTTTACTGATAACACCACTGCGCACAAGGATTAATTCGTCATAGTATGAAGTGATACCTTCAAAAACCCATAACTGACGGGTGTACACCTCCTGCTGTGTATTCTGTTGTAGAAAAGCTTTTGGGGTTATGCGCTTCACATTCCATAAGTGAAAATACTCATGACTGCACAAAGCCAGCAACCTACGATATCCCGAGGATATCTTACGATCACGCTGTGCCGGTAAATCGTCCCTTGGAAAGATCAGGCTGGTAGAATTCTTATGCTCAAGTCCGCCATAACCATCTTCAACCACACGCAACAGAAACAGGTAATCCTGAACCGGCAAATCACCAAACAACTCAACCTGCTTTTCACAAATCCTTGCTAAATGTAAACATAAATTCTCATGATCGAATCTTTTAACACCACTTACTACAAATCGGTGGTTACATCCCGCCACTTCAAACTGACTCTCGGAATAGTCTCCGATCTCACCCGGGCAATCAATTAAAGCTTCGTAATCATCGGCCTGGTAAGTTCCGAAGCCCTGATCATCGATACTTTCCGGTTTCATTGAAAAGGCAACCCGCCACTGCTTCAACGGCATGATTTGTGGAGCAAGGATCTCCAACCTGCACGGCATCAACTCCTGCCCACGGACTGCTAGAAACAGAGCCGGTCCATTGAAATAGGCGTGGGTATTGTCGAAATGAGCCGATCTGACGGTAAGCTCCCAGGCATAAACCTGATAGTTGAGTGTGAGCGGTTGGTTAACCGGTTCGATCTGCCAACTCTGTTTGTCCAGTTTATTGAGGGTGAGTTGTTGCCCATTGGCATTGGCTTCAATCAAAACGATATGTCTGGCGTAATCCCGTATCAGATAACTGCCTCTTATCCAGGCTGGCAGATAGACGACCTGTCCATCTGGATCAGGATTCTGAATGGTCAGTTCAACTTCGAATAGATGGCTTTGTGGGGATAGTAGATTTAGTCTGTAGTCGATCATTCTCATTTCCAGTTATTGACTGCACTACGCCCCTGGTTGTTTATTGGTCTGGCAATCAGGCCAGAGTGGGTTGCACTGACAAGGTAACGGGCACCGGACTGTATCGGCATGTAGACCGAACTGCCATACATGGTATCCAGAACACCGAACTTATCCGTAAGATATGAGAACAGTTCATCTGTGTTGATGGAAGTATCAGACAACTGGTATATCTGATTTGCCGCTGGACTGTTTCGGTAATTTCGCCCACTGATGGTTTCAAGTCTGACAATCGGCTCCTTACCGAACAGGGTGAACCAGGGTTTCCACTTAATGAACCGGGCATCCAGTCGCCACTCATCCGCAGCGATCAGGTGAGTTGACGTCCTGCCATCATAGGTTAACGTCAACTCAGCTCCAGTTTCAGAAAAATCTGCAACCTCAACCTCTACCAGATCTATCTCCCGGGTGAGTTGCACATAGGTCTGAACATTCATCAGCAAGAGGGTGAAGATCGTAGCGATAAGCAGGGTAAATGTTCCGAACACACCGCTGAATGTGGCACTCAGCACTCTCCTTTTGAAAAGGAGCTGTCGCAAAGAGAGCGTGATCAGTATCAAACCTGTTATCAGCAGTGCAATGGAAATAGCCATCTAGTAGGGCCTGTTAAAACAAATCCAGACATCGAAGAGAAACTTTTTAAAAAAAAGATTCTACGCCTTTGGACAAAAAAAAACCCCGTATCGTTTCCGATACGGGGTTTTTGTGTAAAAACCTGGCAGTGTCCTACTTTAACATGGGGAAACCCCACACTATCATCGGCGCTATGTCGTTTCACTTCCGAGTTCGAGATGGGATCGGGTGGTACCAACACGCTATAGCCGCCAGGCAAACTGGTGGAGTTGCTCAACTTGAACAACTCTGCATTCGGTTAGATCGCTAGAGTATTGGGTGTGCGTTTGTTTGAACCAAACCCAAAATGTTTGGGTGTTATATGGTCAAGTCTCACGGGCAATTAGTACTGGTTAGCTTCATACATTACTGTACTTCCACACCCAGCCTATCAACGTTGTAGTCTTCAACGGCCCTTCAGTGTCTTCAAGAGACAAGTGAGATCTAATCTTGGGAGGGGCTTCCCGCTTAGATGCTTTCAGCGGTTATCCTGTCCGTATATAGCTACCCGGCAATGCCACTGGCGTGACAACCGGAACACCAGAGATACGTCCACTCCGGTCCTCTCGTACTAGGAGCAGCTTCCCTCAAATCTCAAACGCCCACGGCAGATAGGGACCGAACTGTCTCACGACGTTCTAAACCCAGCTCGCGTACCACTTTAAATGGCGAACAGCCATACCCTTGGGACCGACTTCAGCCCCAGGATGTGATGAGCCGACATCGAGGTGCCAAACACCGCCGTCGATATGAACTCTTGGGCGGTATCAGCCTGTTATCCCCGGAGTACCTTTTATCCGTTGAGCGATGGCCCTTCCATACAGAACCACCGGATCACTAAGACCTACTTTCGTACCTGCTCGACTTGTCTGTCTCGCAGTCAAGCACCCTTATGCCTTTGCACTCGTTGCGCGATGTCCGACCGCGCTGAGGGTACCTTCGTGCTCCTCCGTTACTCTTTGGGAGGAGACCGCCCCAGTCAAACTACCCACCATACACTGTCCCTAACCCGGATAACGGGTCGAGGTTAGAACTCCAAATATGTCAGGGTGGTATTTCAAGGTTGGCTCCACGTAAACTGGCGTCTACGTTTCAAAGCCTCCCACCTATCCTACACAAACATATTCAAAGTCCAGTGCAAAGCTGTAGTAAAGGTTCACGGGGTCTTTCCGTCTAGCCGCGGGTACACTGCATCTTAACAGCGATTTCAATTTCACTGAGTCTCTGGTGGAGACAGCGTGGCCATCGTTACGCCATTCGTGCAGGTCGGAACTTACCCGACAAGGAATTTCGCTACCTTAGGACCGTTATAGTTACGGCCGCCGTTTACCGGGGCTTCGATCAAGAGCTTCGTCCGAAGACTAACCCCATCAATTAACCTTCCGGCACCGGGCAGGCGTCACACCCTATACTTCCTCTTTCGAGTTTGCAGAGTGCTATGTTTTTAATAAACAGTCGCAGCCACCTGGTCACTGCAACCCTCTTCTGCTAGGAGAGCAAGTCTCTTCACATACCAAGGGCGTACCTTCTCCCGAAGTTACGGTACTATTTTGCCTAGTTCCTTCACCAGAGTTCTCTCAAGCGCCTTGGGATTCTCACCCTACCCACCTGTGTCGGTTTAGAGTACGGTTACTTATTACCTGAAGCTTAGAGGTTTTTCCTGGAAGTATGGCATCAATCACTTCGCTTCACATGGAAGCTCGTCATCACGTCTCAGAATTGTCCGTCCGGATTTGCCTAAACAGACTCCCTACACGTTTAAACCGGGTAAACCAACACCCGGATGATCTAGCCTTCTCCGTCACCCCATCGCAGTAATAAGTAGTTCCGGAATATTAACCGGATTCCCATCGACTACGCATTTCTGCCTCGCCTTAGGGGCCGACTAACCCTGCGCCGATTAGCGTTGCGCAGGAAACCTTGGGTTTTCGGCGAGGGGGCCTCTCACCCCCTTTATCGTTACTCATGTCAGCATTCGCACTTCTGATACCTCCAGCATGCTTTACAACACACCTTCGCAGGCTTACAGAACGCTCCTCTACCATACGTGTAAACACGTATCCGCAGCTTCGGTACATGGCTTAAGCCCCGTTAAATCTTCCGCGCAGGCCGACTCGACTAGTGAGCTATTACGCTTTCTTTAAAGGATGGCTGCTTCTAAGCCAACCTCCTAGCTGTCTATGCCTTCCCACATCGTTTCCCACTGAGCCATGATTTTGGGACCTTAGCTGGCGGTCTGGGTTGTTTCCCTTTCCACGACGGACGTTAGCACCCGCCGTGTGTCTCCCGCGATTGCACTTCCAAGTATTCGGAGTTTGCATCGGTTTGGTAAGCCGGGATGGCCCCCTAGCCGAAACAGTGCTCTACCCCCTGGAGTGAGACGCGAGGCGCTACCTAAATAGCTTTCGAGGAGAACCAGCTATCTCCGGGCTTGATTAGCCTTTCACTCCTAGCCACAGCTCATCCCCCCATTTTTCAACATAGGTGGGTTCGGGCCTCCAGCGCGTGTTACCGCACCTTCACCCTGGCCATGGCTAGATCGCCCGGTTTCGGGTCTACTCCCAGCGACTGAACGCCCTATTAAGACTCGGTTTCCCTACGCCTCCCCTATACGGTTAAGCTTGCCACTGAGAAGTAAGTCGCTGACCCATTATACAAAAGGTACGCAGTCACCCCCGAAGGGGCTCCCACTGCTTGTACGCATACGGTTTCAGGTTCTATTTCACTCCCCTCTACGGGGTTCTTTTCGCCTTTCCCTCACGGTACTGGTTCACTATCGGTCGGTAGAGAGTATTTAGCCTTGGAGGATGGTCCCCCCATCTTCAGTCAGAATATCACGTGTTCCGACCTACTTAATACGTCAATCATTCATTTCGTGTACGGGGCTATCACCCTGTATCGCTGGACTTTCCAGACCATTTCACTATGAATTTCATGTTCGGCTGGTCCCCGTTCGCTCGCCGCTACTGAGGGAATCTCAATTGATTTCTTTTCCTCCGGGTACTTAGATGTTTCAGTTCCCCGGGTTTGCCTCTTACACCTATGAATTCAGTGCAAGATACCTGTCTTACGACAGGTGGGTTTTCCCATTCGGAAATCTCCGGATCAAAGCCTGTTTGCTGGCTCCCCGAAGCTTATCGCAAGCTACAACGTCCTTCATCGCCTTCTACCGCCTAGGCATCCACCGTATGCGCTTAATCACTTGACCATATAACCCCAAAAATTCTGGAGTCTGGTCGCTCGTACAAATGCAACATACCCAAATAACTAAGTTTTTGAGAACTTAGATACTCATTTAGATATTATGGATGTCTCACGACATCCGCCTATCTGCGATCTAACCTAATTTTTAAAGAGCAGTACTTCGAAAATACGAAGTGGCTAGCGTTTACTTCGCTAGACACTTAACACTTTCACCAGTTTGGTGGAGCCAGGGAGGATCGAACTCCCGACCTCCTGCGTGCAAGGCAGGCGCTCTCCCAGCTGAGCTATGGCCCCTGAAGAGTCATTGATTCTGAACATTTGGTGGGTCTGGGAGGATTTGAACCTCCGACCTCACCCTTATCAGGGGTGCGCTCTAACCAACTGAGCTACAGACCCAAGTACTCAGTGCAGTACAGCTGCTTAGCTGTTCGACAGGTCTGTATCTGCTTCAACATCGGTTAGGTAACTTGTGTGGATGCTCCGAAGATCCGGGCAACTTTTTTAAAGGAGGTGATCCAGCCGCAGGTTCCCCTACGGCTACCTTGTTACGACTTCACCCCAGTCATGAATCACAAAGTGGTGAGCGCCCTCCCGAAGGTTAAGCTACCCACTTCTTTTGCAACCCACTCCCATGGTGTGACGGGCGGTGTGTACAAGGCCCGGGAACGTATTCACCGCAGCATTCTGATCTGCGATTACTAGCGATTCCGACTTCATGGAGTCGAGTTGCAGACTCCAATCCGGACTACGACCGGTTTTCTGAGATTTGCTTCCCCTCGCGGGTTCGCGGCTCTCTGTACCGGCCATTGTAGCACGTGTGTAGCCCAGCCCATAAGGGCCATGATGACTTGACGTCATCCCCACCTTCCTCCGGTTTGTCACCGGCAGTCTCCCTAGAGTTCCCACCATTATGTGCTGGCAACTAGGGACAAGGGTTGCGCTCGTTACGGGACTTAACCCAACATCTCACGACACGAGCTGACGACAGCCATGCAGCACCTGTCACTGGATTCCCGAAGGCACCAAACTATCTCTAGTAAGTTTCCAGGATGTCAAGGGCTGGTAAGGTTCTTCGCGTTGCATCGAATTAAACCACATGCTCCACCGCTTGTGCGGGCCCCCGTCAATTCCTTTGAGTTTTAACCTTGCGGCCGTACTCCCCAGGCGGTCAACTTATCGCGTTAGCTGCGCCACTAAACCCTTAAATGAGTCCAACGGCTAGTTGACATCGTTTACAGCGTGGACTACCAGGGTATCTAATCCTGTTTGCTACCCACGCTTTCGCACCTCAGTGTCAGTATTGGTCCAGGAAGCCGCCTTCGCCACTGATGTTCCTCCGGATATCTACGCATTTCACCGCTACACCCGGAATTCCGCTTCCCTCTACCATACTCTAGCCAAGCAGTTTCAAATGCAGTTCCCAGGTTGAGCCCAGGGCTTTCACATCTGACTTACTTGACCACCTACGCGCGCTTTACGCCCAGTAATTCCGATTAACGCTTGCACCCTCCGTATTACCGCGGCTGCTGGCACGGAGTTAGCCGGTGCTTCTTCTAAAGTTAACGTCAAGACCCAAGGTTATTAACCCTAGGCTTTTCTTCACAATTGAAAGTGCTTTACAACCCGCAGGCCTTCTTCACACACGCGGTATTGCTGGATCAGGGTTGCCCCCATTGTCCAATATTCCCCACTGCTGCCTCCCGTAGGAGTCTGGGCCGTGTCTCAGTCCCAGTGTGGCTGATCGTCCTCTCAGACCAGCTATGGATCGTCGCCTTGGTAGGCCATTACCCTACCAACAAGCTAATCCAACGCAGGCTCATCTAATAGCGCGAGGTCCGAAGATCCCCCGCTTTCCCCCGTAGGGCGTATGCGGTATTAGCTCGAGTTTCCCCGAGTTGTCCCCCACTACTAGGCAGATTCCTACGCGTTACTCACCCGTCCGCCACTCGTCAGCCGAGAGCAAGCTCTCGCTGTTACCGTTCGACTTGCATGTGTTAAGCATACCGCCAGCGTTCAATCTGAGCCAGGATCAAACTCTTCAGTTTAAGTTTGATAGCTGCTTATGGCAGCCAATCTTTTTGACTCGAGATTCATCGGATAGAATTACTATCTTTTTGAATGCTCTTCGTCGATCTTTGGTTACCCAAAATCAACGGAGCACCCACACAAATTACCTAACCTAATTGTTAAAGAGCTTCTCAAAATTTTCGTTTGAGAAAGACCGCCTATTCTACAGTGCCGGTTGCTTGTGTCAAGAAGAATCTCAACTTTTTTCAAGCTGGTCGGTCATGTCCGGCCTGTTCGAGAGCGCGTATTCTACAGTCCGAAAAGTCATTGTCAACAACTATTTGAACTATTTATTACATCGCTCTTTCTATCGTATTACCGTCGCCGGCAAAGCCGATAGAGGAGGCGCATTATACGTCGATCTTTCCAATCGTCAACTAAAATTCGAAAGGAATTTTAACGACCTATTTTTGCCTCTCCCCAGCCCCTGAATCAGCCGTTTTTCAGCTGCCATCAAGCTAAGGAGTGGCGCATTATAAGGGCCAATTTTGGCAGGTCAAGAATAATTTACCAGGGAATACAATATTGTCCCGATTACTCTATTTATATGGATAGGGGATTAGCCCGGCACTCCTTCAAGAGTCTATTCAGCAGCCGGGCCATCAATCGGGTAGCCAACTAGGGCCTGTTAACACGAATCCAATAGGCCCTAGCTCACAGTGATTCTGGCGAAGCGCCGCTTACCCACCTGAAATACCCCGGTGGTGCCCGCCTCGATCGTCAGGGATGCATGCTCCACGCGGTCACCATCGATACGCACAGCCCCCTGCTTTATCATTCGCATCGCCTCAGAGGTACTCTTCACCAGACCACCATCTTTCAGCAGATTGGCAATCGGGTAGCTACCGGATTCCGATTTCAGTTCACACTCAGGCATTTCGTCCGGTATCTGACCTTTCTGAAATCTGGCAATAAAAGCCTGATGGGCCTTCTCCGCCATCTCTTTCGAGTGGAAACGCTCCACCAACTCTTCAGCCAGGTGCACTTTGATATCCCTGGGATTGGCTCCACCGTCGACCTCCGCCTTCCAGGCTTCGATCTCATCCATCGGCCTGAAGCTGAGCAACTCATAGTAGCGCCACATCAGATCATCGGAGATCGACATCACTTTACCGAACATCTCCTCCGGCTGATCGGTGATACCGATATAGTTGTTGAGTGATTTGGACATCTTCTGCACGCCGTCCAGCCCTTCGAGAATCGGCAGGGTAATCACTACCTGCGGCTCCTGCTGATGGGCCTCCTGCAACTGCCTTCCGACCAACAGATTGAACTTCTGATCGGTCCCGCCGAGCTCCACATCGGCTTTCAGGGCCACAGAATCGTAGCCTTGCACCAACGGATAGAGGAATTCATGAATGGCGATGGGCTGACCGCTGGTGTAGCGCTTATTGAAGTCATCCCGCTCCAACATCCTGGCGACAGTGTGCTTCGCTGCCAGCTGAATCAGGTCAACGGCCGACATCTCACCCATCCAGCTGGAGTTGAACAGCACTGTTGTCTTGGTTGGATCGAGGATCTTGAAGATCTGATGCTCATAGGTCTTGGCATTTTCCAGCACCTCTTCCCGCGTCAGCGGAGGACGGGTGGCGCTCTTCCCCGTAGGATCACCGATCATGCCGGTGAAATCACCGATCAGAAAAATCACCTCATGACCTAACTCCTGGAATTGCCTGAGTTTATTGATCAAAACGGTGTGTCCTAGATGCAAATCGGGGGCTGTAGGATCAAAACCCGCCTTGATTTTCAGAGGCTCACCCCTTTTGAGCTTCTTTATCAGCAGCTCTTCTGGTAAAACCTCTTCCGTACCGCGTTTAATTAAATTTAGGGATCCTGTGACATCGATCATTTATCAAATCTCAAAAATTAAGACAATGGTTGCACACTCTACTAGAAGCATCTGATAAAATTAACCATTGGGTGTTGTGATTCTTAACTTCTATCCTAAGATTCATAACTGGGTTCCATCTACGTGGAATTGGGCCGCCATACTTGACTGCTATAGGCACTATGCAAGATTTTAAATCGTACACATTGGACAGAAGACCAGCCAGAGGCCAGCTTATCAAACGCCTGCTGCTCTCTGTCATTTTTCTGCTGATCCTTGCAGCCGGCTTTCTGTTCCTGATTTCCAACCCAACGGAAGAGTCCCAACCAGCCAACAGTCCAGACCCGGACGCCGAGTCACAACCGGAACAGCAGAGAAAGCTGATATTACCCCTCTCCCTTCCCGGTCAGTCTCAACAGAGCGGTGAAAATCCAACTCCAATCAAACAGAATTCAAAAGGGTTTCTCAGTCAGGCATTTGCTGCAGAACCCGTTGAAACCGCCAAAGCTGAAATTGCACCTGAGGTTATACCGGCTACTACGTCAGCGCCACAACCGACAGTCGCAGAAGAGAGTCGAAAAACCGTTTACAAAATTCGCAGCGGCGACTCGATGGCCTCGATCTTCAAGAAAAACAAATTGAGTCCTTCGCTGCTCCATCAGATTGTGAATTCCAGCAAAACAGCCAAGCAGCTGACCGACATCCGTCCGGGGGAGACGCTGCATATGGCGTTTGACTCGGATGACAATCTGCTCAGCCTGCGCCTGGAGCACAGCAAGGTCGACAGCCTTGAGATCCTGGCCACCGCTGAAGGCTTCACGGCCACGGAAAAAAGCAGAGCGGTGGATACGAGAAACACCCATTTGAGTGGTGTAATCGAAAACTCGCTCTATGTTTCAGCCAAAAAGTCCGGGCTCTCCGATCAGTTGATCATGCAACTGGCCGATATTTTTGGCTGGGATATCGATTTTGCCCTGGAGATACGCTCCGGTGATCGTTTCACTGTGATCTTTGAAGAGGACTATCTGGACGGGGAGAAATTGAGGGACGGCCCGATCCTCGCCGCAGAGTTCATCAATCAGGGAAAAACCTATCAAGCCCTCCGCTATGTAGATGATACAGGCCGTGCAGACTACTACACACCGGAAGGTCGAAGCATGCGGAAAGCCTTCCTCAGAGCACCGGTGGATTTCAGGCGCATCTCATCCAGATTCACCCGTGAACGCTACCATCCGGTACTGGGTAAAAAACGTCCACACCGTGGCGTGGATTACGCCGCCAAAACCGGCACCCCGATCAGAGCCTCAGGAGATGGTAAGGTTATCTTCCGAGGCAAAAAAGGCGGCTACGGCAAGACGGTGATCATTCAGCATGGCCAGACCTACACAACCCTCTACGCACATCTCTCCCGGTATAACAAGAAATCCCGGAAAGGCACACGGGTCAAACAGGGGCAGGTAATCGGCTATGTGGGTAAAACCGGCCTGGCTACCGGCCCTCATCTGCACTATGAGTTCCGCGTCAACGGTGTCCACCGCAACCCCCTGACCGTCAAGCTGCCCGCAGCCAAGCCGATTGCAAAGAAGTATCGGGATGATTTCATGATCAAGATACAGCCACTCATTTCAAAGCTGGATCTGATCAGTCGCACCCTGGTTGCCGACGCCCAATAAACCGATCATCGATCGCAGCGTGACAAGGCCGACAAGCATAAGCTCTTCGCTCCAAAGCTTGGGTCCATCAACCCCATTACACAGCAACAGGCAGGATCGTTTTGCCATCCGTAGGGTGATCGGGCTCTAGCCAGAATAAGCTCGCTAGCCCTTTCGCCTGACCCTTCCAATGCTGAATGTTGTTAACGATACAGTTCTGAGCAGAACTCTGCCGCATGAGAACCCACCGGATCAAAATTCGGTTTGCTCAGTAAAACTATCCAGCACCAGCAGGAATTTCCTTCTTAACCATCCGCTTTTTTCAGGTTCTCTTTAGAAAACTGAATTTTCACTGCCCTGGGTCAGTGCGGCAGATAATCATTATAAAATAATATTGTTATAGTACGAGATCCCGGGTGAGCTGATTGATGAAAGCCTCTATCCACGATACTCATTTTGTGTTCCGCCGTTTACACTCATTACTGGGCCTGCTCCCGGTAGGTGGCTTCCTGATCTTTCATCTTTGGGAAAACTCCCAATCCAGATTCGGTCAGGCGCACTACAATGATCAGGTCGTAGGCTGGCTTCAACAGCTCAACTATCTCACCCTGCTGGAGATATTCCTGATCGCTTTGCCACTGCTGTTTCATGGGCTGTACGGCCTGGTGATTCTCTATAGCGGTAAAGGCAATCTTTCCGTCTACCCATGGCAAGGTAACATTCGCTATACCCTGCAGCGCTTCTCCGGCATCGCCATTCTGCTGTTTCTGCTGTTGCATGTGGGATGGACACGTATCTGGGCGATCTGGGAACCTGCCATTAAGGCTGATCTATTTGCTCATATGCAAGGTTTACTCATCCAACCCTCTGTTTTTACACTCTATTTGGCCGGCTTGCTGCTTTCAGTTTTTCACTTGACCAACGGTCTCTGGAGCATGGCAATCAGTTGGGGTGTGACCACCTCACCCCGGGCACAATCCATCTGGCTGGGGGTTTGTGGATTTCTCGCCCTCCTGCTTTCCGCCATGGGGGTGCATGGCATGTTGGGATTTCTACCATGAGCAGACCAAGAAAGGTGATTGTGGTTGGTGGGGGACTGGGCGGCTTATGGGCTGCTCTAAGGGTTGCCGAGGCCGGTTTTCAAGTCGAGATCTTCTCACTCTTCGAAGTCAAACGTTCCCATTCGGTCTGCGCTCAGGGGGGCATCAACGCCTGCTTCGACAGCAAGGGGGAGCGGGACACTATCTGGCAACATATCGTCGATACACTCAAAGGTGGCGCCTACCTGGCCAACCAGCCGCCGGTAAAATCGATGTGTGAAGACGCTCCTGGATTGATACAGACCTTTGAACGGATGGGGGTTACCTTCTCCAGGACCGCCGAGGGTCTGTTGGACCTACGTCTGTTCGGTGGCGTAAAACACCGTCGTACCCTGTTCGCCGGGGCCAGCACAGGCCAGCAACTGCTGTATGGTGTCGACCAGGAGGTACGTCGACAGGAGTCCCTGGGACGACTGCAGAAGCTCGAATGGTGGGAATTTCTCTCACTGGGCTTGAATCAACAGGGAGCCTGCCAGGGTATCATCGCCATGAACCTGCGCACCATGGAGATCAAGGCCTTTCCCAGCGATGCCGTAATTCTTGCCACTGGCGGTATGGGGCAGGTGTATGGACACCGCTCAACCAACTCAACCAATTCCACCGGAGCCGCCGCCTGCCGGGTCTACCAACAGGGTGCCTGGTTCGCCAATACGGAGTTTTTCCAATTTCACCCCACCGCTATGCTGGGTGACGATAAAACGCGCTTGATGAGCGAGGCGGCACGAGGCGAAGGGGGCAGGATATGGGTACCCAGAGACGTCGATGACCGACGTCGACCCGGTCAGATCCCAGAGCAGGATCGATTCTATTTTCTTGAGGAGTGGTACCCGAGTTATGGCAATACCGTCCCCCGTGACCTGGCCTCCCGCGCCATTTGGGAAGTCGTGCATAAGCTAGGCCTTGGGGTGGGTGGTGAAGCCAAGGTCTACCTGGATCTGACCCATCTCAACCCAGGATTCATTGAACAGCGGCTGCATGCGATCCTCGATATCTACCGTAAATTTCATGGCACCGATCCAATTCATGAACCGATGGAGATCTACCCGTCGGCTCACTATGCGATGGGTGGACTCTGGGTCGATTTTGAACGAGACGATACGACCGGCGGCATCAAGCATGGCAGCCCACGAAACCATGCCACCAATATCCCCGGCCTGTATGCCTGCGGTGAGTGTGATTACGGCTATCACGGCGCCAATCGACTGGGCGCCAACTCGCTGCTGTCTGCCTCCTACAGCGGTCGGGTCGCCGGTGAATCGGTAGCCAACTATCTGCAAGGGCTGCAACAGGGACACCCCAGCCCGGAAGATCCCATCTACAGCAAGGAGATCAATCATCAACAGGAACTCAACCGCCAGCTGATCAACGATCAGGGGGAGGAGAATCCCTACCAGCTTCACCGTGAACTGGGGGAGCTGATGTCCAGCCAGGTCGGTGTGGTCAGGGATAATAAAACGCTTAACAATGCCATTGAATCACTGCGCACACTCCAGCAACGCAGTCGCAATATCAATCTGCAGGAGCACAACAGCTGGAGCAACCAGGGTCTGACTTATGCCCGCCAGCTGCAGGAGATGATACGACTTGGCGAGGTGATTGCGGTGAGTGCGTTAAACAGAGACGAGTGCCGCGGGGCTCACTACAAACCTGAATTCGAATTGAAGCTGCCGGAAAATGCCTCAGCGGGGGATCCGGCCTTCGAAGCCTATCGCAACCAATGGAAAGCACAGAATCAAAACTGGCTTAAAACCACCATCGCCAAACAGACCGATTGGGGTCCGCAGGTTGACTACCAGGCTGTGGACCTGAGTGTTCTGGCGCCTGAAGAGCCGCGCGATTATCGCTGAGGATTCAATCATGTCAGAGAAGATTCAATTCCGCATTCGCCGACAGGATACCCCCTACAGCCCATCCTATTGGCAGACCTTCCTGGTGCCCTTTCGAGAGGGACTGAATGTGGTATCCGCACTGATGATGATTCGGCAAAACCCGGTCACGGCCGATGGCCTGAAGGTCGATCCGGTCGCCTGGGAGTTCAACTGCATGGAAGAGGTGTGCGGCGCCTGCACCATGCTGATCAACCACCGACCCATGCCGGCCTGCTCAACCCTGGTGAACACTCTGCAACAACCGATCACACTGGAGCCTCTGAGCAAGTTTCCGGTGATCCGCGATCTGATGGTGGACCGGAGTCGCCTGTTCGCCGATCTGAAACGGGTTCGTGCCTGGATCGAGATCGATGGCGCCTGGGATATTCACCAGGGAGCGCCACGCATCTCTCCAGAAGCGTGGCAGGAGAACTATCTCTATAGCCGCTGCATGAGTTGTGGCAGCTGCCTGGAGGCCTGCCCCCAATACGGTAAGGATCTCCCCTTCGTTGGTGCGGCTGCCCTGGCAGCGGTCAGATTGATGAACAACCACCCCACCGGACAATACCAGCGCAAGCAGCGACTCCATGCGATCATGGGAGAGGGGGGGTTGAGTGACTGCGGCAATACGCAGAATTGTGTGCAGGTCTGTCCTAAAGAGATCCCGCTGACCACAGCCATCGGTGAGCTCGGCAGGCAGACCACCAGGCAGCTGCTGAAAGACCTCTTCGGATCGGGTTAATGGGTAGCCTCCATGTCACAATGTGTCACAGTATGCTGCTTCAAGCAGGTTTATGATGAACTCTTGATGCCCGTTACTATTCCAAGCATTCAAACAAGAATCCTGCTTAGATATCCGAGGTAGACTCAATGACCAATAAAATCGTGATCAGCTGCTTGCTGGCTGCACTCATTATCCTTCAGGCCTGTACCACCGTTGATCCCTATTCCAAAGAGGAGAAAACCTCAAAGGCCACGACCGGTGCGGTGATCGGCGCGGTTGCCGGTGCGGTGATCGGCATCGCCACATCCAAGGACAAGAAGAAACGCAAGGAGCGGGCACTGAAAGGGGCCGGTATCGGCGCCATAGCCGGTGGTGGTGTCGGCTACTACATGGATGTCCAGGAAGCCAAACTGAGACAACGGCTGGAAAACACCGGCGTCAGTGTCACCCGGGAAGGGGACAATATCATCCTCAATCTCCCAGGCAACATCACCTTCGAGGTGGATAAAACCGATGTGAAAGCGGATTTCGTGGAGATTCTCGATTCGGTGGCCCTGGTACTCAACGAGTACAAATCCACCATGATCGAGGTGGCAGGCCATACCGACAGCACAGGATCCGAATCCTACAACCAAAGACTCTCACAACAGCGCGCCCAATCCGTATCGGAGATTCTCAACCGCAACGGGGTTGCCGGGGTACGGATCGATACCGTGGGTTACGGAGAGAGTCAGCCCATCGCCAGCAACGGCAGTGCAGCCGGGCGACAGCAGAACCGCAGGGTGGAGTTGACCCTGTTGCCCTATGTGGAAAGTTAGAAAATATCCCACAGTGGCACTCCTGTGCCTCTGTGGGTGTCTTTTGTGAGATCAGACAGAAAAGGAAGATCCACAACCACAGGTGGTGGTTGCATTTGGATTTCGAATCACAAACTGTGCACCCTGCAGGCCTTCGGTGTAATCAACCTCCGCACCCATCAGATACTGCATGCTCATCGGATCCACCAGCAGTGTGACACCACTGGTAACCACTTTGGTATCACCCTCGGTTTCGTTCTCGTCAAAGGTGAAGCCGTACTGAAAGCCGGAACAGCCACCACCCTGAATGTAGACACGCAACATCAGTTCCGGATTACCCTCTTCCTCAATCAGGGAGGCCACTTTGTTGGCCGCTGCTTCAGTAAAAAGGATGGAATCGCTGGTTGTTTCTAAGCCGCTCATAGTTAAATCCTGCTCAATTCAGCCTATCTATAGGAGGCCAGGGGTCGTTTGATTGTCTTGTAGTATGCAATTACCGAGGAAAACAGTCAAGTATTACTCAACTGCCAATCCTGGGGTTATTGCTTTGCGGGCTCGGATGGTACCGTCTCAACCGGCTCTTCACCACTCTCCTTTTTCCCATCATAAGCGAGCTGCAGGGGATCCTGCTCGGTGGCATGGATCAGTTTGCCATTCACCTCAGCCCCCATCGCCATCTCCAGCATGGCGTAGGTCAGGGTCCCTGTAATACGGGCTTTGGGTGCCAATTCAACCCGATTCGCCGCAACCACATCGCCAACCACAGTACCGTTCAGCATCACATTACCGACTTTGACATTACCGTCGATGGTACCCTGCTCACTGAGCGTCAGGGTGGCTGCGTTATCATCCGGATCCGAGAAGACGTTACCCTTGATGACGCCATCCACATGTAATCCGTTCTTGAAGGTGATATCCCCTTCAATCTCAGTGCCCGATCCGATCACCGTGGTGATTCTGGGAGAACGGAATTTTTTCTTACTGTTACCAAACATGGTTTTTTCCTAATCTAAACTTCAGGAGACCGGCGACCATTCGAAAGCCGCGTCCACAGGTGCCAGTTTAGAACCTGTAGGCTTGACTTCAATCTTGACTTTGGCCGGTTGGAAATCGGTTGGGATGCGCAGCTTTCCTTCAACATTCTGAAAATAGCGAAAGCGCATTTTGTGGCTCTCGAGTTTTTCCTCGGAGAGTTGTTTCAATTGCAGATTGACCGTCTTCTCCCCTTTCAATCCGGTGATGGTCATTTCGATCTTTCCCTTCACCACAGAGCCGCTGTTGATCACCTGGCTAACGGTATATTTATAGACGTACTGTTGCGCTTCAAGGCCTTGCTGTAACTTAAAATTCTGGATCCGTAATACCTGTTTTTTAGAGGAGGTGGAGACGATACCCCGGAGAAATGCCAGCTCCTCTTCCATCTTGAGTCGTTCGCTCTGCATGGTTTTGATCTGATCCTTGATCGCCAGCAGGGCTTCCCGGTCCACCTCGGCCGCCTGCCTGACCATCTCCAGTTCCCGCTTCAACTCGTTTCGCTCCATCTCAAGATCGGTCACCCTGTCCTTGCCACCGGACTGCAGGCGGGCCAACCCTTCCGCTATGCCGTTGCCACCCTGCTGGTAGGCCAGGCCGGCCACACCACCAAGAACCAGCAACAGCAGACCGACCCGCAGCCAAACCGGCGTTCGCTGGTGGGCTGCAACGATCTTTGGGACACGATATTTCTTATCGATACTCATTGTTTAGGGCAGCAGGGCTACCTGTTCCAATCCACAGTTTTCCGCCAAACCGAACATCAGGTTCATATTCTGAACAGCTTGTCCGGCGGCTCCCTTGACCAGATTGTCAATCACCGAGCTGACCACCACCACCTCCCCATCCAGCGGACGATGGATGGCGATTCGACAGTGATTCGAACCACGTACACTGCGGGTCTCCGGATGAGATCCAGCCTGCAGCACATCCACGAACGGCTCGTCGGCATAACGGCTCTCGTAGAGCGCCTGCAGATCGGTCTCCGTCACTTTGAGGCGGGCATACAGGGTGGCTTCGATACCCCGGATCATCGGCACCAAATGGGGCACAAAGGTGAACTGAACGGGCTTGTCGGCCAGTTGCTTCAGCGTCTGACTGATCTCGGGTTGATGCCGATGACCGGGAATGGCATAGGCTTTGAAGCTCTCCCCCACCTCACCCATCAGGGTCCCCACATTGGCTGTACGGCCGGCACCGCTCACGCCTGATTTGGCATCAGCAATCAGATGATCGATATCCACCAAGCCATTCTCAATGAGTGGCAGAAAGCCCAATAGCACAGCGGTCGGGTAGCATCCGGGATTGGCTACCAGCGAGGCGGATCTGATCGCCTCCCGATGTAACTCAGGCAGGCCATAGACCGCCGATTCCAGCTGCTCCGGGCAGGCATGGGACATTCCGTACCAGTGCTCCCATGTCGGCTGATCCTTGATTCGAAAATCCGCGGCCAGATCGATAATCCGGATTCCCCGCTGCAACAGCTCAGGTACCTGTTTCATAGCCACCCCGTTCGGGGTCGCGAAAAACACCAGATCGCACTCGTCGAAATAGGCCGGATCCGGTTCCACATAGGCCAGTTCGGTATGACCACGCAGATTGGGGAACAGATCAGCGACCGCACGTCCCGCTTCCGAGCGGGAGGTAATAACTTTCAGTTGCGCCTGTGGATGGGCGCTCAGCAGCCTGAGAAGCTCCACGCCGGTATAGCCTGTTCCGCCAATTATTCCTACTTTAATCATACTCTTACCTAGAAACCGAAATCATCCGGCTAAAAACACAATCAGTTGAATATCCGCATCCTGACTCAACAGGATAGTTGATTACCAGAAGCGCAATCATAAGCTCTGAGTAAACAAAGAAAAAGTAAAGCGGGGCAAAATCCTAAACATTTGTGAACTTGGGGTGAAAACGATGTACAAAACGCCACCCGGGTGTGGAAAATCACACCATTAGGTATCACATTATATCTAGGGCCTGTTAACACGAATCCAATTGGCCGATTGGATTCGTGTTAACAGGCCCCTAGTACGCAACGACCGAGATTATCGAGTTATGGAAACCATCGACACCCTGGCACTCGTGCTTGGTGCCAGCTGGGCAGCCGGCATCAATCTGTATGCAGCCATCCTTGTCCTGGGCTACCTCAGCCTGACTGGGCATGTTGTGCTGCCTCCCGGACTGGAAGCTCTCAGTGACCCGCTGGTTCTGGGTGTGGCGGGGATGATGTATTTCATCGAGTTTTTTGCCGACAAGACTCCTGGTGTGGACAGTGGCTGGGATGCCATCCATACCTTCATCCGCATCCCTGCCGGCGCCCTGCTGGCAGCCGGCGCTGCCAGTGGTATCGATGTCAGCCAGAGCGCAGAACTGGCCGCCGCCCTGGTAGGTGGAACCGTTGCCGCAGGCAGTCACTTCACCAAGTCCGGCTCAAGACTGCTGATCAATACCTCACCTGAACCGGTCACCAACTGGACCGCTTCGATTGCAGAAGACCTGGCTGTGATCGGTGCACTCTGGGCGGCACTCAACTATCCGCTGGCATTCCTGGCGATGTTCATCGTTTTCGTCGCCCTGTTGATCTGGCTGATGCCCAAGTTGTGGCGCGCCTTGAAGAGCCTCTACCAACGGATCAGCGCTTTCTTCAATGGGACAGAGAAAAGCACTCAGACGAATATGACCGAAGGCCGCTCAGAAACCCTGAAATCCCTGTTCCATGCGGCCAGCAGCGCCGATAACGGTAGCCATAAGTAGGCTCAGCCTCAATAGTTTTTACAGAGTCTCTGACACTCGTCGTTCGAGCGGATCAGAGTGTCTTCAATCGACACGCCACTAAACCAGTTGCCGGTCAAAGCCAGGGTATGCCCTTTCAGCTGCTGATCGATCAAACTGATTCGCTCGTAGTGGCCCAAGCGAAGCGAAGGCAGGCGATTACGGTAGCTGGCACTCTCGATGATGTCAGCCGGTTCGATCCCCAGCACCCGGGCAATGCAGCCAAGGCGTCCCACTTCATCCAGAGCATCGGGTTTGAAATGAAATGTAAAGGCACGATAGTTGTCATCCGGCACCGGATCCCTGGAAACCACTGAGTAGAAATCATCCTGTTGGGCGATGATCCCGGCCAGCGGTTCGAGCTCAAACGAGTCGGATTTGATCAGTACGGCCTGACTGTCGATCTCAGCCATCTCGATCTCGGCCAGATGGCAGGCGAGCTCAGGCATCAGTGCGGCCAATAAACCGGAGGCGATATCCGGTGCGACAGCCAATGCCAATCGATCAGCCTGTACCGGCTCACCGCCCTCCACCTCAACCAGATAGCGATCACTCATTCTTTCGATCCGGGTTACAGGGGATTGGGTACGAATTTCGAGTCCCGATGATACGGCATCGATGAAGGACTGTAGGCCACTGGCCCCCGTATAGCTGCGGATCACCTCTTTGCGTCTCGGTTTTTTACGAAACAGGGATTCCGCCGGAAAATCACTGGACGGTTGACAGACCACAGCATCCAGCGCCGGGCCAAGCACCTGGCGATAGTTGCGACTGCCGATGATACCTCCGAAATAGTCCTTTACGGATTTACCGGCCTTATGACTTACCCACAGACGGGGCAGAACCCCGAGCAGCTCAAAGAGATTGAGCTGAGAGGGAATCGAATGGAGACGATCCCCCACCAGCATGCGGTAGGGCAATTTGAGCTTGGGTACCAGACTGTCCAACTGGCCCGCCTCTTCCAACAGCTGAAGCAGATTGCCATAGCTGTTGTAGCAGGTGTGTCCACCCAGCTCTGCCCAGTAATCACCATCCTCGGTTTGAAAATAGTGTGAGTTTATCGCCCCGCCGATATGGCTGCCGGCTTCCAGAACCAAGGATTTCAAGCCATATCTTCTGGCCATCTGTGCCAGACCCAAACCACCAATACCGGCCCCGATGATCAACAGATCGACTGCTCCAGGTTTCATGACTCCACACTTACCTCGGTTATGCCACCCGGCACCTCAGTAACCCGGCGATCAAATGTTTACTTTCAGCCATACAGGGCCTGTCTTTAATTCAGATCGATATGGGCTTCAAGTATGCCCTTGTCCGACGTTGCGGCCTTTGAGAAGGCAACACCGCTCACTGCAAGCCCTGACAGGATCGAGAGACGATCCGCAGCCCCGATCATGGGCAACTGGGTTACACGATTAATCATAACTGGAATATCAGGCAAAAAGCCTTTGGCAGCCAATTACTCATTGATTTAATTGAGCAAGATGTAATTGTCTGTTGTATCAATTCTGCCTGATTACACCATTAAAAACAGAGCAAGCATACCAGCGGGGCCGGAAATGGGGCAAAAAAATACCGCGCCCGGATGCTCATCCGGGCGCGGTATTTTCATAAAATCCAGTGCGGTTTAGCCGCAGCCACCGCCACTGGATGAACCACAGGTGCCACAACCACCGCCAACTGGCTGCAGATTGTTGAATACGAAGCTGGCATTGCCATCGCCCTGATCGACAAAATCGATCTCAACACCCTTCAGGTACTGCATGGTGCCGTCATCGACGATGACTTTGAAACCATCACAATCCAATACTCCGTCATTGTCGTTGATCTCATCGCTGAAAGTCATGCCGAAGCTGATTCCGCTGCAGCCACCCGGGGTAGCAAATACGCGCACTCCCTGAATATTGTCGTCAACCTGTTGAAAAAGCTCACCCATTTTGCTCTGAGCCGTTCCGGTCAGGGTCAAATCACTCTCTGTCAGGGCATTTGAACTCATGCCATATCTCCTGGAAATTCGGTCTGTATAGGGAGCATATTACCAAGAAAACCAGCTCCATTGCTAATTAACTTAGAATATAAGTTGGTTTTTACCGGCCTGGCGCAGATCTACATCGCAAGCTGGTTTCTTGCGTTCAACTCAAACAGATGACGCTCCGCGTCCAACAGGTGCTGCCCCCAGTGCAGGTGAAAACCCTTATGCCATCCCTCAACCGCCTGTTCCGGCTCACCATCGAGCAGATTCAGTCCGCTCTTGAGCTCACAGTAGATATCGGTCAGATCATCGGCCAGACTGCCACTCATGCTCTGCCCGTCACCGGCCACGTCAAATTCCATCCAATAGCCGTCTCTCTCTCCCAACAGGGTTCTTAGGAATGTGTAGAGTTCAAACCGGGCATCCAGATCGGCAGCCGTATAGTGGGTGTTTCGGGGTGTTGGCAGATTCAACGCGTTCACCGCCTCATGCAGACGGGGTAATAGACCGGCTACCTCCTGTAACCATTCAGTATTGCCGTCATTCAACGATTCGACCAACTCACAATATCGCCTAGCCAACGTTTCGAGTTTTTGTATATTTGGACTCATAGTCTCTTCCTCACAGCTATTCTTGCTACATCTTCCTTGTTTGTACCTGGAGATCTTTTCCTGATCTCTTTGAGAGACAGCTGCATGGTACTTTGGTATGTCGCACATACCAGATTCTAGCAGTGATCACGATCAATCCTAGGAAAAACCCTTAATCTCCCTGGGCAGTTTGATAAATAAAATATATAGGCTGCCTTTCAGCAAAACTGCCAAGCCTGACTCAGAATTGCTGGATTCACGTAAAACGGAGCGCAATCTACCTGGCTAATGGGCAAATGGCAATCTTCCGGGATAAGTGCCTGTTTCTGGAAAAAAAGGGATACAATAGTCGAATGCATAGCAAGACCGAACATCGTCCGGTGGTACTGGCCATCGGTGGACACGACCCGGGTGGAGGTGCCGGCATTCAGGCGGACATTGAAGCGATTGGCGCCAATGGCTGTCATCCGGCAACCGCTATAACCTGTCTGACCGTACAGGACAGCTGCAATGTCAGCCAGTTGATTCCATTGGCCGCAGAGCACCTCACAGCTCAGTGTAAGGCCGTATTGGATGATTGTTCGGTCTCAGCCATCAAGATCGGCCTGCTCGGCAGCTCCCAGGCCGCCGATGGGGTAATCAGACTGCTCAAGGCCTCTCCTCAGATCCCTGTGATCCTCGATCCGGTATTGGCAGCAGGTGGCGGTAGTGAGCTCGCCAGTGAGCAACTGCTTGACAAGATCCGTGAGGAGCTACTGCCATTATGCCGGCTGATCACTCCCAATACGGTGGAAGCCGCCCGCCTCTCCGCCGGCGGCAGTTCGGCCGGCCTGGATCAGCATGCAGAGATACTGCTGCAACTGGGTTGCGGCTCGGTGTTGATTACGGGAACCCATGATGAGAGTGATCCGAACCGGGTCATCAATCGTCTTTATCGAGCTGACAAGCAGACCATGATCAGGCAATATCCCCGCCTGCCCGGTGAGTATCATGGATCCGGCTGCACTCTGGCGGCTGCACTGGCGGCCAGTATCGGTCGTGGTCAGTCCCTCGAAAATGCCACCCAGACTGCACTCGACTACAGCTGGAACTGCCTGCAGAAGGGTTATCGCACCGGCCGCTGTCAATCCATACCAAACCGCTGGTTTGAAACCCTTTCAAATAACAGCCGATGAGCGAAACAGACAGATACCGCGGACTCTACGCCATTACCGATCGCCAGCTCTGCCCACCAGAGCGAATTCTTCAACAGGTGGAAGCGGCGCTGACAGGTGGGGCGCGGATCATCCAGTACCGAGACAAACGCCAGCAGCGGACCGGCTGTGAAATGCAGGTTCGCGAAATTCTCAAGCTGTGCGAACGAGCCAATGCCCTGTTGATCATCAACGATGACATTGAACTGGCCCTGGCCAGCAAAGCCCATGGGGTCCATCTCGGACGTGAGGATGCCACCCTGTCAGAAGCCAGAGCGCGCCTTGGCCCAACAGCGGTAATCGGTGTCTCATGCTACAACCGTCTGGAACTGGCCAGTGAAGCGGCAGAGAAGGGTGCCGATTACGTCGCCTTCGGACGCTTCTTTCCATCCCGGACCAAACCCGATGCCGTATCGGCGGATCCCGAGCTGTTGGCATCTGCAAGAGAGACAATTCGCAAACCACTGGTTGCCATCGGCGGCATTACCCATGAGAATGGCGCCCAACTGATCGCTGCAGGCGCCGATATGCTGGCCGTCATCGAGGCTGTCTTCGGACAACCGGATATCGAGGCAGCAAGCCGTCGCCTGAGTGCCCTATTTTCGCCGCAGGAGAATAATAATGAGTCGTTCTGAGGAACTCTTTGGTCGTGCAAAACAACATATCCCGGGAGGCGTGAACTCCCCGGTCAGAGCCTTTAACGGGGTTGGTGGAGACCCGGTATTCGTCGACTGCGCGGCAGGTCCCTATCTCTACGATCCGGAAGGAAAACGTTACATCGACTACGTGGGTTCCTGGGGGCCGATGATTCTGGGCCACTCCCACCACGAGGTGATTGAAGCGGTCTCCTCAGTGATCAACAAGGGGCTCAGCTTCGGCGCACCAACCGAGCTGGAAACAGAGATGGCCGACCGGGTCTGTGAGCTGGTCCCCAGCATGGAGCTGGTGCGCATGGTCAGCTCAGGCACCGAAGCCACCATGTCCGCCATACGCCTGGCCCGAGGATTTACCGGCCGCGACAAAATCGTCAAATTCGAGGGTTGCTACCACGGCCACTCCGACTCCCTGCTGGTCAAGGCCGGCTCCGGTATGCTGACCCTGGGTGAACCCTCATCACCCGGCGTCCCCGCAAGTCTGGCGGAGCACACCCTGACCCTGACCTATAACAGCAGCGAACAGGTGAGGGACGCCTTCAAGCAGTATGGTGAGCAGATTGCTGCAATCATTGTGGAACCGGTGGCCGGCAATATGAACTGCATCCCTCCGCAAGCCGGCTTCCTGCCAACCCTGCGGGAGGTGTGTGACGAATATGGCGCAGTACTGATCTTCGATGAGGTGATGACCGGCTTTCGGGTAGCCCTCGGCGGCGCCCAGGCGGTATACGGCATCAAACCGGACCTGACCACCCTTGGCAAAGTCATCGGCGGCGGTATGCCGGTCGGTGCCTTCGGTGGCAGACTCGATATCATGCAGCAGATCGCACCGCTGGGTCCGGTCTATCAGGCCGGCACCCTGTCCGGTAACCCGGTAGCCATGACCGCGGGCCTGAAAACCCTGGAACTGATCTCTGAGTCGGGATTTTATGATCGTCTCTCAGCCAAGGTTGAGGCGCTGGTATCCGGTATCATGGCGGAAGCCAAATCCGCCGGTATCCCACTGGCGGAAAACCACGTGGGCGGGATGTTCGGCCTGTTTTTCACCGACCAGGAAAAGGTCGATGATTTCCAGGGCGCCATGGCCTGCGACCAGAACCGTTTCAAAGCCTTTTACCATGCCATACTCGATCGGGGTATCTACCTGGCGCCATCCGCGTTCGAGGCCGGTTTCGTCTCCGAGGCCCATACTGATGAGGATCTGAAAGCTACCATCGAGGCGGCCGCTGGCGCGTTCCAAAGCCTTGCCGGATAACCATGGTCCGTCTGCTGCTCGTATTGACCCTGATCCAGCTCGGCGGCTGCTCCACAGAGCGTGCGAAACTGGTAACTTACGAGGCGCTGGAATCCCAACGCCATCGGCAGTGTATGGAGCAGCTGGACAGCCGGGCCTGTGACGAGCAAAAGCAGAGTTACCAGGAGTATCAGAAGGAGCGTGAACAGCATCTGCAGAGTGAATAGCCAGCGACCGAACCACCAGCCGGACCTGCAGTGCGATGGGTGAGCTGTTCAGCACCCTGCTGGCCTGGATCGCTGAGAATCCCTTTTGGGCCGGCCTGACGGTTTTTTTAGTGGCCTTTTCGGAATCTGTGGCCATCGTCGGCCTGCTGGTCCCCGGCGTGATCGCCATGTTCGGCTTTGGCGCACTCATCGCGACCGGCACGCTGCAGTTTTGGCCGGTTTTCTGGTGGGCGGTGGCTGGTGCAGTCGCCGGTGACAGTCTCAGTTTCTGGCTCGGCCGACACTACCAGGATGGCCTGCGGCAGATATGGCCGTTCAGCCGACACCCCGAAACCCTCCACCGAGGCATCAGATTCTTCGAGAAGTATGGCGGCAAGAGCGTTGCCATTGGGCGCTTCTTCGGGCCGGTTAGAGCGATCATTCCGCTGGTTGCGGGGATGATGGGCATGTCGCCGATGCGCTTTCTGCTCGCCAATCTCAGCTCGGCACTGGTCTGGGCGCCAGCCTATCTGCTGCCTGGAATTGTTTTCGGCGCCTCCCTTGAACTCGCCTCCGAGGTTACCTTCCGGCTGGTGATTCTGCTGTTGCTGATGCTGGTGTTGGCCTGGGGGCTTTTCAAGCTGGCTCACACCCTGTTCCGCCTGCTGCAGCCCCATGCCAGGGATATCGTCCAGTGGGGTTTCGACTGGGGACAGCGCCACCGGGGATTCCGCTCAATCTCTGCAGCATTAGCAGATCCCAATCACCCTGAAGCCAAAGGCCTGGCCTTTCTCGCGACCTTGCTGTTGCTGGCCGCACTGCTGTTCATGTTACTGCTCGGTGCGATGGTCGGCGGCACACTGATGCAATCCGCCAATGAGATCATCCACAACGGTCTGCAGAGTCTGCGTACCCCCTGGGGCGATCAGTTTCTCTACCTGCTGACCAGCCTGGGAGACCTCTCCACCATCATCATTATTGGTGTTGTGTCAGCCATCCTGTTGATCCTGCAAGGACACTACCGCACCCTCAATTACCTGCTCGCCGCCATCGGCTTCGGCATGCTTGCACCGCTGCTGCTGAAGTACGGGTTGCAAATCCCCAGGCCGGAATCCGCCCCTTCAACCCTGGGGCCCTGGTCGTTTCCCAGCGCCCATGTGTTACGCAGTGTCACACTGTATGGCTTTCTCTCGATCATGGTTGCCAGAGGATTGAGTCACGACTGGCGCTGGCTGCCCTACAGCATCGCCGCCGCCCTGGTTGGTGCGGTTGCCCTGTCAAGACTCTATCTGGGGGTTCACTGGATAACCGACGTCTTCGGCAGCATAACCCTGGGACTGGCCTGGCTTGCCCTGCTTGGTATCGCCTATGCCCGCCATGTGAGCGTGGAGTCCCGCCACATCGCGATTGTTGTCGCCAGCTTGACAACCCTGGCCCTCTACCTCACTTTCCAGACATGGCAGTTACCGGAAAAGCTGAAACCCTATCAGCAACAAGCCACAACGAATCAGACGGTATCTCAACAACTCTGGCTATCAGGCCAGCTGGATATCCCGACCCACCGGCACGACATACGGGGTGAAGGCAACCATCCGTTGAATCTGCAATATGCCGGTGATCTGCAGATCATGCAGCAACAGCTTCAGCGCCAGGGCTGGCAATCAGCTGAAATGCTCGACTGGAGCAACGCGTTAAAACTCCTCTCCCCCAGCACTCCGCTCACCGGACTTCCGCTGCTGCCCCATGTACACGATGCCAGACATGAGGTGTTGGTGATGGTGAAAAACCTTGCCAGCGACAGACGTTTGGTGATGCGCTTATGGAGCACCCCGATTTCTATCGACTCCCCAGACAAGCCGCTGTATGTGGGAAATGTATCGAGTCAACAGGCCGATATCTCTTTCGGTATACTGGTGGTTCCCAGAACAGAAGCGGATTTCCAACTGGCGAGATCCCGATTTCTGAATGATCAGAAATCAGCTGACGGACTAAGCCACTATTCAGATTCTGCTCTGGGTACTTTGTTACTGTTTGTCAATTAGCAGACTTCAGATCACCCGAGAACGCCATGGCCATTTAACTGCAACCATATGAATTTAAAGAATTTCACAATCTCAAACCAAGCAACCCCCTCTACCCCGGTGATTAAAGCCAGCTGCAGAGCTGCCGCTTAAGTAGAGAGTCCGGAAGAACTATAATTCAATTAAAGATTGTTGAGCGTAGGCAATAGTGTGATCCCTGCTTTATCCACAACCAAACTAGCCATGGCGATCAGGTCACTGAGCCTACTGTTTTGCCTGCTGATCATCAGTTCCAATGCTTGGGCTGATGCTACCGAGGTAAACATCGGGGTGCTGGCGAAACGCGGCTATGAAAAAAGCCATCAACGCTGGGATGCGACCGCTGCCTACCTGTCGGAACAACTGCCCGAGTATAAATTTACCATCATACCGATGGGTTTTGACGATATTCCGATCATCGTTAAAAACCGACTGGTCGATTTTGTCATCGTCAACTCCGGGATCTACGTCGATCTGTCCGTCAGCTATGGCGCACGACGTATCCTCACACTGGTTAATGAACTCTCATCCGAGACTGGCAGCTCCAAATTCGGCAGCGTGATTTTCACCCTGGCCGACAATCCAGAGATCCAGAACCTGACCGACCTGAAAAACCATCGGGTTGCCGCCGTACATCCCACTTCGTTAGGCGGCTGGAATATGGCCCAACGTGAACTGCTGTACGCTGACCTGGACCGCTGGGACTTCGCCTCCCTGATGTTCCTCAATACCCATGATGCGGTAGTCAACGCAATTCAGCAGCGCAAAGCCGATGCGGGCATTGTCAGGACGGATACCCTTGAGAGGATGTCCAATGAGGGCCTGTTGGATATCACCAGCCTCCGGGTACTTTCGCCCAAGAAATTCAACCACTTTCCCTATCGGATCAGTACGCCCCTATACCCGGAGTGGCCATTGGCGATGCTGTCGCACACCCCTTTGGAATTGGCGCGCAAGGTTGCCATTACACTGCTAAGCATGCCGGAGGATCATCCGGCGACAACCGATGCCAACATACTCGGCTGGACCATCCCGGAAAACTATCAGCCGGTTGACGATCTGCTAAGGCTGTTAGCACTGCCGCCCTATGACATGCAGATCGATGAAAAATTCTTCAAAAGCCTGCTTCAACATTGGCATTGGTACCTGCTGACACTGATCGTACTGCTATCCATTGCCGCTCTCAGCTTCAGGATCATCCGCCTCAACCGCAGCTTGTCCGAACACAGAACGACCCTGGAACTCAGCCGCGAAGCCCAGTTGGCCACATTTGAAAAAGCCGCGGTAGGATTAGCCCATGTCACCCCATCCGGGCGTTTTTTGCAGATGAATCAGAAACTCTGCGATATCATTTCACTCGACAAGCAGCTGCTGCAGGATATCAATCTGAAAGACATCCTCTACAGCAGCGATCTTCCGACCTGCATCAAAGCAATTGATCAACTCTGCAAAAACAAGCTCTCCAGCACGTCGTTACAGCTGCGCATCAACTGCTCAAATGGGCAAAAAAAATGGATCCAGCTCTCCCTCTCCACAAAACCGGATGCCAATAAACAAGTCGATTATCTGGTCGCCGTAATCGATGACATCGATCAATACAAAAAGCTCGAAGCCGAAAGTCATCTCGCTCAACAGCAGAAAGAGCTGATCCTCAATATCGCCGGCGACGGCATCATCGGCCTCGATAGTGAAGCCAGGTATACATTCGTCAATCCGGCGGCTGCGGAACTGTTGGGATACGAAGTCGCAGAGATGATCGGCGAAGAGAGTCGCAGCCTGGGTAACCACGCCAGTGAGGGCAACATAGATACAATTTCCGGCCATTCACCGATTCTGGATGTGTTGAAGAGTGGGGAGACCCGTCATGGAGAACGGGACACCATTTGGAACAAGGATGGCAATCCACTGCAGATTGAGTATACCAGCACACCGATCATGAAGGGTGATATGGTAGACGGTGCAGTCATCGTTCTTCATGCAGTGACCTCTGATCAGCCACAATCCGAATCGCCTCAAACGGCCCCATGAACATCGGCAGATTCATCCGCTACTATCTTCTGTTTCTTATTCCATTGGGCGTTTTGACCAGTCTGACCTTCTGGATGATCCACAATCAGACCATGGACCGGGTAACAAGTGAGTTAAAGCTTGAATCCAATATTCTCGCCGGCCAGGTGAGAGACCAACTCAACTTGTCATTTGCGGAAATTCACTCAGACCTGAAACTGCTGACAGAGCACTACAAACTGCATCAACTGGATAGCCTCATCAAACCCAGAAATGTGATCAATGAGCTGCAGGAGTTATGGATATCCGTAGCGGAACAGAGAGCGCGATATGATCAGATTCGTTTTCTCGACGATCAGGGGCAGGAGACCATAAGGATCAACTACAGCAATCAAAAAGCGGCCGCCACACCCGAGCAGAAATTGCAGTCGAAACGCCATCGCTACTACTTCATCGAGGCCATCAACACCCCCAGCGGAGAGATCTGGAACTCACTACTCGATCTGAACATAGAAAGGAAACAGATCGAACTGCCGCTGAAACCAACAATCCGCTTCAGTACCCGGGTCAACCGCCATGACGGCCAGCCTGACGGGGTGATCATCATCAACTATCTTGCAAAAAATCTGCTGGATAAGTTTCGCCGTGTTACCGCCAGCTATTCGGGGCATGCTTTGCTGCTCAACTGGCAGGGGTATAGCCTGGTCAGCCCCAATGCCGCCAATGACTGGGGATTCATGTTTCCCGACAGCCCGCAGTCAAGAGTCTCCCTGGAGCACGAGACTGCCTGGCAAGCCACCCAGAACAACAAGCAGGGCCAACTGCTCAATCAAATGGGTCTCTATACCTACAATCAGATCGATCCATCCGGGAACAACGAAGCTGCATCAAAATGTAACAGCTGCTTGTGGTTGATGCTGCATGTTCCCAATCAACTGATCGAGGTAAAACTCTGGAGAGAGCTCTCTAAAACCATACCACTGCTGCTGTTGAGCTTCTTCCTGTTTGCAATCATACTGGGCGTGGCTTTGTGGCACAGGGAAAAACGGCAGGCTCATGAGCGACAGATTCAGGAGTTGAATCGCAATATATCCTATGAACACGAACTTTTTCTGAACAGTCCCGGCGTCATCGCCAAGTTACGCAATGAAATCGGCTGGCCGATTGAGTTTATCTCATCCAATATCGAAGAGTTACTCGATTACGATGCCGATTACTTCGCGTCAGGCAAGGTCACTTACTCCAGCATGATCGACAGTCGCTACCTGGAAAAATATACTCAGGAGACGTTGGAGGCCGAGAACAAAGGATCGAATTCATTCAGCCACTCCCCCTACCTGATTGTCGGGCGCAACAAGCGAAGTCGATGGATACAGGAAACAGTCCATGCGATCCGCGACAAACTGGGAAAATTGACCGGCTTCTATGTCCATATCAATGATGTCACCCCACTGAAAGAGGCAGAGGAGCGCCTTACCCAATCCCGGGACTATATCCAGAAAGTGGTCGACACCATACCCGATCCAACCATGGTCATCGACATCGACAGCCACGAACTGAAACTAATCAATCAGTCGGCACTCGATCTTTATAACAATGGTCAAGCCATTGATCCCGAGATAACCTGCTATCGCCTTTCGCACAAGCGCAGTAATCCGTGCAGAGGCCAGTTGGATCCCTGCCCAATCAAGCAGATCATGGAGAAGAGAACCGCCGTATCGGTGGTCCATAAACACTATGACCATCAGGGCAACATCATCCATGTGGATGTCCGGGCCACCCCCATATTCGATGACAGTGGAGAAAATATCGTTCAGATCATCGAGTCGCATCGGGATATCACCGAGACGGTGGAGATGGAGAAGCAACTGCAGCACATCGCTGAAACAGACCGGCTGACCCAGATCTACAATCGCATGAAATTCGATGAAGAGCTGAAAAATCAGATCGCCTGGGCCAGCCTGACCAACAACCGTTTCGGCTTGATCATGTTCGATCTGGACCACTTCAAAAAGATCAACGACACATACGGCCACGACATGGGGGACAAGGTATTAATAAACACCGTTGATCTTTTAAACGGGAGAATTCGTAAATCCGATGTTCTGGCCCGTTGGGGTGGTGAAGAGTTTATGATCATCGCACCGTTAATCGACACCAAAGAGCTGAGATCCCTGGTTGAATCCCTGCGCAATGCCGTACAACAGTATGAACATGAAGGGGTCGGCTCTATCACGGCCAGCTTTGGCGCCAGTGTGGTCAGGCCCTCAGACAACATTCACTCCCTGCTGAAAAGGGTTGACAGCGCCCTCTACGAATCCAAGCAGAAGGGACGCAACCGCAGCACGGTCTTCTGATCCTGAACAACATAAACGTCTCTTTCAGTCGTCGAAACACTCTACGTGAGATGACAAAGCTGTCCGGAAAAATCAGTGCGTCTGCGCTTATTCGATGAGCATGGCGATGCTTCACCTGATTACTAACCCGACCATCAACATTAAAACGGATCGTGGCTCAGTAAGCACCAAGGCGCTTCATTGTGTTTATTCAAAGCGTATTTGGTGGGGCCATGCCCCACCAATTACTGATCCTGCACAACATAACGTCTCTTTCAGTCGTCGAAGCACTCTACTGGGATGACAAAATTGTAACCAATGCGAAATGTTTGACCCTATTCACTGAATCCTTAAACCACTCGCCCCTGAAGCAGCCCCAGCCTATCCCTGGCAGTTGAAAAAAAGTACTATCTGCGCCGTCGGCTGCTTACACAAACTTATAAACAGTCGGGTTAATAATAATTTAATGGCTCAGCCAAACATGAATGTAGCAGAACAGCGCTTATTTGATTCAGAGGTTTCAAGATGAAGAAAACGACTTACCTGTCAGGTGTCAGCCTACTGGCCCTGTCGCTCAGCGGATGCAGTGACTCGAACGATTTCAAACCCATCACCGGCATGGATGGCATGGATATCTATGCCAACGCCTGTGCAAGCTGCCATGGTGAGAATGGTCAGGGCAAGTTCGGACTGCTCCTCAAACTCGCAGACAGTGAGGCAAGCCCGGAGGAGATCTCTGCGAAGATCATCAATGGCGGTCAACTGATGCCCGCATTCCCCAACATCAGTCAAGCCCAGGCTGAGCAGATTGCCGCTTACCTGAAAGCTCAGTAATCCCCGCTACTCTCCCCATCTCGGGGAGAGGCGGTTCTCCACACCCAGCTGATCGAGAATGCGTGACACCATGAAGTCAACGATATCCTCAACACGTTGCGGATTATGGTAGAAGCCTGGATTGGCCGGCATGATCACCGCCCCCATACGACTCAGTTTCAGCATATTTTCCAGATGGATCTCTGAAAAGGGGGTCTCCCTGACCACCAGAATCAATTTACGTCGCTCTTTCAGCACCACATCGGCCGCCCGTTCCATCAGATCGTTGCTGGCGCCACAGGCAATCGCGGAGAGGGCTCCCACGGTGCAGGGACAGACCACCATCGCCCTGGGAGGATTGGAGCCACTGGCTACCGGCGCCATCCACTGCTGTCGACCAAACACCTGCAGCTGTTCCGCTGTGGCATTGAATCGCTCACAGAGTATTCTCTGAATCTCTGCAGGCTGGGAAGGCAACTCCAGGCCGGACTCCATTCGCAACACCACTTGCGCGGCCTGACTGACCATCAGATAGAGTGGCTCACCCGCCTGCAGCAGGGATTCGATAAGGCGCAGCGCATAGGCACTGCCGGACGCCCCGGTAATCGCCACCGCAATAGGATTGGTCTCGATACTCATAGACACTATTGTAAAGCATCCAGCAAGCGTTGATGAATCGCTTCGAATCCGCCATTACTCATCACCAGGACATGGTCACCCGGTTCAGCCATCGCCTTTACCCGCTCAACCATCCCCTGGGTTGTCTGAAACACCTCTGCCCGGTCACCCAGCGGGGCCATCACGGCAGCGGCATCCCACTGCAGATCCTGTGGGGCAAACAGCAGAATTCGGTCAGCCGCTTCGAGTGAACCACTCAGACGCCCGGTATGGATATCCTGCTTCATGGTGTTTGAGCGGGGCTCAAGCAGCGCAATGATGCGTGCCTCACCAACCCGTTTACGCAAACCGTCCAAGGTGGTCTCGATGGCGGTGGGATGGTGTGCGAAGTCATCATAGACCCTGATACCGGCCACCTCTCCACGCAGTTCCATGCGCCGTTTAACGTTCTTGAAACTCGACAGCGCTGCTATCGAGACACTGGGAGGAACCCCGGCATGACGGGCTGCAGCAATCGCCGCCAGGGCATTGGCCAGATTATGCTGACCCAGCAGATCCCATTCGACACGACCCTGTGGCTTGTTATCGCAAACCACATCGAAAGCCTGTCCATCCGGCGTCGCATTGACCCCATGCCAATCCGTCTCTTCGATCGGGTCAAAGCGTTCAATCGGTGTCCAGGCGCCCATCCCGATCACCTCGTCCAGGGCTTGATCACGACTCGGGCAGATAATCAGACCCTGGGCAGGGACAGTCCTCACCAGATGGTGAAACTGACGTTGAATCATTGCCAGATCATCGAAGATATCCGCATGATCGAACTCCAGGTTGTTCAGCACCAGGGTTCGGGATCTGTAGTGGACAAACTTCGAGCGTTTGTCGAAAAAAGCGGTATCGTACTCATCCGCCTCGACCACGAAGAAGGGGGGGTTTCCCAGGCGTGCGGAGACGCCGAAATTCTCCGGTACGCCGCCAATCAGAAAGCCGGGCTCCAGCCCCGCCTCCTGCAGAATCCAGGCGAGCAGGCTGGAGGTACTGGTTTTACCATGGGTACCCGCAACAGCCAGCACCCAGCGATCCTGCAACACATGTTCGGCCAGCCACTGGGGCCCGGAGGTATAGACCAGGCCCTGATCGAGCATATACTCCACCGCCGGATTTCCCCGTGACATGGCATTGCCCACGACCACCACATCCGGCGCCGGCTGCAACTGTTCCGCTTCGAACCCCTCCATCAGTTTGATGCCAGCCTGTTCCAGCTGGGTGCTCATCGGCGGATAGACATTGGCATCGGAACCACTGACCTGATGGCCAAGCGCCCTCGCCAATAGTGCGATGCCCCCCATGAAGGTCCCGCAGATTCCAAGGATATGTAGATGCATCAGCCAGTTACCGGAAAGATCAGAGCCACCAGAGTACCGGCAAGCAGGGTATAGAGCAATGCGATGGCGATCCCAACATTGAGCGAGAACTCAAAGGTGTGTCTGAGGATATGACCGATCACAACCACACCCCAGGCAAATACCACCAGGAACAGAATACCGGCTTCTGCAGACTGGTTCTGTTTACCCCAGGCGATCAGAGGCAGTGCCAACATACCCAGCAGAAAGCCACACATCATCAGCGCGGTTGCCGACTGGATGAATCGCTCCAGTCGCCCATTCAGCAGCAGAGCGGCGTACAAGGCACTCATCATCAGAGCCAATTCGAACAGGGTCTGGCCAATCGCCTTTGCCGGACTCGAATCCGCATCCATCAACATCAAGACCCCGGCCAGCAGATTCAGTATGGCGGTAATCCACAACAGAACGGAGGAAGCCGGAAGATCCTGGGGACTCCGCCGTAACAGACAGAGTTCGATTGCTGCGCTGATCAGTGCCTTCAAAGATCGTCACCCAGCGTCCGGTCAACTGCAAAAGGACTCCACGCCTGACAAACGGGCATCACTTCCAAGGCATTGATATTGACATGGGGCGGCACTGCCGTGACCCAGTAGACGATTTCAGCGATATCCGGCCCGGTCAGAGGCTGGGTACCCTGATAGACATCGGCAGCCTGTTGCGCATCACCTTTCATGCGCACCAGGGAAAACTCGGTCTCTGCCAGCCCAGGTTCGATATTGGTTACCCGCAGCGGGGTGCCGACCAGATCCGCCTTCAGACCACGGCTGAACTGCTGCACGAACGCCTTGGTCGCCCCATAGGCATTACCACCCGGATAGGGCCAGCTGCCGGCCACCGAACCGATATTGATAATGTGCCCCCGGCGTCGCTGCACCATACCTGGCAGGATCAGCCGGGTCATATGCATCAATCCCTTGATATTGGTATCCACCATTGTCTGCCAATCCTGCAGGTCCGCTTCGTGTGCGGGCTGCAACCCCAACGCCAATCCCGCATTATTGACCAGCACATCAATCTCCCGACTCGCTTCCGGCAGCGCATCGAGGAAACCTTCCACCGCCTGTGGATCGGTCACATCCAGGGTCTGGATCACCACTTCAGACTGGCCGGAGAGCTCCTCACTCAGAGCCTGCAATCGATCCATTCGCCTGGCGCATAGCACCAGATCATCACCAGCCTCAGAGAAGCGGCGTGCACAAGCTTCACCGAACCCGGATGAAGCACCGGTAATCAAAACACGTTTTTTCATGTGTCAATCAAAGGGTAGTCAGTTGCTGGCCCTAAGGCCTGTTAACGCTAATTCAATCACAATAGATTACGCTTTTGAACCTTCGTCATCCGGTGGTGATTCTCAAATTTAACCAATCGTTTTTCCAATCCTGAACCGGTCAGCGACCACGCTTTGCAATGCCCCCAACCAAGGCCGGAATCAGGCTCATCAGTAACAGCAGCAGAACTGCCGGATTGCCAATCCGGGCATATGGGGTTTGACCACTCAAGGGCACAATCTCACCTTGCAGGACATCCTCTTCGAGCAGCGGTGAGACAGCCCCAAGTTTGCCACTCGGCGCAATGATCGCCGAGACACCGGTATTGGTCGATCGTAACAGATAGCGACTGCTCTCCAGGGCGCGCATGCGGGCGATCTGCAGATGTTGATGAGGGGCCAGTGAGTCACCGAACCAGGCATCGTTGCTGACATTGATCAGATAGGCCGCCTCAGGCAGTGCCTGGATCATTTCGCTACCGAAAGCATCCTCATAACAGATCGACATACCCACCGTATGATCGCCAACCCGCATCAATGGTTTGCGTGCCTGTCGTGCCGAGAAATCCGACATCGGGATGGTGAACAGATCCACCAGAGGCCACAGCAGGGACTTCAGCGGCAGATATTCGGTGAACGGCACCAGATGACCTTTGTAGTAGTGGTCGCGCTCCTCGTTGCCCAGGGAGACCAGGGCGTTGTAGTAGTTATCCCGCTGCTGGTCCATCTGCACCACACCGAACACCAGATTGGAACCCGACTCCCTGACACGCCTCTCCAGGGGTACGATAAAAGCCTCTTCCACCTGAAACTGAAAGGCTGAAACCGCCGTCTCCGGCCAGATGATCAGATCCCTGTCCAGGTTCTCCTTGGTCAGGTTGGCATACAGCACCAGACTTGGCGACAACTGCTCCGGCAGCCACTTTTGCGCCTGTGGAATGTTGCCCTGGATCAGCGCCACCGATAAGGGCTCGCCGGCGGGCCGACTCCATTCGATATCCGTGAACCACCAGCCTGCCAGCCAGATCAGCGCCAGCGCAGTCACCCGCCACGGCCGACCGACCCTACAGGTCAACAGACAGCTGAGCAGTCCCGCGCTGAGAATCACCATCCAGCTCACCCCCAGCACACCCAGCAACGGGGCATATCCGGCAAGCGGCGAATCGAGTTGGGAGTAGCCGGGCTGCAACCAGGGAAAGCCGGTTAAAAACCAGCCCCGGAACCACTCCATCAATACCCAGAGAGCCGGATAGATCAGAGCCAGTTTATGGCCTGCGCTGAAACCATGAAATCGCCCGGCCAGCCAGCCGACAAGACCGTAGTAGAGGGAGATTACAAGGATGAATCCCAGGGTAATGATCAGCGGAAACAGCCAACCCAGTTCACCGAACTGGGCAATGCTGACATAGAGCCAGGAGACGCCTGTGCCGAGCAATCCGAAGCCGTAGAAAAAACCGCTCTTGAAAGTGGGGCCAGCGCTCTTCTGCCAGATCAGAAACAGCAGCATCGGACCCAGCACTGCTATGATCCAGAGATCGAAGGGTGCAAAGGCCAGGGTGGTCAATCCACCGGCCAGGGCAGCGAAAACAGCAGGTGTGCGTAACAGCAAACGGCTCATACCAGGATCATTCATGCACTACCTGCTGGTGGGCTCCTGCAAGATTTCCAAGCAGCCCCTGTTGGCTTTTGAGCCGTACAGAGTGTCGCTTATAGCACGCCGATTCATGGTACAAATTCCATCACTTCGTGTCCTACCCAAGCGTTCTGTTTTGGCGGCAATCTGTCGCTTCATAAAATACTCAGTGGCCCCTTAAAGTCTGCGGAGGAAACGGAAACGCAGCAGTTTTATTGGATGACTTCAGATAATGCCCGATCCGGGTATCGACCTGAGTGGTATGCAGGGCGAACCATTCAAACAGGAATTCAACGATCGCCTCCAGATCGAGCACCTCGTTTCGATACTGGTGTATTTTATCGGTCAAGCGGGCAAGTAACACCTGATGCTCTTGTTGGTGGGTTTGCAGTTCCGGATAGTCGATATCGAGCATGATATTCTCTTCACTTATGAAGTGAAAAATGGCGTATTGTTTAACCTCTTCAAGGTGCTGGAGGATACGCTGGCGATCCAGATTGAGATCCAGGGCCAGGGATGCATCACTGATCAAACCCAGAAAAATCCTATGCTCGAAATCGATCCGCTCATTACCGATTTCATACTCATGGTGCCACTCAATGTTGATCATGGTCATTCCCTCTTACTGACACACCACTGATACCTAAAGCATAGCCCTAAGCCGACGCATCCTTGACCGATACCTGGTAATAATCCGGCAATCATTTAACCCCTGAGCGTTAACTATCAGGTGACTGGGTTTACCTCATCTTCCTCCGGGATATCGTGCTCATCCTCAATCTCGCCGACGATCTGTTCAAGCAGATCTTCCAGGGTCACCACACCAGCCGTGGAACCATATTCGTCGACAACCACTGCCATGTGATTACGGCTCTTTTTCAGATTCTTTAAAAGTTGATTGAGACGCATCGCTTCAGGCACGAACAACGCCTCACGCATCACTTCATTGATATCGAAGCGATCCCGCTGCTGTTTCTGAAAGAATGGCAGCAGATCCTTGGACAGCAGCATTCCCAGCACCTCATCCACATCCTCGCCGATCACCGGCATCCGGGAGTGGGCCGAATCGATGGCGACCCGCAATACCTCGTCCAGGTCATCAGCCGCCCGCACCACCTCCAGTTTGGCCCTTGGGGTCATCACGTCCCTGGCCCGCCGCTCGGAGACCAGCATCGCCCCTTCCATCATGCTCAGGGCGTCATCATCGAGCAACTCCCGCTCACTCGCCTCCTTCAGCAGATTGTAGATCTCTTCCTTGTCTTGCGGTTCGCTGCCAAACATTCGGCTGATGCGTTCCAGCCAACGATTGGAGGAACCGTTACCTGATCGGTCTTCGCTGTTCATTACTTCTCATCTGTGTATGGATTGGAAAAATTGAGCGCCTGAAGGATCTGTCGTTCCTTATCTTCCATCAATTGCGCCTGTTGATCATCCTGGTGGTCATAACCCTGCAGGTGAAGGGTGCCGTGAACCACCATATGCGCCCAGTGGGCCTCTAGGGTTTTGTTCTGTTGACGCGCCTCTGCTGAGACCACAGGGGCACATATCACCAGGTCGCCAAGCAGCGGAAGCGCGACTTCCGGCGGCGATTCAAATGGAAATGAGAGGACATTGGTCGGCTTGTCCATGCCTCGATAGTCCCGGTTCAGCTGCCGACTCTCCGACTCATCGACGATGCGGATCACCATCTCCACCTGGTGGTCGGATTCGCCCAAGGCGGCCTCGGCCCAGGCAGACAGTTGCCGATCTGAGGGGCTGGCCTCCGAATCCTCGACAATCCGTTGTATCTCCAACTTGAAGTTGCTCATGGGGGTGGTCAGTTACGCTGATCGAACTCGTCGTAGGCGCGCACGACCCGCTGCACCACCGGATGGCGCACCACATCCCGTGCGTTGAAAAAGGTAAAGCTGATCCCCTCGACATGGGCCAGAACCTCGGTCACCTGGCGTAATCCCGACTGCTGACCTCTGGGCAGATCGATCTGGGTCACATCGCCGGTTATCACAGCGGTGGAGCCGAAACCGATCCGGGTCAGAAACATTTTCATCTGCTCGGGAGTGGTGTTTTGCGCCTCATCCAGAATCACAAAGGACTCGTTGAGGGTACGCCCACGCATGTAGGCTAATGGGGCAATCTCGATGATGTTACGCTCCACCAGCTTGGCGACCTTTTCAAAACCGAGCATCTCGTAGAGCGCATCGTAGAGCGGACGCAGATAGGGATCGATTTTCTGTGACAGATCACCCGGCAGAAAGCCCAGTCGCTCGCCAGCCTCCACGGCCGGCCTGACCAGCAGGATACGTCTGACCTGATCCCGCTCCAGGGCATCCACCGCACTGGCCACCGCCAGATAGGTTTTACCGGTACCGGCCGGGCCGACACCGAAATTGATATCGTGGGTCAGCACCTTGTGCAGGTACTCTTTCTGATTCGCACCCCGGGGACGCACCAGACCCCGACGGGTCTTGATCACTGTCTCCGGCAGGTCGCTGCCCCGATTCTGATCCAGCAGCTCATCCACCCCTGCCTGCTGCAGGAAAAGATGTACCCGCTGCGGTTCGAGCTGTTCGTTCGAGGCGGCGCGATAGAGATCGTTCAGCACCTGCTCACCGGCCTGAATGGCGTGCTTCTCACCGATCAGACGAAACTGGTTGCCACGGTTGTTGATCTCGATGCCGAGGCGTCTTTCGATCAGCCGCAGGTGTTCATCCAGTTGACCGCAGACATTGGCCAATCGGGTGTTGTCGGCCGGCTCCAGGGCCAGATCCAGGGAGTCAGGGTGTTCAGCCAACGGCGCTTTCCTTGAGCTGTCCCAACCACTCGCCACGCAGGGAGTTGGGCAGTGCCTCGGTAATCCGCACCTCGACAAACTGACCGATCAGATCAGCGGGGGCGGTGAAGTTGACCACCCGGTTGTTCTCAGTGCGACCCGCCAGTTGAGACGGATCCTTTTTCGCCGGCCGCTCCACCAGAATCCGCTGGGTGGTACCCACCATCTGGCGACTGATCCGCTGCGCCTGGGTATTGATCAGCTGTTGCAGCCGCTCCAGGCGCTGCTGCTTGACCTCCAGCGGCACATCATCGGGCAGATCCGCCGCCGGGGTGCCCGGCCGACGACTGTAGATGAAGCTGTAGGAGTGATCGAATCCGACCTCCTCAATCAGTTTCAGGGTCTGCTCGAAATCCGCCTCGGTCTCGCCGGGAAAACCGACGATGAAATCGGATGAGATGGTGATATCGGGACGCACCTTGCGCAGCCGGGCAATCCTGGCCTTGTACTCCACCGCCATATGGCCCCGCTTCATCATCGCCAGCACCCGGTCGGAACCGGACTGAACCGGCAGATGGAGAAAACTCACCAGTTCGGGTACCTGAGCGTAGACATCGATCAGGCTGTCGGAAAACTCAACCGGATGGGAAGTGGTGAAGCGGATACGCTCGACACCCTCGATGGCGGCCACATACTCGATCAGCAGCGCCAGATCGGCCTCGCCCCCCTCATGCATCTCTCCCCGATAGGCATTCACGTTCTGCCCCAGCAGATGGATCTCCCTCACTCCCTGCCCGGCCAGTCCGGCCACTTCGGCGATCACATCGTCGAACGGGCGACTGATCTCCTCACCGCGGGTAAAGGGCACCACGCAGTAGGTGCAGTATTTGGAACACCCCTCCATCACCGAGACATAGGCGGTCGGTCCTTCGGCACGGGGCTCCGGCAGCCGGTCGAACTTCTCGATCTCCGGGAAGCTGACATCGACCAGAGGGGCATGCTCCCGGCGCACCTGCTGCACCATCTCCGGCAGTCTGTGCAGGGTCTGAGGGCCGAAAACCAGATCCACATAGGGGGCGCGCTGACGAATTGCGTCACCCTCCTGGCTGGCCACGCACCCCCCCACACCGATAATCAGGGCGGGATTGCGCTCTTTCCAGGGACGCCAGCGCCCCAGCTGGGAGAAGACCTTCTCCTGCGCCTTTTCCCGGATCGAACAGGTATTGAGCAGCAGCACATCCGCCTCTTCCGGATTCTCCGTCAGCTCCAGTCCGGCGGCCACGCGCAGGCCATCCGCCATGCGTGATGAATCGTATTCATTCATCTGGCAACCGAAGGTTTTGATGTAGAGTTTTCCGGCCATTGTCAGTCCCGGTTCAAAATTAGGGTCGCTATAGTATAGCTTGTGGGGTCGAGATCCAATCCTTGAACCTGTCAAACCGTGAGCAGGGCAGTGATCTGCTCGCTATGCCGCTCGGATTGGGCCACCAGTCTCAAGCGTTGTGCAGCGACGATTGCCGCCAGTTCAGCCAGCGCCGTGTCGAAGTCGTCATTGATCACCAGGTAGTCAAACTCAGCATAGTGGGACATCTCACTCACCGCCTGCTGCATTCGCCCCTGAATCACCTCTTCACTGTCCTGCCCTCTGGCGCTCAAACGCTCGTAGAGTGCCTCGGGGCTGGGCGGCAGAATAAAGATCGACACCGCTTCGGGAAAGCGTTTTCGCACCTGCCGGGCCCCCTGCCAATCGATCTCCAGTACCGTATCATCTCCTGCATCCAGCTGGGCCCTGACTTCCGACTCCGAGGTCCCATAGAAGTTACCGAACACCTCGGCATGCTCGAGAAATGCCGCAGCGCCGATCATCGCCTGAAACGCTTCCTGACCGATAAAATGGTAGTCTTTGCCATCCTCTTCACCGGGCCGCATTGGCCGGGTGGTATGGGAAATGGATACCTTCAGCGCCCCATCCTGCTGACGGAGCGATTTCAATAGACTGGTTTTACCGGCGCCGGATGGTGCCGAGAGGATGTACAGCGTGCCTGTGGCCATGTTGGGTCCTGAGATACTTGAGGCTAAGAGTGTTTGCCGACGAATCGTGCCCGGTTTACTGATAATCGAAACTGGGACGCTCACCCGGCGCATTGAAATAGGGCATCATTTTATCCGCAAGCCTGCCCAGTGTCTCGGCGCGATTGGCCGGACTCGGGTGGGTGCTGAGAAACTCCGGGGTGCGTCCGCCGGAGAGCTCCCCCATCTTTTTCCACAGGGTGGCCGCAGCGCGAGGATCATAACCGGCCTTGGCCGCCAGCTCGATGCCGATTCTGTCCGCCTCCTCCTCTGCTGTACGGCTATTGGGCAGATCGATCGCCAGCTTGGCCGCCAGCAGCGAACCGGCCACCACCGCTCTGTTGTCGGTTGATACCGCAACGGCAGCAATACCAATTTGACTGGCCATTGCCACAGACATCTTCTCGGCGGTGTGTTTCGCCAGCGCGTGCGAGATCTCGTGTGCGAGTACCTGCGCCAGCTCATCATCGGTCGGCTTGATCTTCTCCACCAGCCCGGTATAGAGCGCCATCTTGCCCCCGGCCATCGCCCAGGCATTGACGGTCTCCGGATCATCAAGCACCTTCATGCTCCAGGCCCACTTTTCGGTCTCCGGACGCAACTTCACCGCCTGTGCAATCAACCGGCCGGTTATCCGTGCCACCCTCGCCTTGAGCAGCGGATCGTTATCCAGTTTCCCTTCATCCTGGTAGGGCTTCAGCATCTCGGTATAGGCTGTTTTGGAGGAGTTGATCGCCATCTCCTCACTGACGATCATCAGTTGCTTGCGTCCGGTGGGGCTGGTGGCGCAGGCAACCAGGGTCAACAGAATCAGGATTATCGTAAGGCGATTACAGACATTCATGGTATTGAGACAGGTCCACAGGTTGTCAGTTTTGGTTTTAGTGATGGGATCTGTTCAGAGGCCCCAGGTTTCTGACATTAAAACTGACCACTATTCTGCGCTTTCGATCCATCCATTGCCAACCTTGAATGGATCAGGGGCGGTTGTTTTGGATCCATACAAGCCGCTCATAACAGAACATAATTTAACAATTCCCCCAATCAGTACGCCATCCATTGACTAAAGCCAAACACACACGCTGCCGATAACCCTATAGTTAATTTAGGGATCAACAACAGCAAACCGCTTACCCCTAATACCACTAAGGATTAAATGGACTTAACGCCAAAGGACAACAGCTTTGAAAGATCAAAGGAATCGCCGCCGCCACCCACGCTTGAAAATTGATATTCCTGTGGTAATCGAATATCAATCCGAGAGCTTTGATGACTGCCGGATGCTCAACTTTTCCCGTGGCGGCGTCTATCTATGCTGCAGCGATACCCGGCTCAATGAGGCCCTGCCCCACGGCTACATCTCGGAAGCCGACCGGGAAGAGATCCTTCTCAATGTCCCGCAGGAGTCTCAACAGGTACCGGCACGGGTTGTCTATTTCGACCATGGCGGCCTGGGGCTCTCTTTCACAAACGACAGCGGTATCAAACTTTATGAGTCGCTCTACTCCCACAACCAGGCACCCGGCCCCGACTCGGAGATCAGGGTTGCAGATCGACATCACGATCCAAAACAGCAGCAGGATCTGCTGAATCAGATCAAGAAACTGACAAAACCCTATCTGGAGCACGGTTTAAACGATTTTTTCTCGGTTGCTCAAAAGGAGCTGCAAAAAGTCATTTTTGATACGGTCGACCCCCAGGAGCAGTCCGGTCTCTTTTTCGCGCTCAACAGCCTGGAAAAGGACCAACGCAAACTCAATCAAGAGTTCATCGAACAATTTGAACATGGGTTTAACGATCTTATTGAAGGCAACGCAATTGAAGCCGCCGCAAGCTCAGACAACAACCCTGAATTGTCCCTGGTAGAGACCCAGGAGATAGAAACCTGGATTCTGGTCAATGATGTGGCCCGTCGGGCCGAATCCGAGGTCTCCCGTCCGCTCTACCATATCGAGACCGCCCTCAGCCACCTCTGCCACAGCAACGTACACAACGAACTCAATCCGATCGCCCCAATCAGCCTGCTGACCATCTTTAAAAATATACTGGACGGTTATCAGTTCGATACCAAAATCACACGCATATTACTGATTGCATTTCGCAGCACCCTGCTGAATGGCTTGAACCGCTTCTACGAAAATCTGTTGAAACAGATTAACAAAGCCCACATCGATGGCCTTGAAAACCAAGCCCAGGGTGCGTGGACAATCATCAAAAGCAGTGACGCGCCTAGCATCCAAAACACCCCGATCGACCATCTGAGCAAACTCAGTAACCTCCACCCCGACAGTGACGCCCAGGAACCAACCCAAGGCATGTCGGACGATGAACGCAAGGAGGTCATGACCAGCCTGGCCTCCCTCTCAAGACTTCAGGCCGCCACCCTGCAACAGCAGATCGAGAACATGATTCAGGAGGAGAGCTCAAAGCCGATCCAGCTCTCTGCTGAAGCTCGGGCGGCAATCGGTGCCGGTGAGGAGCTGGTCGCCACCCTGAGTGAGGATCCATTGATTACCGATCAGTTACGGGAGCTGATGGGCAGTCTTAAATTTCTCATCATCGAAGCGGTACTGCAGGATACCAGCCTGCTGGAGAACAGCGACCATCCGGTAAGACGGCTGCTCGATACCATCGAATGTCTGAAACCCTATGTCAATCGGGGAAATCAACATTCGTTACTGCGTGACCGGGATACTCAGCAGCTGATCAAGATGACCGAAGCCGTGGAGAGCGGCAAGTTCAATCACGTGGATGAGGTCAGCAGTGAACTGGAGCGACTGTTGAGCGAACAACGCAGCCGTTTCGAAGCCAACCGAAAACTCTCGATCTCCCGCTGCCTCAAGGATGAAAAACTCCGGCGGGCGCAGTTGACTACCTACCAGGCACTCTCAAAGGCCCTGCTCAACCAGACCATCTCACCGATCGTCGACAAACTGTTTCGCTTCGGCTGGGTCAATCTGATGGTACAGACCGCAGTCCTGGAAAAAGCGGATGAGAAAGGTTGGCAAGGCTATCTGCAGATCGTTGAGCTGCTGCATCGAATCTTTTCGGATAAACCAGGAAAACATCAGCTGACCACCAAGCAGCAACAGGCGATGATGACGATGATTCGCAAAGGCTTCACGGACTATCCGATCTACGCCGAACAGGCCAAGTCATTCGAACAGGAGTTACAACGACTGCTCGAGATCGGCGCGGAAGGCGACCAGTTCCCCGACCTGCGGATCGAAGTAAACGAAGCCTATCTTCACCACTATTTTCAAGGCATGAACATTGATCATGCGGACCATGGCCAGTCCAGGACAGACGTTCAGTGGCGCCACACGGTGAACAAGATCGAACTGGATACCTGGTTGGTCAAACAGAATCAGAAAGGCCAGCTCAATGTCCTCAGTCTGGCCTGGAAAAATCCGCAAACAGACCGCTATCTGCTGGTCGACGGGGATGGTTTCAAAGCACTCGATGAATCCCTGGACAGGCTGGCAAGCCGCTTTGCCGATCAACAGATCAGGGTGATGGAGTCTTCCGCCAAACCGATCGTGGAACGCACCATCGAAACCATGCTTGCCAACAGTTACAGTGACTTCAAACAGGAATCCGAGATCGATTCGCTCACCGGGCTCTACAACCGTCGGGCTTTCGAAGCTGAAGTGAGCAAATACCTCAATCAGACAGAGACAGACAGCGGCATCCTGCTGCAGATCGACCTGGACAGATTTCAGGTAGTGAACGATCTGTGCGGATTCGAGGGGGGAGACAAGCTGTTACAGACCGTCACTGACATCCTGCTCAGCTATCTGCCGGAAGGTGGTGCTTTGGGTCGTATTGGTGACGATGAATTCTCGCTGCTTTTGAAGCAGGAGAGTCTGGAGGCCGGCTATCAGGCCGCAGAGATGCTGCGTCAGACGATTGATGAGACTGCATTTGATTGGCAAGGGCGTATGATTCCGACCACCGCCAGTGTCGGTATCGTTGAAATCGACAGCAGCGACCAAAAAGCGGACAAACTGATGCAAGCCGCACTGGCTGCCTGCAACATGGCCAAACAGGGCGGCGGTAACTGTACCCGCATCTACCTGAAGAGCGATTCGGTCTATCAGCAGCGCCAGCAGTTGGTGGAATCCCTACCCGCCATCAAAGAGGCGTTGGCCAAAGGTCGCTTGGAGCTGTTTGTTCAACCGATCGTCCCCCTGCAATCCAACCAACTGACATCGCACCATCATGAGATCCTGCTACGGGTACGCAATGAAAACGGTGAAATCATGTCACCCCAGGGCTTCATCGAGGCAGCGGAAACCTATGATTTGATGCGGGATGTGGATCGTTGGGTGGTGGAGGCCTTTTTCAAACAGCTGGAACCCTTTGCCAACCAACTCCCCGACGGACAGAGCTTCTCCATCAACCTCTCCGGCAAATCCCTCGGGGACCTGGACTTCAAGCGGTTGCTGATCGAGCGCATCAAAGACACCTCTCTGGAGACCAAACATTTTGGTTTTGAGATCACCGAAACGGCCCTGGTTGGGGATATCAGCGATACGGCAGCCGCCATCAATGAGATCCGTGAACTCGGCTGCGCATTCTCCCTGGACGATTTCGGCTCCGGTTACGCCTCTTTCTCATACCTGAAGGATTTCCCGGTGGACTACGTCAAAATCGATGGCATCTTCGTGCGGGAGATTCTCAACAAACCGGCGGATTATGCGATGATCAGCTCGATTACCGAAATCGCCCATTTCATGGAAAAACGGGTAATCGCGGAATTTGTCTCGGATGAGACGACCGCTATGGCGTTGAAACATATGGGTGTCGATTACGGACAGGGCTACCACTTCGGCAAACCAAGGCCATTGGCTGAAGTCCTGAACGAGATCATCACACCGGACAAGTCCGCCGTACACTGAGCCGAGCTCACCAGTAACAATCCACAGACCTGGGACCGCAACCTGAATCCACGTTTTGGCCGGGTTCCGACTCGACTTCTTGTCACGCCCGATTCCAAGTTAGAATAGTGTCAGTAGTTGTACAAAGGACACACCATGCCCCGCACTCCACTCGTCATCCTGACTCTCAGTCTGACTTTAAGCAGTTGTGACTTTGCTCCAACCCCATCAAACGTCAAGGTCAGCAGACAACCAGCGGATGGATTGACCCAAAACTCCTTCGGTCAGAGCTTTCTGCAACAGTTGGTCGATGAGGTCAGGGAGGGTGCCAAGCTGAGCCTCAGCCAGGCGTACGACCGGAACAACATCCCGGCGGCGGAGCGCATCAGCAAACCCCAGGCGGTGGGACGCTATGAGTGGATGGGTGACAAACAACTGGCGGTGATCGACCTCAGTTACAGCTACAACCCCATGCGGGTGATGCGTGTCGTCGGCATTGAAGCTGATCAGATGGTCACCATTAATTGCATCTCACCGTCCGGAATCCCGCTCAAAATGAGAGCGTCGGAGGATGAGTGCAGTGAAGCAATTGCAGAACAGTTCAACCTGCAAGAGCTGCATTGACCTATCACTGTTTCTGCGTTGCCTAGTGGCCAGCTGTACCCAGATAACCAACCGTGAAAATGGCCATCACAATGGCAATTGGTGAAACGGCAAACAGCCAACTGATGATCTGACCAAGAGTAAAACCTGACCGAATGACAGAGAAGGTTGCCAGTGCTACTGCCGCCAGGCCAAATGCTGCCGAGATAAAGTAGTAGTTGCTGACACACTCTGTCTGACAGGTACGGGTATCAAAATGCCCTGAGAGCAGATTCACAAATGTCATGATCAGAAACCCCCAGGAGGCTAGTGCTGACAACAGGGCGACAGGCGTGATGAAACTCATGGCTCTCTCCAAACTTGTTTTAATCCATTATATTGATCAATCGGAGCCTGTTTTCAACGCTGGAGAGCTTGGGGTTATTTGGCTGTTGAGTAGCAACTGCAAGCAGTTGCTACCGATAGAAAACAGTCGAAACCTTATCCGAAACCAGACGGGTAGCGCTGTTCATACAGTCAGATCAGACCTAATTGCATTGACCAATAGAGCCTTCAGCACAGATCCTTCCATCCGTCCAGATGGCATGATCAAATTTCGCCTTGATCAAAATAGCCCCCTGCAGGTTCGCCCCACGCAGATCGGCGCCACTGAGGTCCGCATCAAACAGGCTGGCACCGGTCAGATTGGCCAACATCAGATTGGCATTCTGCAGATTTACACCATGCATGTGGGCATGCTCCAGATTGCTTAACATCAGATTGGTATCCTTGAGATTCGCCAACTGAAAGATTGAGCGGGAAAAGTTTGCGCGTTCGAAATTGGAGCGATCAAGACGGGCGGAGGCCAGCGAGGATTCATGCATATCAACACCCGGCGCCTTGGTATCAATCAGGATAGCCCAGGAACATTGGGCTTCCGGCTCCAGTTTGCAGATCGAATTGACATAAGCGGTTTCTGTAATGTTGTCGGTCCAGGCCATAACCTGTGAGACCCAGAACATAGAAGCCGTTATGACTACTAAGTAGATGCTATCAGTACAGTTAAGTTTTCTCATGAGTTCGCTCCCTGGTGTGAAATTAGATATCGCGTATCTACTGCAGGGTCGCGATAGAAATGACCTATTTTGTCGCTGGATAGGTCAATAATGCGTCAGATCTCTATATTGTTACTAAACTGGAATTTTGCTTTGATCTACAACAATTAGTATTTGCTTCTATAGCAAAAAGAGGAGCACGAGCGAAAAGTCTAGCCACTATAAAGTTCCAGCTTATTTCGCTAACACCATAATACTTATTGGCGCAGTAATGATTCAACCGTAGGAGCGCCTTGAAAGCATCTTTAGTGATTTTTGGTATTTATTACAAGTTCAACGCTTTGACTGCCAAACTCATCATTACCAAGGCGTCTACAGTCCAAAGTACAGCGAGAACATAGGCGGTTATCAGCGCCGAACGAGTTCCAATCTTTAACCCACGCTTTCCCAACACAATTCTGGTGATGCTGAAACAGCCTGGTATGTACAAATAAACGGCTCCCCCAACGAGCGCAAGCACAGGCCACCACTCATTGCCAATAATCATCAAATATCCTGATAGGGGAAGAATCCACATGAGCAAAAAATCCATGATGCCCATGCTGAATCGTTCGAAAGCAAGCATCGTAGGGTCCATTACTTCTTCAGTTTCAGAAAGCCCGAGCTTCGTGGCCAATTCATTATTAAAAACTGCCAATGTTTGCCCGACCCAGCCAATCAGACCCAAGATGATTGTGATTATACCTATCGTAATAATCATTGGCGTCTCCTTTTCTAGAAAAGCAAGGTTAAAGCTGCGCGAAGCAAATGAAACGCAGCGAAATGTGCGTCCAAACGGGAGAGTTGTTATGTGTATTTTAATATAAGGCTAGTTACTTGCTTGATATTTACCAGCGTAGTAGTAGCTATAAGCCATAAAGATGATCAGTGCAATTGCAAAAAGAAGCAGAACAATACTAAACTCAATAGCGCCATCCTGTGAAAATAGAGTTCGTGTGATAGCTAACAATGCAACGACAAGAATCGTTGGTATTAGTATCCACCTTCTTTCCAAAGGTTTTCTATCGGCCATCAATAAAAGTACGGCCCATGAGAGGATTACTGCAGATGCGAGCCCCATTGGATAGACTGTTTCAGTTACCCCCATCCTTTCAGGTATCCACACTAATATCGCGACAGCAAAGTCCGCAACTGCAGCAAGCCAATAACTGATTCGTAATAACAAAACTTGCTTTATCATTGGTCACCGTCATTGGAAGCGTGAATATACATGTTTTTAAATGACTTATTGATATAAAGTAGATAGTATTTTTTAGTTTACAGCTTGATAGATTATCAATGCTGACAATCCTTGTGTAGTAATTTGTTATCTATTTACTTGATTCAGGTTAGTAAAATATTCTCTTAATGTATGTCTTCCATACTCAGGTGCAACCATATCCATCGCCATAACTGTCATAAAGAATTCGATTGGTCCATACACTTTGCTCCCAGTAAATAATCTAACAATTTTGAGAGTAACAACGCGCACCCAATTTGGAATATGAGTTATTTTCGGTTTGATACCCAGCGCATCAAAGGCTACCGTTGCAATCTCATTATGAGATAAGGTTTCGGGCCCGCCGACCTTGATTTCCTGATCAGGCTTTTGAATAGCTTCAATACAGACTGCAGCCAGATCCTCGCCATGTATCGGGTTCGTTTTCAGCTCACCATCACCGAATAGATAGACTCGGCCTTTTGTTGCCATTTTATAAAACTCAGTCATGTCTGAGAAAAATCCATTTGGGCGAATGATGCAGTAATCCAATCCTGACTCTATCAGCTGTTTGACGAACAGCTCTTTTGCTTCACATATTTTCAAATCTCTAAGATTCTCCCCATTTAAAACAGAAATATAAATGAACTTTTTTACTCCGTGCTTTTTTGCTTCCTGCAAAAGATTCATATTTGCCTGATAGTCCACATCCATATAGGTGAGGCCTTCTTTTTGCCGTGTGATACCTACTGTAGAAATGACTACATCAATATTTTTACAGCAATCTTTGATAGAATCAGGCCGGGTTATTTCTGACTGAACTATTTCAGTTACTTCAATCTTGTTTTGTTTTAGTTTTTCAGGATTGCGCACAAGCGCTCTGACAGGATATGACAATTTCACAAGCTCTTTGGCAATATATCCGCCCAAGTAACCTGTGGCTCCTGCTATAAGGACTCTATTCATATCGCACCTCAATCAGTATCTGCATAACGCTCAGTAAACCGCTTGCGTGATAGCGTCAGACGAGTGAACAAATCTTAATCGTTGTTGAGATTTTTTTCAGGTATTTTCGTGCTGAAGTAAGAGTTCCATAGAGATATAGGTAATTCCACTATCTGTTTCTACGCTTCCAGTTATGTAAAAACCCATCTTTTGGTAGATTGGCTCGACATATGGTGAGGAATGCACTATGAGTTTTGATAGATTCGGGTCTGAAATAGATGCCTTATCTAGTGAACGAGCCAATAGTTTTTTGCTATACCTTGATGCCTGACGGTCACAAACAGCAGAGCTACCATATTTGGAGGACAAAACTCTAACATACCAACAATTGTATCATCTTGTACCGCCACCAGCACAAAGCCATCAGACTGCATACGCACTTTCAGTGCCTCTGGATTGGCGATAAACTGAAGCCATATATTCCTTAAAAACCTGTGCCACCAAAGCGCAAACCATCTGTTCTTCACCAGGACACATTTCTCGATAGCAATACGATCTCATGCAGCTCTATCTCTTAAATACTCAACGCTTTCAATAATCGGTTAGTATAGTTGAATTGTGTAGCTCAGCTTTTGCTGAGGAAATAACGCGAAACGCTGAGCGATACAATAGAATTACAAGTACTAACGCTACAATTATATCAGGCCAGCCTGACCCTGATAACCAAACAGCTCCGGCAGCAATAATTACTGAAAGATCTGAGGCAATGTCATTTCGCGAGCATGCCCATACTGAACTCATATTCACATCTTCATGGCGATGACGCCAAAGAAGAAAAAGACATATAGAATTTGCAATAAGACTTAGAATGCCGAAGATACCCATTGCCTCGAAAACAGGTACGCCTGGAACAAAAAGTTTGTAAATGATTTGGGTTGTTACAATTATTGCTGCCAAAAGAATAAGTACACCTTTAAAAAAGGCAACCTTAGCTTTCATATTATTGCCACGAGAAATAGCAAATAAGCTTAATGCATAAGTAAGAGCATCACCGAAATTATCAAAGCTATTGGCAAGTAACGCCGTAGAATCACCGTATATGGCAGCACCAACTATCACGATAAACATGATAGCATTGATGCCTAAGACAGTTTTAAGTGTTCCTCGTTGTCGCTCTTCTTGAAGGGCATTTACTGAACATCCTCCGTCACAACATCCGCTCATAAATATAATCTCTTTTGTAACCTAACTGTTGATTATGTGGACGGCACATATAATGCGTTAACACACCGATAGTACTACAAATGTTCTTGTTTGACTGCCTGATCAATATTTCAAGATCAATCTTACTTAAACTCCTCACTAACAATCTGTTTTATTTAAAAAACTATCTTAATCCTGGTTGTACATTCCACTTAGTGTCAAACATTTCACTACTCACTATTAGGCACAGGAAGTAAGTATTTTGTAAGGGGTTGCTTCAAGAGAATGACGAACAAGAGGATGAAGTACTGCTACCGCCTCTCGGGTAATAGATTCCCAGACAGATTTTGATCTATCAATTGAATGATTCGTTTGAAGAGAGGGTAAACAGAGATTACCGTTGGCTTGTGCGGTTCGATCGATTCCTCTATTTCCACAAAGAGATGCTTCCATGTTAATGGATCGTTGCTTGAATACCCCCTTTCTAGTGAATGTACTGTAAAAAGCAAGATATCCCATACATAACAGTGCCTTGCTGCATTAACACCAATCATTTCCTTCCCCTAACAGACTAATCATCCGTTACTTCAGCGACTGGGCCTATGTCGGCCGCATACCCTGACTATTCATAAGGGGATTGAGTTTTTTCAATGTGTGTATCAGCCCCATCCGACACTATTCGCACTTTACTTAACCATTCTCAGGTAGTACTACTCATGAAAAATCCCACTTTCACCGCTGCACTGCTCGGCGCCCTATTCTCTTTTAACACAACTTTCGCCTTTTCGGCTGAGTCCGGAGATCAAGACGATCCAACTGATACACCTGCTATTGTGGTCGAACAGACCATCCAACATGACTACAATAAGGCGCTGGATATCGTCAGGCAGCAGTTGAAGGACGACGGCTGGAAACTGATTGCTGAAATCAACTTAGGCACTCGCCTGGCGAAAAAAGGGGTGGAGGTTCCCGGTGGACTGGTGATCTTCAAGCTGACCAGCGGTAAGAATGCCGTACCACTGTTGGCTGCCGATGAGACCCGTTACGTCTCCGCCATGATGCCATGTGGTCTCTCCGTCTATGGCAAGCAGGATGGTACGGTTGTTATCTCACGTATGAACTTTGAGATGATGAGTTCTATGCTGGAGCCCAAGGTTGCGAAAGTGATGACGAAATCGATCGCCAAACTCAACAAGACTGTTGAGAGTGCGATAGCCAAAATGGCCGTTAATTGATTCACTGATTGTCGATTCTGACTATCCCGGGAAGGGAATCCGGGGATTCAGGTCCGCACCATTTTCGCTGAAATGCACCTTCCCCATCTGTCTTTATCTTAATTACAAATCTTTGTTGCTAACCGCCATTCCGCATTCTCGGTTGCAGACTCTTTTTTATGCCAAAAACTCTGCACGCAGGTAGGGGTCTTGTTTGAAACTGCCTCCAAGCGCTTTGGTTCTGGTGTGTGAACTACTGTCCATCACTCCTCTGGCCTTTACGCAGTAATGGGTGGCTTCGATGGAGACCGCCACATCCTCGGTATCCAGCAGCGTCTGCAGAGCAACCAGTATCTGCCGGGTGAGGCGCTCCTGTACCTGGGGCCGCTGTGCAAAAAAACGTACGATCCGGTTGATCTTTGACAGACCAATGAGGCTCGCTGAGGGTAGATAGGCCACCTTCACCTTGCCGTCGATGGTGATGAAGTGGTGTTCGCAGGTACTGGTCAGGTCGATCTCCTCGACTGAGATCATCTCATCCGAGCCCATCTTGTTATCGATCAGGGTGATCTTGGGGAAATGGCTGTAGTCGAGACCGGAAAAGATCTCATGGATATACATCTTGGCAATTCTGTGGGGTGTCTCGATCAGGCTGTCGTCCGACAGGTCGAGACCGAGTGTCTGCATCACTTCACTCATCAGATCCCGGATTCGATCGTACTTCTGATCCTGGCTCATGCCATTATCGAACATCGGTGTTTCGAGGCCATGCTCGATCAATGCATCACGCACTAAGGCTGCTTCGTCACTTATTTTTGGTTGTTTGGTAAGACGTAGAGGTTTGTTGAGCATGGCTGTGGTCTCTCCGTTGGCATGCTCTCTGAGTCAATCGGTCGATGGATTTCAACCCAAGAGTAAACATAACCGTGTGTACAAATTGATCTACTGGCGGGATTGATTGGGGTCTGGTCTGGTCAGTTCATCAATCGAGCTGATGTGAAATTTGATTCACACACCGACGCCAGATCAGTAATCGATAAAAGTTTTAAACTGTTAGAAAGATAATAGGCAGTTGATGTAGCAAAGAAAACACGCAATTCCTAAAGGAAATATATCGCTCTTTGCCAATCCAATTGACCTCTGTGAGGAGCAGGGGTTCAATGAGCATCACGTCCGGATAGATCTTAGGGTAAGGCACCAAAGGCTGAGTAGCTTAGTACAGGCACACCGCTCATACAGATAGCCGGTTCGTGCTGACAAGCCTGGAACAGAAAGAATCCGATTACAAACAGGGCTACTCTAAATTCTGCACCTGCTCGCGCATCTGTTCGATCAGTACTTTCATCTCCACCGCCGAACGTGTCACATCGACACTATTCGATTTGGAGGTGAGTGTGTTGGCCTCACGGTTGAGCTCCTGCATCAGAAAATCGAGCCGCCGTCCGATCGGCTCATCGGATTCCAGCACCCGCCTTACCTCTTCGATATGGGTCTCGAGGCGATCCAGCTCTTCATCCACGTCGAGGCGTTGGGCCAACAGCACCATCTCCTGCTCGACCCGGGATTCATCCAGCTCTTCCATCACTTCATTGAGACGGTCTTTGATCCGGCTGCGCACCGACTCCAGCACATCCGGCATCAAGCCCCTTACCCGACCCACTTCCGAAGCCAGGGCATCGCAGCGCAAACCGATGATTTCTCCCAACCGCTCCCCTTCCCGTAACCGGTTGTCGATCAGGCTGTCGAGGGCGGTCTCCAAAAGCTGCATCGCCTGCACCTTGACCGGCGTGTAGTCCCGCTCTTCCTCCTCCAGCACACCAGGCCAGCGCAGCAGGTCACCGGAGCGCATGCTGGGATCCAGTTCGATCATATCGGCCAGCTGCTGGTCCACGTCGATCAACTGCTCGACCAGTCGCTGGTTGATGCAGAGGGAGGCATCGCCGCTCGTGCCCGCTTTGTACTTCAGACTGACATCGAGTTTTCCCCGCCCAAGACGATTGTTGAGACGCTCCCGGATGTTCGGCTCCAGGGCCCTGAGCTCTTCAGGTAAACGCAGAAATGCCTCCAGGTAGCGGTGATTGACTGAGCGGATCTCCCAACTCATGTTGCCCAGTTCACCTCGATACTCTTCCCTTGCGAAGGCGGTCATACTGCTGATCATATTGGTCTGCCTGATCTTTCTGGTTGATTCGGCTGGCGGCCTGGCCCGGGTTCTGCCAGATCGTTTTGGACGGATCCAGCGGCTTTGAATGGCACCCGGCCATGCGGTTGTAACTCATCTATCATAAGCGATCTGCTGTGATTTGGGTTAAAAAAATCACCTTTCGGCGGCAAATGATTTCAGATTTCAGCGAATAGGCCGCTATCTGGAACTGGACACTATCGCTGGTGCTGCCTGCCTCCCCCGGCATAAGAATTTTTTGATGAAAATCACTTTTTTACCGACCGGCAGGGCACAAATCCGGTAAGAACAGGAGTAATTCTATTAAAAGGCCTTATAATCAGTGAGATGATGGATAGCAAACCAGCCGAGATTAACCAGTACGGGACCTAAATGGATAAGCTTCGAGACAGCATGCCGGAAGGCACTGAGATTGACTGCTATGTCATCATGAAAGTGGTCGCCAGCGGTGGCTTCAGTCTGATCTATCTTGCTGAGGATGAAGACACCCAGGATGAGGTGATCATCAAGGAGTTCCTGCCGAAAAAACTCGCCCGCCGGGCCAGCAATGGCAAGGTGATGCCCCTTGAGGAGAAACAGGTCGACAACTTCAACCGCAGTCTGCGCCTGTTCTATCAGGAGGCGAAGGTGCTGGCCTCGCTGCGTCATCCCAATATCGTCCAGGTGAGAGGCTTCTTCCTGGCCAACAACACCGGCTACCTGGTGATGGACCACGAACGGGGTAAAAACCTGGCCAGCTACATCAAAAAGCGCAGCGGCAGTCTGAGTACCCGCTTCATCATGACGGTGTTTCCTCCGATCCTCGATGCGCTGAGTCAGATCCATTCACGCAATCTGCTGCATCTCGACATCAAGCCGAGCAATATCCATCTGCGCACCGGGGGCAACCCACTACTGCTCGATTTCGGCGCGGTCCATGAAGTGCGCAATGAGGGCACCCGCACAGGCCGGGTGGTAACCACCGGCTTCTCCCCGGTCGAGCAGTACTACCAATCCGGAAATGTCGGCCCCTGGAGCGATGTGTATGCCATTGGTGCCAGCATGCGCGCCTGCCTCGACGGCAAGGCGCCCCCCTCGGCCATCGAACGACACGCCAAAGAGAAGCTGAAACCCGCCGCACGCATCTACCGCCGACGCTACCCTGCCGCAATGCTGGAAGCGATCGACTGGGCGATGGAGATCGGCTACGAGAAGCGCCCGCAAAATGCCCGGGAGCTGCTGGATGCCCTGCAAAGCAACAACCCGGTCGAATCCGAAAGTTCGCTCTCCGAACTGCTCGATGAGAAGAGGGCGATCTCGTGAAGTATGAAACAGCCCAATGCAGCCTGATCGGCAATCGCTCGATGAACCAGGATCGCTGTCTGATCATGGAAGCCCCGGATGCCATTCTGCTTGCCCTGGCCGACGGTATGGGCGGCCACCCCAAAGGGGAGATGGCGGCGCAAATCCTCATGGATAACGCCCGCAAGGCCTTCCTCACCAGCCGCAAGCCGATCTCCAATCCACGCTTTTTTCTCTCCGGACTGATGGAGATGAGCCACCAGCAGATCACCGCCTTCGGCGATCGGCAGGAGCCACCCATCGAACCCCGGACTACCGGCGTGCTCTGTCTTGTACAGGAAGACACCGCCTACTGGGCGCACATCGGCGACAGCCGTCTCTACATCATGCGTGACGGCGTGATCCACCTGCGCACCGACGACCACTCCTATGTGGAACATCTGCGGCAGCAGGGCTTGATCTCGGCAGCCCAGGTGCATACCCACAAATTCCGCAACTATGTCACCCGCTGCCTGGGTGGAAACAGCAACCGGCCGGTTGCCGAACTCAGTGGCCCCCATGATCTGAAACAGGGTGATGTGGTGTTACTCTGCAGCGATGGTTTCTGGGGTCCCCTGCCGGAACGGCCGATGGTGGACAACCTCTATAAAAACAGCGCGCCACTGCTGAACAATATCAGTGAGCTTGCCAAACAGGCCGAGACAAAAAGCAACCCAGAGAGCGATAACGTCACAGTGGTTGCTCTGCGTTGGCGGGCGAGTGAGGCCAAGCTGACGCCTGCCGATTTCAGTATGTCGCTGGCGAAAAAGAACCGGGGCATCCTGGATCACCCCGAAGAGAGTGTCGATGTCAGCCAGGCGATCGAGGATCTGCGCAAGATGGTCGACGACCTGGATGAGGAGTGAGCTGAGTCTTTCTGCTCAAGCCGGTCGCCGGATCACTCTTCCCCGGTCGATCCCTCAGCCGACTCACCACCCGACTGCTTGACCAGCCGATAGGCAAAAAGAATCAGGAAGGCGCCTGCCGTTGCGGTGAGGATATTGCTGAGACTCAATCCACCTGAGTTGCCGATCCCCAGAAATTCACCGATGTAACCGCCTACCAGAGCGCCGGCGATACCCAGCAGCATGGTGACGAAAATGCCGCCGCCATCCTTGCCCGGCATCAGCCATTTGGCCAATGCACCAGCGATCAGCCCCAGAATCACCCAAGAAATTATCCCCATCTCATCCACTCCTCATCGACTACCGGGCAACCGTTTACAGCCGGCTCACGGCAAAAGTATCGCATTTTTTCAGGTCACCGTTCTGAAAGCCCACCTGAAACCACTTCACACGCTGGGCTGAGCTTCCATGGGTAAAGGAGTCCGGACTGACATACCCCTTGGACTGCTTCTGCAATCGATCATCGCCGATGGCGCTGGCGGCGGTCAGCCCCTCTTCGATATCCCCGGACTCAAGCAACTGACGGGAGCGATCGGCGTTGAAGGCCCAGATCCCGGCAAAACAGTCTGCCTGCAACTCCTGCCGGACCGACAGCTTGTTGCCCTCCACTTCACTCAGTGAAGCCTTCGCTTTATGCACCTCTTTCGAGATCCCCAAGAGGGTTTGCACATGGTGGCCGACTTCATGGGCAATCACATAGGCCTGGGCAAAATCACCCGGCGCCTTGAAACGCTTTTTCAGATCATCAAAGAAGCTGAGGTCGATATAGACTTTATGGTCACCAGGACAGTAGAAGGGGCCCATCGCCGCCTGACCGAAGCCGCAGGCTGTCTTGGTGGCGCCACGGAACAGCACCAGATTGGGCTCCTTGTATTCGGAACCCATCTTGCGGAACAGCTGATGCCAGGTATCTTCCGTATCAGCCAGCACCACCGAGACGAACTTCACCAGCTCCTGCTCTTGTGCACTCTGCTTGACCGGCTGACCGCCACCGGTGGAGAGATTCTCACCACCGGAACCGCCACCCAGCATGCTGCCCAGATTACCACTCAGCAGACCATAGGCACCGATTGCCAGAACCGCGACGATACCGCCTTTGACACCAAACAGTTTGAAGACCATTGGCAGCAGATTGAGTAGTCCGCCACCGCCTCCCCCCAATCCCAGGGGTGAGGGGGAACGCATTCCCCGGCGATCTTCCACATTGCTGCTTTTTCGTTGTCCACGCCAGCGCATGAGCTGTTCCTCAATCCCCTTGCAGTACCTTGGCTACCAGATCGGAGAGACCGTCGCCACCCTGTGATTGCAGAAAAGAGAGTACGATCGGAACGAACTTGCCGATCATCCCAGCATCCAGATCGAGCTTGGAAAAACCGCTGGCCAGCGAAGCCATATTGCCCAACTGTTCACCACCGATTGCGGAGGCCACACCACCAAGCAAGCCACCCAGACCACCTGAGTCTTCACTGGGGGCGGCATCGATCAGAGACTCGATTCCGGGGACCGCATTCGTGACCTGACTGAAGTCTCCGGAAGAGAGCTGATCTTTCACCAGACCGAACAGCAGACCCGCGCCACCCTCAGCCTGCTCTTGACTAACACCGGCACCCGATATCAGTTGTTGTACCAATTCCATCATTGTTATTTCCCCCGTGATCCACAAGGTTGTCGTTGTTGAGCCATAAAGAAATCACAATCCCGCTTGATCAATGAATTGTCATCAGCGTATAAGTATAGCGATTTCCAAAGGCGGTATGCTTCACAGAGTCTACCCCAAACCCGAAGATAGACCAGTACTGAAGGTAAATCTTTGTCAACTATCTCAGGACCAGCAACATGACCAACAATAACATTCTGCTCGGTGGCAATGGTGATCGACAGATAGTGCTCAACGCCGGGATGGCGAACCGTCACGGCCTGATCACAGGAGCCACCGGAACCGGCAAAACCGTAACCCTTCAAGTATTGGCGGAATCCTTCTCCCGCCTCGGCGTACCGGTATTTACCGCGGATGTGAAAGGGGATCTCTCCGGTCTTGCCGGTGCCGGCAAGGCTCACCCGAAGATCACCGAACGACTCGACTATATCAAGATCGATGCGCACGACTTCGAGCCCTGCCCGGTACTCTTCTGGGATGTGTTCGGCAAACAGGGACATTCGGTTCGTACGACGGTCTCGGAAATGGGCCCGACCCTGCTGGCCAATCTGCTGGAACTCAACGAGACCCAGGAGGGCGTGCTGCAGATCGCCTTCAGCCTGGCGGATGACGAAGGGCTGCTGCTGCTCGACCTGAAAGATCTGCGTGCCATGCTCAACTGGGTTGCGGACAACGCCAAGGATCTGGAACGGGAATATGGCCGGGTCTCCCGGCAGAGCGTGACGGCCATTCTGCGACGCCTGCTGACCCTGGAGGAGGCGGGGGGTGAAATCTTCTTCGGCGAACCGGCACTGCACATCGAGGATCTGATGCAGAACGACTTCTCCGGCCGGGGGGTGGTGAGCATTCTCGATGCTACAACCCTTTATCACTCACCCCGTATCTACGCCACCTTTCTGCTCTGGCTGCTCTCCGAACTGATGGAGGAGCTGCCGGAACGGGGAGATGCGGATCTGCCAAAGCTGGTGTTCTTTTTTGACGAAGCCCACCTGCTGTTCAGCCATGCGCCGAAGGCGCTGCTGGAGAAGATCACCCAGGTGGTGCGGCTGATCCGCTCCAAGGGGGTCGGGGTGTTTTTTGTCACCCAGTATCCCAACGATGTGCCGGATCAGGTCATCGGTCAACTGGGTAACCGTATCCAGCACGCCCTGCGGGCCTTCACCCCGAAGGACAGAAAAGCGGTGAAAGCGGCGGCAGAGACCTTCCGTGAGAACCCGGCCTTCGACACCGAAGAGATGATCAGCAATCTGGGCGTCGGTGAAGCCCTGATCTCCACCCTGGATGAAAAGGGTGTGCCAAGCATGGTGGAGAAGACCCTGATGTCCCCACCCCGCTCCCAGTTCGGCCCGGTCAGTGAAGCAGAGCGCAAAAAGATCCTCGCTCGTTCGCCGCTGAAATCGAAATATGGCGAGGCGGTCGATCGGGAGTCCGCCTATGAACTGTTGAAAAAACGGGAAGAGGAGCTGATCAAGCGTCGCGAGGAGCAGGCCAAATCCGAGGAACAGGAGAAACAGGCCAAGCGCAGCAAGAGTCGCAGCGGCGGTTCAAGAAGACAGGGGGTTGGTGAGGCGTTTGCCAAATCGATCGCCCGGGCGATCGGTTCCAGGCTGGGCAAGCAGATCATTCGCGGCATCCTCGGCTCGATCATGGGGAAAGGCTAGGACCTGCTAACACCATGTGCGGCAGATTCTACCTCGATGTGATGATGGATGAGCTGGAAGGCTACTTCTCCCTGGAAGCCTCAACCATCTCCCTCAAACCCAGATACAATATCGCTCCTTCCCAGGATATCCTGGCGGTGGCAGCACCGAACGGAGCGCGAGTTCTGGGCGGTTTTCATTGGGGCCTGATCCCCTTCTGGGCCAAGGATGAAAAGATCGGCTACAAAACGATCAACGCCCGGGCTGAGACGGTGCACAGCAAACCGGCCTACCGTGCCGCCTTCAAATACCGACGCTGCCTGATTCCCTGCAGCGGCTTTTTCGAATGGAAAAAAGAGAACAACATCAAGCAGCCCTACTGCTTCCGCCCAACCAGCCAACCGATGTTCGCTCTGGCCGGTCTCTATGAGCACTGGCAGGATCAATCGGGCCGGGAGATCGACTCCTGCACCATTCTGGTCGGCGAGGCGAATCAGGATGTGGCGCCGATTCATGACCGTATGCCGATCATTCTCCAACCTGAGGATTTCGACTGTTGGCTGGATCCCCAGGTACAGACAAAGGAGCAACTGCTGCCCCTGTTGAGACAGGCGGCGCCCGGTGAGGTTGATCACTACCCGGTCAGCCGTGCCGTAAACAGCCCAGGTAACGATAACGCTGACCTGATCAAGGATATTTCAAACTCGGATCAATTCAGACTGACTTGAAACGGAATCTCCCTTATCTCCGGGCACCGACTCAAACCATCCGCAGCGAGTCAGCCATTTGATTGCCGGTCCAATAGCAACTAGGCTGACATCTCCATTTCATTCAACCATAATAGCGCCCCGACAATCACAACGGCCTTCAATCCCTTAAGGAGCGACATGAGACCTTCCGGACGCCAACCCGATCAGCTGAGAGAGATCAGCATCACCCGTAACTTTACCAAGCATGCTGAAGGATCCGTCCTGGTCTGCTTTGGCGACACCCAGGTACTCTGTACCGCCAGCGTCGATGAATCTGTACCCAGATTTCTCAAGGGCGCGGGCCAAGGCTGGATCACCGCCGAGTATGGCATGCTCCCGAGGTCGACCACCGATCGCATGGGTCGTGAGGCTGCCCGGGGTAAGCAGAGCGGCAGAACCCAGGAGATACAGCGATTGATCGGACGCTCGCTGCGTGCCGCCGTGGATCTGAAAGCGTTGGGCGAAAGAACCATCACCCTGGATTGCGATGTCATCCAGGCCGATGGCGGCACCCGAACCGCTTCCATTACCGGCGCCTGTGTCGCGCTGGTCGATGCCATTGAACATACCCGTGCGGCAGGACTGCTGGAACAGAGTCCGTTGCTGGGTATGGTGGCCTCCGTCTCGGTGGGCATTTACCAGGGTACCCCGGTACTGGATCTGGACTACGCGGAAGACTCCAATGCCGAAACCGACATGAACGTGGTGATGAATGAAAATCAGGGGTTCATCGAGGTGCAGGGAACCGCAGAAGGCGATACCTACAGCCGCGAAGAGTTGAATGCCATGCTGGATCTGGCAGACCAGGGCATTCAACAGATCTGCCAGATTCAGAAACAGGCGCTGGGTGGTTAAACCTGGGGGTGCGTGGTGCCCTCCGGGTCTGTGATCTCGCCTCCTGTTAAGCTTCAATTCAAGCTTATCGGTTAAGAGTCTGGATTCAGGGATGGCGTTTACCAGAGTGATCACCAACACTAACAGTGCAGTCAAATCAGAGAAACAGGTAGAGTGAAATGACAGGACATCATTCAGGTGAACGGATCGTACTGGCCAGTAACAATGCGGGCAAAGTCAGGGAGATCAATCAGCTATTGGCCAGCGAACAGATTACCGTTGTACCACAAAAGGATTTCAATATTCCGGACGCCATTGAAGATGGTCTCAGTTTTGTTGAAAACGCCATCAAGAAGGCCCGCCATGCATCGAGTCTGAGTGGCCTGCCGGCCATCGCAGACGACTCGGGTATCGAGGTCGACGCACTGAATGGGGCACCCGGCATCTACTCAGCCCGCTTCGCAGGAGCGGGGGCCTCTGACGAAGAGAATCTGCAGAAACTGCTGAGCCACATCGAAGATATACCGGAAGAGAGACGCACAGCCCGCTTCCAATGCCTGATGGTCTACATGCGTCACGCGGAAGATCCGACCCCTATCATCTGCCAGGGCAGTTGGGAGGGCCGAATTCTTTTTGAACCGCAAGGCGAGAACGGATTTGGATACGACCCCATATTTTATGTCCCCACCCATGACTGCAGTTCGGCACAACTGGAGCCGCAGACCAAGAACAGCCTGAGCCATCGCGGGCAGGCACTGAAGGCCCTGTTGCAGGCACTCTCGGTTTAATTATCTTAACTCCACAAATGAATGCGAATATCAATCGCGTAACTTCCTGAGCTTCAGGTTTTTGATATAACGCTAGTGGATGTCAATCGCGAAATAAGCCCCTCTCCCTTGATGGGAGAGGGGTTGGGGAGAGGGTGTACGCGAAGCGTTTCACCTGGCTAAAAATAGTGAATCCGTGGAGTCAGGTAAAAAACGCATCGAGTTCTTATGAAGATCAAAGTGCCGATTCTCCCCCTCTCCCCCGGCCCCTCTCCCGCAAGGGGAGAGGGGAGTTTATATCCCCACCAATATGCGCTTATTTATGGACTCAATCAAAACACTTAACGCATCATATTCCACGTATAGCTACCGGAACTGGTAATCGTGTAACTTCCTGAGCTTCAGGTTTTTGATATAACGCTAGTGGACGTCAATCGCGAAATAAGCCCCTCTCCCGCAAGGGGAGAGGGGAGTTTATATCCCCACCCATTTGTTTTTATTAGCGGACTTAATCAAACAGTCAACGCATCATATTCCACATATAGTTACCGGGACTGGTAATCGTGTAACTTCCTGAGCTTCAGATTTTTGATATAACGCTAGTGGACGTCAATCGCGAAATAAGCCCCTCTCCCTTGATGGGAGAGGGGTTGGGGAGAGGGTGTACGCGAAGCGTTTCACCTGGCTAAAAATAGTGAATCCGTGGAGTCAGGTAAAAAACGCATCGAGTTCTTATGAAGATCAAAGTGCCGATTCTCCCCCTCTCCCCCGGCCCCTCTCCCGCAAGGGGAGAGGGGAGTTTATATCCCCACCAATATGCGCTTATTTATGGACTCAATCAAAACACTTAACGCATCATATTCCACGTATAGCTACCGGAACTGGTAATCGTGTAACTTCCTGAGCTTCAGGTTTTTGATATAACGCTAGTGGACGTCAATCGCGAAATAAGCCCCTCTCCCGCAAGGGGAGAGGGGAGTTTATATCCCCACCCATTTGTTTTTATTAGCGGACTTAATCAAACAGTCAACGCATCATATTCCACATATAGTTACCGGGACTGGTAAAGGAGTCGACACCCCGGTTCATATCGCTGCCCATGCGATTCATGGTTGGCCCCATGGTAGCAACCGATGGCGTCATCACCTGCATGCTCTGGCGCATGGCATCCAGATCATCCGCCATCAGTTTGTACATATCCGACATATGTTGATCCACTTCGACAAACTCATGGCTCATGATTTTCATATCCTTGGACATCAGGGATATCTTCTCCCCCATGCCATTCATACTGACCTTCATCTCACGCATATCGTGAGACATATCCCCCATGTGACCACGCATGGCCCGCATGGATAGCATCATGTCATACATCACCAACAACATGATCATTGCACCGAGCCAGGAACCGATCACCACACTGACCACACCCCAGTTGATCTTTTTGTCCTTGATATTCATTTTTGTGCCGGCCTCTTTGCAATAAGAAGAAGGATCCCCTGACTGATGAATCAGGAGCCCATGATGGTAGTCATTCAGGATTCTCAGGATCTGGAGATAAAATTGTAACACCGGTTTATGACATAACTGTCAATCCGGCAGGCAAGGATGACAATTCAATTGGACATCGATGCAACATTTGTAGCCACTATGATTCGTGTTTATTTGCAGTTAAATAATCCAGCAACGAATGCTCACCATCATTCCAACACAGGCTGGATCAGAAGCACGAAACAAGAAATCCATTCAATCCTCGGACTCATTCACCAAGTATCTAGTCAGTGCATGAGTCTAACGTGATTATCAGGAAAACTCTGAAATTAATCCTGCAGTGATTAATAAATTCACAAGGGAGCGAACGATCGGTTCACGCATCCGTCTCATGCAGGGCAATCACCGTTTTACTGTTGATCGCACCATCCAGATGGCGCTGCTTGATCGCCAGGTAGTCAGGCCGTTCAAAGAACGCTTGCATCACTGCTCGATTTGGAAAATCGATGGTAAAGACCCGGTTGATCGGTTGATCGGTTTTTGAACGTAACACTTCAGCAATCTTGAAATCGTAACCGAAGGCGGCGCCGATTGAGTTCAATATCGGCTCCATCTCCTCACGATACTTTTGATACGCCTCATCATCCGTGACATTCAGCCCCATGATTCTTTCAAAACCCATAATCACGCCTCACAAGTAATTAATTGAGCAATTCAATAAGATGTTTTGATGATCAGTTCTGCCTCAGCCGTAGACCACGTCCGGCAGCCAGGTAGCCAATTGCGGCCAGTAGGCCAACAGGCCGAGCATCAGCAGCTGAATGACAATGAACGGTGCCACGCCGCGATAGATGGCCGTGGTGGAGATCTGCTTTGGCGCCACACCACGCAGATAGAACAGAGCGAAACCGAAAGGCGGGGTGAGAAACGAGGTCTGCAGATTGATGGCGATCATCACCCCAAGCCAGACCGGATCCAATCCCATCGCCAACAGGATTGGCCCAACGATCGGCACCACCACAAAGGTGATCTCGATGAAGTCGAGGATAAACCCCAGCAGGAACATCACCAGCATCACCACGACCATCGCACCGACCACTCCACCCGGCAGATCGGTCAGCAACTCGGTCACCACCTCATCGCCACCGAAACCACGAAACACCAAGGAGAAGAGTGAGGCGCCGATGAAGATCATGAACACCATGCTGGTGACTTTGGTTGTGCCGGTAACCACCTCTTTGAGGGTTTTCAGATTGAGTTGCCTTTGACTGAAGGCCAGTAGCATGGCGCCGATCGCACCCACCGAAGCGGCTTCGGTTGGCGTCGCCAGACCACCAAGAATCGAGCCGAGCACGGCAACGATCAACAACAGCGGTGGCAGCAGGACTTTCAATGTCTTGGTCAGCAAGGCTCCCTTCTCCAGCTTCTCATCGACAGGGATCGCCGGCACCGATGCCGGCTTCACCACGGCGACGAAAATAATATAGAGCAGGTAGAGCAGCACCAGCATCAGCCCTGGCAGCAGTGCACCGACAAACAGATCGCCGACCGAGACCGTGTCCGGTGAAAAGATCCCCATGTCGAGCTGGGCCTGCTGATAAGCCGCCGAGAGTACATCCCCGAGCAGTACCAGTATGATCGATGGGGGAATGATCTGGCCGAGGGTGCCGGCAGCGCAGATCACCCCACAGGAGATGGCCGGATCATAATTACGCTTGAGCATGGTCGGCAGTGACAGCAGCCCCATAGTCACCACTGTCGCACCGACGATACCGGTACTGGCGGCCAGCAGCATACCGACGATGGTTACCGAGATACCGAGCCCACCACGCAGCGTACCAAACAGACTGGCCATGGTATCGAGCAGATTCTCCGCCACCCTGGAGCGCTCCAACATCACTCCCATGAAGACGAACAGGGGCACCGCGATCAAAGTCTCATTGGTCATGATGCCGTAGAGCCGATTCGGCAGCGCCTGCAGAAAGGCATCATCGAAGTGTCCGGTATAGGTCCCCAGCCAGGCAAAGGCCAGCGAGGTGCCGCCCAGGGAGAAAGCCACCGGGTAGCCGAACAGCAGCACCAGGCAGACCAGCAGGAACAGAACCAGAGGAAGATATTCAGCCATCACCCGTCACCTTCGGCAGGGGCTTCCCCCTGCCCCAGGAGCTGACTCAGACTGCGTACCGCCAGGGAGATCCCCTGCAGCACCAGTAACACCGCCATCACCAGGATCAGACTCTTCAGCAGAAACACACCCTCCAGCCCGCCGACCTCCCTGGAGCCCTCAAAGAGCGCCCAGGATTTGGCCACGTAGTCCCAGCTGATATAGAAAATGAACAGACAGACCGGCAGCAGCAGGGTCAGGGTACCGATCAGATCGACCCAGGCCCGGCCTCGCTCGGAGAACTTGCGGTAGATGATATCGACCCGCACATGACCTTCGTGCTTGAGGGTGTAGGCGGCCCCCACCAGAAACAGGGCCGCATGCATGAAGGTGACCGACTCCTGCAACCAGATCCAGCCAAGCTGAAAAACGTAGCGCAGTACCACCACGGCCACCGTAACCAGCACCATCAACAGGCTCAACCAGGATATCGCCTGCCCCAGTCTTTCATTGATCTGGTCGAATCCCCGGGCAAATTTTTCGATGGTTGCTAGAAAATGACTCATCAAACCCCGATCACCAGCGCAGCAGTATCCATTGGGGTACGGAAATATCGGTCGGGTCGTTGGAGCGGGAATCGAACTCCCCATCCCCATCCCGGTCGCTCATGTAGTAGGCAGGCCCGTTGTCCGGCTGAATCTTCACCATATAGAGCTGGCCATTGACCCGGTATTCGGTAATCGTACCCTCATCCCGTTTGATGATGGTGATATCGGGCTCGATCACTTCACCGTCGACGATCACCTCGGGCAGGGGCAGCTCCGGTGGCTCAGGTACTGCCTGATCCTCAGCGTAGAGCGGCAGACCAGAGAGCAGCGCGACACTCAACAGGGCTTTGACCAGGAGATTCAGCTTGTTCATCATGTCCTCCCTCCATGGGAGATTATTACAGCTCAAGCAGTATCTCCTGCTCCGCAGGAGAGGGCTCGAAGCGTCGTGTTTCGTAGTGGTTGAAGATGGCATCCACAACCTGTTGCGGCTGTTCGCAGACCTGCACCAGATCCAGGTCTTCCTGGTCGATGGTGCCGGCGGGGCAGAGCGTATCGCGAAACCAATCCAGCAGCCCACCCCAGAACTTGCCATCCACCAGGATGATCGGGATCTTACGGGTTTTGCCGGTCTGCACAAGGGTCAGGATCTCAGCCATCTCATCCAGGGTTCCAAACCCGCCCGGCAGCACCACATAGGCAGAGGCGTGCTTGACGAACATCACCTTGCGGGCAAAAAAGTGACGGAAGTTGAGCGAGATATCCTGATAGGGATTACCGGACTGCTCCATCGGCAGCTGGATATTCAGCCCGATGCTGGTGGACTTCCCCTCAAAGGCCCCCTTGTTGGCGGCCTCCATGATGCCGGGCCCTCCACCGCTGACCACGGAGAATCCACTGTCGGAGAGCAACCGGGCAATCTCTTCCGCCAGGGCGTAGTGAGGATGGTCCCGTGGCGTTCTTGCCGAGCCGAAAAAACTCACCGAAGGGCTGATCTGAGCCAGCTGCTCGAAACCCTCGACAAATTCGGCCATGATCTGAAAAACACGCCAGGATTCACGGGTCAGCTGACCCTCTGCGCCACCCCGGGGATTGCGGCGTCTGTCTTGTGTTATTACCATGAAATCTCTTCTTTTTTCTGGACGCTTACAGGGCTCTTTATCGCAGTTTGCCGAAACCAGCCCTGCCCTACCCATCATATCAGGCATTGACGCCAGTGTTGAAATCGATAACGCCACTGCGTACCCTTTCGCCTCTGTCCAGCAGCCGTAAAGACCACCGTTAAATGTCCGACCTCAACCCAAGACAACAGCAAGCGGTCAACTATATCGACACACCGCTACTGGTATTGGCGGGGGCCGGCAGCGGAAAAACCCGGGTCATCACCGCCAAGATCAGCTACCTGATCAAGCGCTGCGGACTCAACCCGCAGCAGATCACCGCGGTCACCTTCACCAACAAGGCGGCCCGGGAGATGAAAGCGCGGGTCGCCAAAACTCTGGGTGATCATCAACAGCAACTTCCGCGAATCTCCACCTTTCACAATCTGGGATTGAACATCGTCCGTCAGGAGCTGAAGAGGTTGGGCTATCGGTCGGGCTTCTCGATCTTTGACCAACAGGACAGCGCCGGACTGCTTAAGGATCTGTTACGCAAACAGAACCTGGGGGACGACTCGGTGGTGAACGCCGCCCAGTGGACCATATCCGCCTGGAAAAACGACCTGATCACTCCGGAGCAGGCCCTGCAGCAGGCGGAAAACGATCTGCAACAGGGGCAGGCACTTCTCTACGCGGCCTATCAGCGCAGTCTGAAGGCCTTCAACGCGGTCGATTTCGACGACCTGATCCTACTGCCGGTAAGTCTGTTTCGCAGCCATCCCCAGGTACTCGATCAGTGGCAGGACCGGATCCGCTATCTGCTGGTGGATGAGTACCAGGACACCAATCAGGCCCAATATGAGCTGGTCAAACTGTTGGCCGGGGTAAGGGCTGCGTTCACCGTGGTGGGGGACGACGATCAATCGATCTATGCCTGGCGAGGCGCCCGGCCGGAAAACCTGGCCCGTCTGCAGGCCGATTTCCCAACCCTGAAACTGATCAAGCTGGAGCAGAACTATCGCTCCAGTGGCCGCATCCTCAGATCTGCCAACCAGCTGATCAGCAAGAACCCCCATGTGTTTGAAAAGAAGCTCTGGAGTGAGCTCGGCCTTGGCCCGGAGTTGCGAGTCCTGGTCTGCCCCAATGAGGCCCAGGAGGCAGAGCGGGTGGTATCGGAAATCATCCACCTGAAGTTCACCGCCAAGGTCAACAACCGGGATTGCGCCATTCTCTACCGGGGTAATCATCAGGCGAAACTGTTCGAGAAGGCCCTGCGCAGCCATAACATTGCCTATTTTCTCAGTGGCGGTACCTCTTTCTTCTCCCGCACCGAAGTCAAAGACGGCATGGCCTATCTGCGACTGCTGGCCAATCCCACCGATGACAGCGCCTTTTTGCGCATCGTCAACACCCCGCGCCGGGAGATCGGTCCGACCACCCTGGAGAAACTTGCCGAGTATGCCCAGCAGCGTGGCAGCGCCTTGCTGCCCGCTTGCGAAGAGATTGGTCTGAAGAGCCTGCTCAGCAGTCGCCCCTATGAGCGCCTGCAGCACTTTTCCCAACTGATCCAACACCATGCGCAAAAGGCTGACTCGGATCCGGCAGCGGCCTTCCGCGCCCTGATCGAAGAGATCGACTACCTGGGCTGGCTGAAAGAGAATGCCAGCAGTGACGGCATCGCCGAGGCACGGATGGAGAATGTCACCGATCTGATGGACTGGTTGAAAGCCCTACAGCATGGTGAACTGCAGGAGAAGACCCTGGCGGAGATGGTCAACCATCTGACGCTGATGGACATGCTGCAGCGTCAGGAGGATGAAGGCGAACAGGATCAGGTCCACCTGATGACCCTGCACGCGGCCAAAGGACTGGAGTTCCCCCATGTTTTCCTGGTCGGCATGGAGGAGGAGTTGCTACCCCATCGCAGCAGCATCGAAGAGGACAACATCGAAGAGGAGCGCAGGCTGGCCTACGTGGGCATCACCCGGGCGCAACGCACCCTGACCATGAGCTATGCCAGTAAACGCAAACGTTTCGGTGAAATGGTTGCCGGAGAGCCGAGCCGCTTTCTGCAGGAGCTACCGGAAGAGGACCTGGTTTGGGAGGGCCGAGGCAACAAGCTCAGCAAGGAGGAGCAGCAGGCGCGGGGATCGGCCCATCTGGCCAATCTGAAATCGATGCTCAGTTGAACTGCCCGACAACCACACAACTGTGGCTGCCGGACGCTTTCATCACATACTCAGGATCCACTCCACAACGACGCGGATGTTCTCATCCGAGACATGGGCGTTGGGCGGCATGGGAATCTGTCCCCAGGTACCGACACCACCGGCCTTGACTTTCGCGACCAGCGTATCAACCGCTCCAGCGTCACCTTTGTATTTAGCGGCTACCTCTTTATAGGCTGGACCGACCACCTTGGTCTCGACCTGGTGACAGGCCATGCAACCGGAGGTGGTGGCGACGGCCAGCGCATCACCAGTTGGTGCAGCCGGAGCAGCAGCAGGTGCAGCTTCTTCAGCCGGGGCGGCCTCGGCGGCCGGCGCGGCCGCTGTTTCTGTGGCGGCAGGCGCACTCTCGGCAGCCGCTGCAGGCGCAGCCTCAGCAGGCTTTGCGGCACCTTCAACAGCCACCTTGCCGATCGGGGCAATTCGTTCCAGAACCTCTGGACGCTCTTCTGCGAAAAGCTGGGCAGAAACCAGCAGCGATGCGACAGCCACACCTGTCAACACACCAGACTTAGTTACAACATGGATACTCACGGGCATAATCCTCCGTATTTCAATCGATTGCGCCGCACGCCTTGTTCATGGACTTGCTTCAAGCCCTGAGCATGGCCTATTAGGGCCTGTTAACAATGGGCATTCCGAAAAACCCGGCGATTATACCCGTGGATGAAAAAAAGAGCGAACAGGGTTGGACGACACCTCCCGGGAGGGCTAAACTACGCATCGCTGTAATCACCGCGCTGCGGAGAGTTGCAGCACCTCAGCGCCCGTAGCTCAGCTGGATAGAGTACCGCCCTCCGAAGGCGGGGGTCACAGGTTCAAATCCTGTCGGGCGCGCCATCTCACACCTCGACTTACCCGCAACACCCACATCAGGCACAGCCGATTGAGAGCCGATCGCTCTATTTTCAGTGGCCAACAGACTCCATCGGCACTCTGCAAAAAAAAAAGCGCCCTGCAGAACAGGGCGCAATCATCCTAACTCTGTGGAGTGTTGAGAAACTACGACTCGGCCATGGTTTTGTCGCGCTTGAAGAACCTCATCATCACCAGACCGGAGAGTAACAGCAGCAGTGCAGGAGGTGCCGGTACGGCAGTGACATTGCCATCCCTGACCGCCCAGACACGCAGCTCATCCCCATCTACACTGGTTGCACCCTGAATACCCAGGTGAAAGTGCAGGAAGTAGGCCATCTGATCGTTGCCGGCCACGGTGGTTTCAGACCAGTAACCCCGGTATTGCAGATTTTGAAAGGGGTTGTAGTTGCTGGAGGTCGGATTGGGTATCTCTGCAGGATCCTGCCCTGCCTCGGCGATGATCGCCGGATAGCCCAGATTGACATAGTACATAAAGGCCAACTCACTGCTCAGGCCGGTTTCGTCGTACCAGGTCCCATCACTGGGTGTAAAGGTGGTGGGCAGACGCCAATCATCATATACAACGCCACGAACCGTATCCTCATAGACCAGGCTATCGACCCAGGCAGAGGCGTCATTGTAGTTCAGCTTACCTGCATCCTGCTCACCATTTTCATAGGTGACCTTGTAGGAGGAAGCGTCCTGAAGCCAGGTGACGTCCAGCACGGTATCATAGATCAGTCCACCACCCTGATCGATCAGAGCAGCTTGTGAATGCGCTGCAAACAGGCTCGTGAAGAGCAGCGCAATAGAAAGATACCAGCTTTTTTTACCCATCGAATGTAGACTCCGTCCAATAACTTTCCGTAAGCAAATGCAAATAGTATGCCTAACATATTAATACCATTAATTTCAGGGTGTTATGTATTTATTCCTTTAGTTCTTATGAGGTTTTGTAAAGAAACTCGACACTCTTCAAACCGTTGCAGGCTTGCCCTGCCACGGGGCCCACAACTGATCTCTCCTGCCCTGCAGACGGAAGCATAATTTGTTCAGGCTCCGCAGCAAGACCCAAACCGCCCCGGATTACACATATCTCAACACGCACTGTTGCGTCGCTGGATGATTGCAATAAACTAACCGGCAAAAAACAGATCACAGGGAAGACCAGCAGAACATTCAATGGTCACTCATATTTCACAAACCGACCCATGGGAGCCAATAGCCCGATGAAATCCTTTCGAGTAACGATCCTGACCCTGCTATTTACGCCGATGCTTCTCCAGGCCCAGGAGGTCAGTATCACTGAACCACAAGCAAACCTGTTGATCACCGGCGCTTCATACGCCAAAGCCTGGCCGATCAGTCAGGTGGATTGCCTGAAAGTGACCAACACCGGAGTCAACGGTGCAGTTTCAAGTGAAGTTCGTGATCGATTTGAACAGGATTTGCTCGCCAGCAAACCCAAAGCTGTCATCATCTGGGGATACATCAACGATTTTTCCAACCACCCAAGAGAGGTTGCCGATCAGACTGGGGAGGCTGCCTTTCAAAATGTCAAAGCGATGGCGGAAACCGCCCAGCAGGCCGGTATCACACCGGTAATGGCAACAGAAATCACCATGGGTCTACCTGACTCATTCATGGATACGCTGGTAAGGTGGATCAACAACATCCGCGGAAAGCAGAGCTTCCAGGACTACATCAGCACCAATGTCATGGCTGTGAATGAGCGGGTCAGGATCTACGCGAATCAGATGGGATTCCCGATGCTGGACATTGAAAAGGTGATGACCAACGAAGAGGGGAACAGAAAGGTTGGCTACTACACCGAGGATTACTCCCATATTACCAAAGCTGCCTACCAGGCGCTGGATGCCCATGCCCTGCCGATCCTGCAAGAGAGCCTGATAAAATCCTTCAATTTGTGCGCTGAGTAAGCCAATCCGACTTCGTTTTGGACAGTCGACCAAAGCGGTCGACTGCCCCAAACAGGGCTCTTCCGACTACGTCGAACTCAGGGTTGATCAGATCGACAGGCCGTTACAGTTGGTGGTGTAGATCGCGGTTATCCGGTCTTTGGTTACCCGCAGATTCTCTACCGCCAACCGATAGGTTTCAGGGATACCCACCTCAGACCGCTCGGCCGGATAGGGCTGATTGTTCTTACCCATCACGAAGACCCGCTGAGCCAGCACGGCCTGCAGGGAGTGAAAATTGCCTTTCGATTTGATCCCGCGGGCATTCAGGTCATGCACCACCTGATTGACATTATCCAGTCGATAGACCCGACCCTCCTCTTCCTGGTAGAGGGTATGAGCCTGCCCATCGGCATCGATAGCGATCACTTTTTCAACCATGACCAGAGTATCAGGTGCATAGGGGACACCCACTGCCTGCTTGGAATCCAGGGATTCTGCATAGAGAAAAGAGACTTGAGTCATGCCGAATACCAGAACCAAAATGCTCTGAATCATAAACATGAAATGTTTCATAAATACCTCCTGAGACCGCATCAACGGGCTCAACTTTAAATTGCCACTATGGCGTTTGTGCACCAGGTCGTTTTCATCCTTTGACCTTAAACTAGCTCGTGAAACTTAAACGAAACTTAATCCCAAGCGTTCTTTTTTCAAAGTGTGAACAGTAACTTAAGTGTTAATTAAGGGTTAAGAAATCAAACCTGAAAGGAAGCGTGGACTGCCAAGCGAACAGACATGCTATATACTCATCGCGGTGACCGGGGGGAGTTGCGGCAAGTGAGAAACCACCGCCATACGCAACAAACAGTCACCAACAATAACCAGAACAGAGACACAGAGACCGATTGGATTTCCCTATGCCGAAGCAAACATTGACCCGTTTGGCAGCACCGATACTGCTGATCACACAACTTCCAGCCTGCACCGGTATTGGCGGGGTATCCGGCGAGATGCCGCTGCGCATTGAAACTCAGCCGAGTGGTGCAACGGTCTACATACTGGACGAAGCCCTGGGCGTCACCCCTCTGGAAGTCACCCAGAATCAGCTCTATCCCGCCGCCTACGACGCGGGTAAAGCCGAACTGTACGGCAAAATCGTGATCCGCAAACCGACCTGCGAGGCATTCAGCCAGCGGATCAAATATCAGGATTTCTCAAAGGGTTTACAGGTCAAACTGAACTGCGAAGATGGCGCTGAACAGAGTAAAGGTTCAGCTACAGTCGAAACCGCCCCGGCGCAACAACCGAGCAGACAGCCCGTTACTGCACAGCCGCCTGAGCAGCAGGTCAAACCGGTGGAACCCGCAACAGCTGAAACCCAGCCAGCCAATCCCAGTATCAAGGCACGCCTGCAGAGACTGGAAAACCTTCGAAGTGAGGCTGTGATCAGTGAAGAGGAGTATCGTGCGACAAGAAAAAGGATACTCAATGAGCTCTGAGCGTAGCTGCTTATGCGCCTGCAAAGGCTGGAACAGAGAATTGAAGGGAGAAGTCCGGCAACCTGCAAGCGATGCAGGCTGCCGATCGGTTCGGATTAATATGGGTTACTTGGCCAGCAGGCGGACATAGCTGAGCACACCGGCTATCTCCTCTTCTGAAAGTATGCCTTTCCAGCCAGGCATCAGGGTGTTACCTGGCGTTCCATTGGTAATTATATTCATCAGCTCACTGTTCGGATGCTTGTTCAGCTCACTGGCATCGGTGAGATTCTGAGCATTCATGGTCAGCAGTTCTGTCAACGGACCATCCCCCATGCCACCACGACCGTGGCAGGCAACACAGCGCGACATATAGACATCGTGACCCAATTCCGGATCCCCTGGCAGAGCGTGCTTGCTGTTCTGCAGAAAACGGATATAGGTCATCAGTGAACGGATCTGATTCTCCGGCATCGCCAGCCCCCACTTGGGCATCGCACTTTTCTCTGAACCATGTGCGATGGTGCCTTTGATCAGACCGAACAAGCGTTCATCGTCTGTCTTGCCATCGCTGGTGAGATCCGATGGTGACATATCCAGTTTGCCGGCCAGCGGGCCATCCCCTTTGCCGCTGGTACCATGGCACAGGAAGCAGGTTTGATTGAACAGGGAATATCCTTCATAGGCACTGCCTGCGTTAGCCGCAGACAGGGTCAGACAAAACAGGCTGAACACTGCGGCAATCTTGACCACTCTGGTAACAATTCTACTCATGAGTCTTTCCTCAATTGGTTCTCTCACGCCACCTGTATGGTGGCGTTGTCTGGGTATGGATTCTGCGACCGATACAGCGTCAGCCGATTAATAACCGGCAAACAGTTGAAACATCCACTTGCTGTCACGCTCATCGGGACGCGAATCGATACCGCTGCCACTCTCTTTGACATAGTAGAGCTCGAAGCGGATGTTTTGCGAGAACATATAGTTGCCACCAACGGTTGTGGCGTTGAACTTGTTGTCGTTATCCGAGCCGTCATCCAAAGTCCGATAGGCGAGAAATACATTCGCCTTGTTTGGCAGCAGTCCCAATTGTCCAAGGATGGCAAATGAATCCGCATCATCCGCACCATTACAAAATCCGCTGTCGGCAAAATGAGTCAAACCGCTGTTGGCGGCATCGGTGCCTTCGCATTGACCATAGCTGCCATAAACACCCAGAGGCATATTCCCCACATTGCCCTGCGCCTGCGCATCGATGACCCAGCCATCGGTCGGGATGACAGTATCCTCACCGTGATTCCTGGTTTCCGCATCACCGGTCCAGACCTGAACACCGAAACCGGTGTCCCAACTACCGATGAACGGGGTATAGGCCGCCCGGATATAGTGGGCCAGACCGGAAGGTTTCACGGTCATGTTGTTCTCTTCCCAACCCGGTGTCCAGGGGGTGTAGTTGACGAAATAGTTGTGTCCGGACGCGACCAGGGCGATACCGGTCGCTTCACCGCTTCCCAGACCCAGAGCCTGAGCGGCGCTGAAGCCTTTGCGCTCTTCGATTGGACGTTGTGAACGTTGCGCGCCGGTATTGAGCAGCTCGAAACCGTAAGCCGAGCCCAGTCCATCAGTGGAGAAAGGAATCGCACTCAACTGGGTTGCACCGGCTTTGGCTACATTGAAGTGAACTTTGGTGGAGAGGAAGGAGTTGGCGTCGGTCAGCCCGAGCTCCATCAGGAAGCCTGCATCCTTGGCCAGCTTACCACCGACCAGCAGAGCCGCCTCATCCGGCCATTCGATCTGACCATGATCGGATCCTTCATCTGTGTTGCCGTTGGTCTTCTGGTATCTGAGTTTGGTAATCACAGAGGCGTTGAGCATCAAAGGCAGAGAGATGTCGTCCCCTTCGATCATCCCCTGCCCACCGGTCAGGGTGTAGCCACCGGATCTGAATGAACGGCCAAACGAGTTAAGCGCTGGAAATTGCTGAAAATGGCAGGCTGTGCAAGGCATGCTCGTCTGGCGGGCAAAGGCCGGTACCGCCTCGGCTTGATTGCTGACTGAAAATCCCCCCAGCAGCAGCAACAGGCACATCGCATAACGATGCAGGTTCACAAGATTCTGACTCATCGAATTCTCCCATTAGAAAGCTAAACGACCAGGCCTGATCTGTTGAGTACCATTGAAAATACCCTTCAGGTAACAATGATCAGCAACGCGCCAAAAACAACCCGGAATTCACCAGCGACGATCCACCTGGTGCGGAGGTGATCGTTGCGGTCATCAAATCAGATGGAGAGGAGTCGTCTCTTGGCAAAGACAAAACAAAGCACACATGTGCCTGGTATTAAGAACACAGTCAGTGTCAATCAGGTCGGGTACTCTGAGGCAAACCAAATCACTCATTCTGCAGGAGATGCCATGGGAATTATCCGTGATCGACATACATACTGCCTGAGAATATGTCGATCACGCCAATCCCTTCTTATTGTTGTCTGTACGACACAGACCACCCCATCCATCCTCACTTGTCTCACCGCTATCCCCCGGAATCCCAGCGAGCAGTTTACTACCCATCGGACCCCATAGCGTACTTGTTACTTTTTGTGAAACAGTAACAAAACCCTAACAAGACTCATGTTTTTTTATTATGGGGTGATACCCTACTTTTGGAGGGTAGTAATACCCCTACACGCAAACCCGATACAGCTAACGAGATTGACCCATACAGCGTGAATCGAGGCTGGGAAACTCGACAATTCGACTTAACCGTTAGAGTATTGAACCTGGATGTGGAACAGACTGCCTTATATTCAAACTTGCCAAACAGTTTCGGGTAACGCCTATGCACTCGGTACCAATCATTGCTGCGATTCTCAAGTTTGCGGACCGGCTGCGCTTCCGCCAGCTGTTTCTGCTTACCGGGACGCTGTTTCTACTCGATCTTGTGATTCCCGACATGATCCCTTTTGCCGATGAACTGATACTTGGCCTGCTCACCCTGCTGTTTGCCGCCTGGCGTAAACCGAAGCAGGAGCAAAATGCCATTGAGGACAAAAGCGGTAACTGAGAGCAGTAATTGACCTCATACTGCAGCCAGGTATGCTGAGGCTGAAGGGGATCCATCTCGTCATCGGCAAACCCTGCGCTGAGCTATACTTCCATGACATGGAGTAAGTCGTGTCTGATTCAGGTCCCAGCTCAATCCCGGAAATCACCCTGCAAGGTCAGGGGCTGACCAAGGTCTATCACACAGGCAGTGTTGATGTACACGCCCTGCGTGGGGTCGACCTTGAGTTGAGAGAGGGGGAGCTTGTAGTACTGCTGGGCCCTTCCGGCAGCGGTAAATCCACCCTGCTCAACATCCTCGGTGGTCTGGACAGCCCCAGTAGCGGCGAAGTCACCTTTCGCGACATGCGGATCAGTGCCGATGACGAATCCACCCTGACCCGTTACCGTCGTGACCATGTGGGCTTTGTGTTTCAGTTCTATAACCTGATTCCGAGTCTCACCGCACGGGAAAACGTCTCCCTGGTTACCGAGATCGCCAACCGCGCCATGGATCCGGCCGAAGCCCTCGCTCTGGTTGGCCTGGCGGAACGGCTCGACCACTTTCCAGCCCAACTCTCCGGTGGTGAACAACAGCGGGTGGCGATCGCCCGGGCGATCGCCAAACGACCGGACATCCTGCTCTGCGACGAACCCACAGGCGCTCTCGACAGCCAGACCGGCATCCTGGTGTTGGAGGCGATTGAACGGGTCAACCAGGAGATGGGAACCACCACCGCAGTGATCACCCACAACAGTGTCATCGGCGAGATGGCGGACCGGGTGCTGCACTTTGCCGACGGACATGTTGCGGATTATCAGGAAAACAGCCTCCGTAAAGGGGCGCATGAATTGAGCTGGTGACAGAATCATGCGTGCCCTTAATCTAAAACTGATACGCAACCTGTGGAAGCTGAAGGGACAGGTATTGGCAATTGCGGTAGTAATCGCTTCCGGTGTGGCGGTTCTGGTAATGTCCCTGTCAGCATTGCAGGCACTCCAACAGACCGCTACAGCCTATTACGAGAGGCAGCGTTTTGCCGATGTCTTTGCCAACGTGAAGCGCGCCCCGCGCCGACTGGTGAATCAGATCAGCACACTCCCCGGGGTCCGCTCGGTGGAGGACAGAATCAAACAGATGGCCACCCTCTCCATCGATGGATTCGAAGAGCCGGTGATCGGTCAACTGGTCTCCATTCCCGAACAGGGGGAGCCGCTGCTCAACAACCTGGTACTGAGATCGGGCCGGCTGGTCAGCCTGGATCATCCGGATGAAGTGGTGCTGAACGAACCGTTTGCCGAGGCCCACGATCTGCAACTCGGCGATCAGCTCAAAGCCCTGATGAACGGCCACCAACGCAGCCTCACCGTGGTAGGCATCGCCCTCTCCCCTGAATTCATCTATACCATGGGGCCAGGCGCCTTGATGCCGGACGACAAACGTTTCGGGGTGATGTGGATGGGCCGGGAGGCCCTGGCTGCCGCTTATGATCTGGAGGGGGCCTTCAATGAAGTCAGTCTGGGGCTACTGCACGACAGCAGCCCCGAGCAGATCATCGTCAAACTTGACCGACTCCTCGAAGCCTATGGCAGCCATGGTGCGATCGCCCGCAAAAACCAGATTTCAAACTGGTTTCTGATGAATGAGATCGAGCAGCTGAAAACCATGTCGACCATTCTCCCCACCATCTTTCTTGCAGTTGCAGCGTTTCTCGGCAATATGGTCATGAGCCGCCTGATCGCCACCGACCGGAGCGAAATCGGTCTGATGAAGGCCTTCGGTTACAGCAACTGGCAGGTCGCCTGGCACTACACCAAGATGGTAATGGCGATGTGTGGTGTCGGCATTGTTCTGGGTTGGCTGCTGGGTGCCTGGCTGGGTCGGGTCAACACCGAAATCTATGCCGACCTGTTTCGCTTCCCATTACTGATTTTCCGTCCCGATCCAGGGGTCTTCGCGATCGGCGCGGCGGTCAGTCTGATTGCCGCCCTGGCAGGCTCACTTGGTGCCGTCAGACATGCGGCAACTCTGCCGCCGGCGGAAGCGATGAGCCCACCGGCACCCCCGATGTATCGCAGCAGCCGCTTCTCTCAAAGCCGTTTCGGTTTGTGGCTCGATCAACCGACCCGGATCATACTGCGACAGATCATGCGCTCCCCGTGGAGGTCACTGCTGACCAGCATCGGCATCGCCCTGTCGGTATCCGTGATGGTGATGGCACTGCAATGGATCGATGCCATCGAAGAGATCATCGAGGTTCAGTTCCACCAGACACAGCGACAGGACATGACTGTCGGTCTGGTCGAAAGCCAGTCGGATCAAACACTGCGTGAGATCCGCCGCCTGCCCGGGGTATTGGCGGCTGAACCGATGAGAAGCAAGAGCGCTGATCTGAAGGCGGGACACCTGAGCCATCGTGGCGGCATCGAGGGAGTCACCGACAATCCGCGACTGCAGCGAATCTATGATGCTCAGGGAGCCGTCGTCACCATACCTCCGGAAGGCTTGATTCTCTCGACCAGGCTGGCAGAGAAGCTGGATGTTCAGATTGGTGATTCCGTTTGGGTTGAAGTACTGGAAGGTAAACAGCCGAAGGCGTTGATACCGGTGATAAGTCTGTTCGAGACCTATATGGGGATGCCTGCCTACATGCATATCCGGGCCTTCAACAGATTGATGGGAGAGAGCGCCAGTCTCGAGGCGATCAACCTGTTGGTGGACAAGAACCAGCTGAGCCAGCTCTATCGCAGCTTGAAATCACTGCCCAAAGTCTCCGCAGTGACCCTCAAGGATGCAGCCGTCGAGGAGTTCAACGACACCATGGCTGAAATGCTGATGGTCTATATCTCCTTTTTTGCGGCCTTTGCCTGCGCACTGGGATTCGGCGTGGTTTACAACAGTACCCGGATCGCCCTTTCGGAACGGGGCCGGGAGCTGGCCACCCTGCGGGTGTTGGGCTTCCACTCTGGTGAAATCTCCTACATTCTGCTGGGTGAGGCAGCGCTGCTGATTCTGGTCGGACTGCCACTGGGCTGCCTGATGGGCCATGGTCTCGGATGGCTGATGACCAACGCGATGAATACCGAACTGTTTCGAATACCACTGGTGATCAAGGCCGCCACAGATGCCACCGCCGTACTGGTTACACTGGGCGCAACCGCTTTCTCCGCAGCTGTGGTCAGAAGGCGGCTTGACCATCTCGATCTGATTGCCGTATTAAAAACTCGTGAGTGAATATGAGCGCACACTGGAAACGTATCTTGATTTGGGGCGTAGTGAGTCTGGTTGTCCTGGCGTCACTGGTCTGGGCCTTCCAACCGAAACCGATTGCGGTTGACCTGATGACCCTGCAACCGGGGGAGCTTGTTGTAACGATCGATGAAGAGGGAGAGACCCGGGTCAGGGATGTGTTTACCCTCTCTGCACCGATCAGTGGCCGGGCGATGCGCATCGAGGCCGAAGTCGGCGACAAAGTGATTGCCAATGAGACTTTGCTGGCGGAGATCGAACCCATCGATCCAACCCTGCTCGATCCGCGCAGTGAAGCCCAGGCCAGAGCCGACATCCGCGCAGCTGAAGCGAACCGCATTCTGGCGGAAGCTGCGGTGAAAGAGGCCCGGGTTGAGCTCGATTTCGCACTCAGTGAACTCAACCGATCCCGTCGACTGCATACCGAGGCGGTGATCTCAGCAAGAGAGCTGGAATCCGTGCAACGGACCTATCAAACCCGCCAGGCTGCGTTGGAGACCGCCGTCGCCAATCGTCAGGCGAGACAGGCGGAACTTGACCGCGCCAACGCCCAACTGATCTCTCCCACGCAACCTCGTAGCAATGCAGAGGCGTGCCAATGTGTACCGATTCGTGCACCCGTCAACGGCCGGATCCTGAAAATCCAACATAAGAGTGAAGGGGTGGTCAGTGCCGGCGAGCCCCTTTTGGAGATTGGTGACCCGGACAAACTTGAGATTGTGGCTGACCTGCTCTCCTCCGATGCAATCAAGGTGGAAGCGGGGCAGCAGGTCTATATCGAAAACTGGGGCGGTGACCAAACACTCAACGGTGTGGTAAGGCGGGTTGAACCTTTCGGCTTCACTAAGGTATCGGCCCTTGGCATTGAAGAGCAGCGGGTCAATGTGATCATCGATTTCACCTCACCGCATGCGGAATGGAATCGGATCGCTCATGGCTATCAGGTGGATGTAAGGATTGTGCTATGGCGTGGTAAACAGGTACTGAAATTACCGCTCACCGCGCTGTTTCGGGATGGCAAGCACTGGTCAGTCTTCATCGAACAACAGGGTATGGCAGAACAGCGTCGGATCACCATCGGCTATCGTACCGGATTTGAAGCGGAGGTGACTGAAGGGCTAAGCCCGGGTGAACGGATCATTGTCCACCCGAGCGACAAGATCAAACAAGGTATACTGCTTGAAGGCAGAGAGTAGACTCACTTATTGACTGCCTGGGCCTGACTCCCCTCAGCCCAGAGTATGGCATTGCCATCGACACCGATGGATCGGGCACGGCCACTGGTCTTGGCGGAATACATACGATGATCGGCCAGCTCAATCTGCGCCTTCCAATCATTGACGTTGTCTTCCTGAACTTCAGCCACACCGATACTGGCCGTCACCGGCCCTCCTTCAGGACGCTCCCCAACACCTGCCGTCATGATTCGACTCACAACCTCATTCGCTTCCCTGGGATCAGCGGTAGGTAATACCACAACAAACTCCTCACCACCCCAGCGAATCACACTGTCCCCTTTACGCACACAGTTACAGATCTGTTCAGATGCGGTCTTAAGCACTTTGTCACCGGTATCGTGCCCGTAGGTATCGTTTACCGCTTTGAAGTTATCCAGATCGAAGTAGAGAATCGACATCGACCCGCCCCCCATGGAAGCCAGTCGAAACTGCAGATCAAGAACTTCTATGCCGGCACGTCGGGTAAGCATACCGGTGAGCACATCGTAACTGGCGCGACTGACCTGTGAGAGCATGTAGCGCAACTGGGTCAGGGAGGAGAACAGCGCCACTCCGAGGATCAGGATCAGCAGCCACATGGTGGAAACCGCCTGAGGTATTTCAGCTTCACTACCGGGAAACGCTGAAACCAAGGTAACCAGAAACAGGGGCACTGCATAGGCGAGGAATTCAAACAATGTTAATGGAAAGAGCGTTAATCCAGCCACCATTACAAACGGCAGCAAGCCGTAAAGCCCGGCAATGATCTGCTCCTGACTGGTGAGCGGATAACCCTCAATCCAATAGCCTGAAGCGAGATAGAAAATCGGGGTTACCGCGAGCATACCGGCCAATAGCAGGCGCGCCAGTTTCATGGTCGGTTGGCGACGGGACAACCAGGCCAGGATGGCGAAAACAATACCGGATACAGCTCTGATCGTCAGCAGACCGCCCCACAGGGCGCTGGGCAGAAAGAGCAGATCGATGATCGACCAGGCCGGTACCAGTACCGCAAAAACAACACAAAAGAAGAATACCCGGCTCTGGATAATCGCAGCCCGGTGTCCGGAGATTGGCAGACCATGTTCCTTGGTCGTGAACAACTCGTAGAGTTGATCTTTGGTATATATCCCTAGTGATTCACTGATCGTTATATACATTTTCTCAAAACTGATCATTCCGTTAGATCCCACAACATCGTGGCCGTCACTATAGCGCCTGTCACCTGAATTACTTGATCGTTAAACAAGCAATCAGTGATCCAGATCAACAGCCCCATCCATTGTATCCACACAAACACAGTCGATAGGTTCCACCGACCGGGAGGACTCGATCATCAACCGCAGAACCACGACAAATTAAGCCAGCCATTCTACATGGTTTTACCTCTACATCAGCGAAGAATCCTGTAAATTGTTCTATATTTATTGTGCTAGATCAGTTAAATCGATTGACTGAGTTGTGTCATCGGGTGTTCGTTTAAGTCAAATGCTCAAAGCGGCAACAGAATATTAGAATGAAAGAATAATTGATTATGCATCAGGTTGATGTATCAACAGACTCTTAAACGCCACATCCCTGCCCCATTGATCCCATGCCGATCAGGGGTCAACGACCAACAGGATTGGTCGTCGGTAGATTGAGCGACAGGGCATAGACCAGGAAAGTTATGGAGAGAGACATGGAGAGGCTGGCGCAAAATTTCTTTCAATTTTTCAATCCGCGCTACGCCGCTTCCCGACATCAAAAGCGTTTCAGTTACAGTATCCGCTACAAAGTCTATGCAGAAGAGCTAGGCTGGGAACCGTCCAGCAGCAGCCGACTTGAAACAGACCACTGTGATGACTATTCCCACCACTGTCTGCTTGAACATATCCGTAGTGGCGATGTTGCGGGTTGCGTCAGATTGGTGGTCCCGTCCGCGGACAGATCCGATAGCTACCTGCCCTATCAGTTGCACCAGATTCCCAACATAGAGAGCGATCGCCTGTTGCAAACCCACCCTGAGGATATCGGCGAAATATCCCGGCTGGCTGTACCACTCCATTTTCGGCGCAGGGCCAACGAAGCTGGCAAACCGTTTATCCTGGATAGTCACAACACAAACAAAATATATACTGAAGAGGAGCGACGAAATTTTCCCAATATTGCCATCGGTCTCTATTTGTCATCGATCGCCCTGGTCGATCTATGTCGACTCAAGTTGGTGCTGGTGGTCATGGAACCCAGACTGCAACGCCACCTGAATCGTTACGGACTTCAGTTCCACAAGATCAGTGACGATTTTGAACTGCATGGCAAACGGGCACTATTTGAGCTGCCGAGCAGTGAGCTGACCAGCAACATGCCTGACGACATCAGGCTACTCTACGATCTGATCAAACAGAATCTTGCGCAACAACCCTGGCAATTCCCTGGCAACAATTTGCAATTACACTCGAATGAAACACTTTGATTATCAGCTGGCGTTTTCAAGGAATATCGGCTGGGTTACCGAATCGGAGCAGCAGCAACTCGGCAAAGCCCGTGTTGCCATAGCAGGCTTGGGGGGTGTGGGCGGCAGCCACCTACTTACCCTGACCCGACTTGGAATAGGTCAATTCAATCTGGCCGATTTCGATCATTTTGCAGTTGAAAACTTCAATCGCCAATCAGGAGCAAATCTCAACACAATTGGTAAACCTAAGCTCGACACCATGATTGATGCTGCCCTGGCAATCAATCCGCAGCTTGATATCAAGCCTTTTCCCCGAGGTGTGAAAGCGGATCAGGCAGAAGCGTTTTTACAGGATTGTGACATCTACCTGGATGGCCTCGATTTCTTTGCCATGACAGCAAGACGGGCTGTGTTTGCCGCCTGTTATGAGATGGGTCTGCCTGGGGTAACAGCAGCACCATTGGGAATGGGTTCGGCTCTGCTCTGCTTCTTGCCCGGCGAGATGAGTTTCGAATCCTACTTCCAGCTTCAGGATGTCGATGAGTATCAGCAATATCTGCGATTCCTGGTCGGCCTGGCCCCGGCGAGATTGCACCAGGCTTACCTGGTTGAACCACAGCGCATCGATCTGCTGGCAAAGCGTGGCCCCTCTACCGCCATGGGCTGCGAAATCTGCGCTGGATTCGCCGCCAGTCAGGTATTGAAACTGCTGCTCGGACGAGGAGCCGTTACGGCGGCCCCTTGGGGATTGCAGTTCGATGCCTACCAAAACCGGCTCGCCAAAACCTGGAGACCCGGCGGGAATCGTCATCCTCTGCAGCGTCTGGCAATCTGGTTCGGCAGCCGCCAATTAATCGCTGCCGCGAAACAGGCTGAAACCAGCACCACCTAAACCCTGCAAACAGTGATCTTCGAATTGCCGTAACAATAAGCTGGAGATTGATAACTATACTGAAAGGTTAATCCCCGGAGGACTCATGCACCATACAGATTTTCGCCAAAATCTATACTTAGCCCTGATCGTCATGCTGATCTCGATCAGCCCACTTAAAGCGGAGGAATCAGCCCTTCACTACGACCTGGTAGAGTTGAATGCCTACGCTACCATGGAGGTGGATAACGACACCCAGACTGCCGTCCTCTACGCACAAAGGGAAGGTACCGACCTGAAGCAGCTTACTGACCAGATCAACCGTCTGATCGCGGAAGCTGTAAAAACAGCAAAACAGCGCAATGAAATCAAGGTCAGCACGCTGGGCTATCGAACCTCCCCCCGCTATCAACAGCAACAGCTTATCGGCTGGAGGGTTCGCCAATCGATTCGGCTGGAGAGCCAAAACAACCATGCGATGAGCAATCTGTTGGGCAGTCTGCAATCCAAATTGGCTCTGGAATCCCTCAGCTACTCCATCTCTGCAAATCAGCGTCAGACCGCTGAGGAGACCCTTACCGCACAGGCGATCAGCGCTTTTCGCAAACGAGCCGAACAGATCACTGAGCATATGGGGCGCAGCAGGTATCGCCTGGTTGAGTTGACGCTTCAAACCATTGATCACTCCCCTGGGCCCTACCCGATGCGCGCCAACATGATGGCCATCGAGGGACGGGCATCCTCCCCCACTCTCGAAGGAGGCAGCCAGACTCTGAGAGTGGATGCGAATGGAAAGATCGAACTACAACTGGAGTAACTATCGACTCAACAGGGGTAGGAAAAAATCAGTCCTTTGTATCCTACATGAGGTTACCGGCAGCCCCACTGCCTCAAAAAATAGGAATGGCAATCACAGAGAACACCCTGAGCAGTAAAAAAAACCACACCGACGACGCTACATTATTTAGCAACACCGCAAAGCAGCGTTCAAACTCTATCTATCAGTGGCAATATACGTGAGTTAAGAGTCATCCTGTCAACGCCGTTCTCCCTATGAACCCTTTGCTGACTGCTTGTGGATGACAGATATTAATTACGTGATACAAACACAGATTTAAACTCTTGAAGAGCCTATGGGTATCCAATCCAGGGCAAGGATGCTATCAGTACTGCTGATCTTGGTCTTAAGCGGTCAATTGACTGCTGGCACTGCAGAAGAGGGGTCAACATACGCTATCGGTGTTCTGGCCAAACGGGGGGAGTCGATCACCCTGCAGCGCTGGTCAGAAACCGCAGACTACCTGACACAGAAGATAACCGATGCCCGGTTTCGAATCGTGCCTCTGCCGTTTGAAGAGATCGAACCGGCAATCCAATCCAAACAGATCGATTTTTTACTCGCCAACTCCGGAATCTACATCAAAGCCGAACATGATTTCCGAGCCTTCCGCATTGCCACCCTGATCAACAAAGTCGGCGGTCATGCCGAGGAGCGTTTTGGCGGTGTCATTTTCACCCGCAAGGACAACCAGACAATCCAGGCTTTATCTGATCTGAATGGCATAACATTCGGCGCAGTCAATCCGACCTCGCTTGGCGGTTTTTTAATGGCCAAACGAGAACTGCAACGCCATAATATCGACTTGGACAAGCAGACAACACTGCACTTCTTCAATACCCATGACGCCGTGGTCGATGCCGTGATAAACGGTAAGGTAGATGCTGGAACGGTACGCAGTGATACCCTGGAAAAGATGTCAGCCAGTGGAATGGTTAAATTACATGAGATCAAGGTACTCAACTTACAGACAAACCAGGGCTTCCCCTATCTGCTCAGTAGCCAGCTCTATCCGGAATGGCCGATAGCAGCCCTACCTCATACACCCAAAACGATTGGCGAGAAGGTCTCCATTGCCCTGCTGAATATGCCAAAGGATCATCCTGCAGCCGTGAGCAGCGGTACTTTTGGCTGGACGGTACCGGCAAACTATGAGTCTGTGCATGAACTCTACAAAAGTTTGAACATTCCACCGCACAAGCGTCTCCCTCCCACGTTGATTGAATGGACCGATCACCATCCAATTGCAACAATCATGACAGTGGCGTCTTTGCTGTTGATCGTAATCTCATTGGTGCTGCTCACTGAAAATAACCGTCGGCTGCGGAGTACCCAACGCCGGCTCTCCGACACGATCGGCAAGTTACAGTCAACCGAGGCGAAACTGAAACACAATCTTTCCCAGCTACAAGAGAGTGAAAACAAGTTCACCCAGTTGGCCGAATCCGCACTGGATGCAATCATCATGCTCGATCCTCAGGGAAAAATTGAGTTCTGGAATCCAGCGGCAAGTAAAATATTCGGCTATACAGCAGAACAGGCGGCAACCCTGACTATCGACCAATGGCTATCAACAGACCAGCAGTCAAATCCGATTCTTGAGCATATCGGCCGGTGTGACAAGCCTCTATCCGGCACCCTATTGGAACTCGATGCAATACGACAATCCGCCGAGACCTTTCCAATCGAAGCTGCCATATCTTCAGTCACCCTGGACAAGGGATGCCATGTCATCTGTTTGATACGGGACATTACCCAAAGAAAGGTCATGGAGACAGAGCGGGAGCAGCTTGCCCTGCAACGCACGCAGCACCACAAAATGTCGGCTTTGGCCCAACTGGCGGATGGCATCGCCCATGAGATCAATACCCCCATACAGACTATCAACAACAATCTGAGTTTCATTGAAGAGGCCCATCAGGATACCCATGACCTGATATCGACCTACCTGGCGCTGATTGCGGCTATCGAGAACAAATCCGATCTCTCGACGAAGCTGGAGGCCTGCAATGAGAAGCGGGAGGAGATCGACCTGGAGTATCTCAATGAAGAGGTCGCAACCACCATCCGCCAGTGCCACCAGGGCACTGAGCAGGTCTCCAGAATTGTTCGCTCAATGCGTATTTTTACCTCCGACAACGCCGTCCATGAGCCTACCGACCTGAATAAACTGATCAAGGATATCGTAGGGATCAGCCGCTATCAGTGGGAACAGATTGCTGAGCTGGAGACAGACCTGGATGAATCCCTGCCACTGGTGACCTGTTCACCCAGCGAGATGCATCAGGCCCTGATCAATATCCTGATGAATGCGGTCCAGGCATTGGAAGAGAATGCAAAACAGCAAACCGGGAAGATCACCATCTCCAGCCGCCAGCAGGGCCGGTTTGCCCAACTTGCCATCTCGGATAACGGTGACGGTATTCCCGAATCAGCGCAGGATCAGATCTTCAATCCATTCTTCACGACAAGGGATGTGGGTGAAGGAACCGGGCAGGGGCTCACACTAAGCCACGATATCGTGGTACGAAAACACAAAGGGAAGCTGAACTTCAACACAGAAGCCGGCGTCGGTACGACTTTCCTGCTTCAATTGCCATTGGATCAAACCGATCAACCCATTGACAAGCCTATGAAAACCTTGAATTAATCCGAGCTGCACCAGCCTCTCCATGGAATCGACTCTGAAAGGAATTCAGTTTTATTAGTTAATCATTATATTACTTAAAAAAAAGTAACTCCCGCCGATATCCTATTTACCTGTAATCAATAACTCCTGCAGTTCCCTGCGAGGATCACATCATGTTTGGCTTAAGTAATAAAAAGACCCTCACCCTTCAAGCAGAACAAATCTCTCAGCAGGACGCTAGGATTCAGGCACTGGAACATGAACTGGCCGCTGTCAAAGGGGACAACGACACACTCCGGCAGGAAAAGGAGAAACTGCAGAGTAAAGGAGAACTCGATCAACAACTGTTTGCAAATTTATCCAGCTTTGGTGAGTCATTCAGCCAACTGCAACACTCCCTGAACCACACCGCAAACTCGATGAAGGAAGAGAAGCAGAGCGCCATCAAAGGTTCAGAGATCTCCTCCCAGGCCATCTCCGGAGTTGAGGTGATGAGCAGCGAAATCGATAACGTAACCACCATCTCCCGGGAAAGCTCCGACAGCGTGGTGAAACTCAGCACCATCGCGGACAGTATCAGCAACTTTGTCAGTATCATTCAGGGAATTTCCGAACAGACCAATCTGTTGGCACTCAACGCTGCGATTGAAGCGGCCAGAGCCGGTGAGATGGGACGGGGTTTTGCGGTGGTAGCCGATGAGGTACGCAATCTGGCTGGCAGAACCCGAGAGGCAACCACAGAAATTGCCGCGCTGGTAGATACCATCACCCAGGAGACAAAAAAATCTGTCGAGACCATGTCATCGGTAATGGATGTCACAGAAAGTTTCCAGAGTCAGGTGACCGAATCCATACAGATGATCAAGAAGCAGTTCGAGCTATCCAAGGAGATGGAGAGTGCCATCGCCTCGACGTCACTGCGAACTTTTGTCGAGTTGGCCAAACTCGACCATCTGATCTTTAAGTTCGGCATCTATAAATCATTCATGGGACTCACAGAGCCGGAACCCAATCAGTTAACAGATCACAGAAACTGTCGTCTGGGCAACTGGTACTACAACGGGGAAGGTCAGGATTGCTTCTCCCAGCTCAGTGGTTACCGCGAGATCGAGGCACCCCACCTTGATGTGCACAAGAATGGCAAGTTGGCGATGGAATATGTCAAGGCTGGTGACCACAAAAATGGCCTCGGCGCGATATCCAAGATGGAAGAGGCCAGCCTGCTGGTACTGTCAAGTCTGGAAGATCTGGCCCGCGCCGGTGAGAGCAATTCCAGCATCCTCTGCACCAGCGACCATTAAGCGCCTCATCGACTGCCGATTCTCAACAGAATCGGCTGGATAACCAATAACCCGCTGACCCGAGTGGTCAGTGGGTTGGTCTCAATTACAACACATTATTACTGACCATCAACCAGAGCTGTGGCGCGTTCAACCATTTTATCGACGATGGCGTAGATTCCCACATGCCTGCTGGGACTGAGATGCTCTTCCAGCCGCAGACGTTTAAACAGACTATCCACATCCATATTGCTGATCTCCTCCAGACTGCGATAGGAGAGCAGATCGATCAGTACCGCCAACACACCTTTGATGATAGCGGTATCACAGTCCCCCTGAAAACGGATCAAACCCGACTGACCGGGATCCAGCTGAGCCGCCACGTGCACGGTACTCATGCAGGGCTTAACCCAATTCTCCTCAGTCTTAAGGGCAGCCGGCATCGGCGGCAGGTTTTCACCCAACTCGATCAGGTATTGATATCGGGTATCCCAATCATCAAGAAACTCGAAGGTTTCGACGATTTGCTCAATGCTTTCTGCTTCAGACAGAGTGGCCATATCCGCTCCTCTCCATGCACAATATAGAGCCGACGCCCGAATCGGTTGCATCCAGATTTTTAACCATGCTGCTGATCAAGGCGGAACTGTCAGGATTGAATATTTCACACGCTGAATGATTCACCACAACCACAACTCTGTTTCACATTGGGGTTGATAAACTCAAAGCCCTCGTTGAGCATATTCTCTTTGACAAAATCGATGGTCATCCCATCCAGCATGGGCAGACTCTGATGATTCACCACAATCTTCACTCCATGACTTTCAAATACATGGTCATCCGTATCGACCTGCTCCGCATAATCCACCACATAGGCAAAACCGGAACAGCCGCTCTTTTTCGTTGCCAGGCGCAGCCCGATGCCCGAGCCGTGGCTGGATAACATCTTGCTGACATGTTCAGCCGCTCTGTCAGTCAACTGTATGGACATTTCGACACCTCTTCGATCCCGGTCATGCAATAGCCATACTGCCTGCCAGGAATCAAATTATTACAAACACTACAGCAGCCCGAGCTTCATCTGTGCCTCTTCACTCATCCGCTCCTTGCTCCAGGGTGGACTCCAGACCAGATGAATGACCGCATCCTCAACACCAGGTACCGCATCGATCACACGCCCCACCTCATGGGGTAGGGTTCCAGCCACAGGACAGGCTGGTGCGGTCAAGGTCATATCGATCTCCACCCGACCCTGATCGTCAACCTCCAGTCGATAGATCAAACCCAGATCATAAATATTGACAGGAATCTCCGGGTCATGAACCGTGCGCAGAGCTTCAATCAATTGATCCCTGCTCGGAGCACGGCGCTTCCCCTGACCAGGCAGCAGTGACTTTACAACCTCAACCAAGCGACTCATGACTCGTCTCCGGCTCCGTAAAACCGACAAAGTTCATGCGTCTGTTGAGCAGCTCGATCAAAGCCTGGTGTTCAAACTTGTCGACGACTTCCGCCAGGAATCCCTGACACAACAGAGCCCGGGCCTGCTCCTCATCGAGCCCCCGGGAGCGCAGATAGAAGATCGCCTGATCATCCAGCTGCCCGACGGAGGTGCCATGACTGCAGACCACATCATCAGCCAAAATCATCAACTGGGGTTTGGTATCCACCTCTGCCTGTCTCGACAACATCAGATTGGCATTATGCAGATGGGCTTCACTTTTCTGCGCCCCCTTACCGACCTGTATCAAACCATCGAATACCGCTCTGCCGGAACCACGCAAGATCCCTTTGAAGTTCTCCCGGCTGCTGCAGTTTGCCAACTGGTGGTCTATATCGAGATGAAAATCGGCCAACTGCCCATCATCCACACAATAGAGACCATCCAGTTCACAATGGGCATCGGGTTGTTGAAAACGATTTGATATAAAGGTGCGTGACCAGCAGCCACCAATCGCTGCCATTACTCCGTAGTAGGCCGCCTGGCGCTGCAGTGCGATATGCAGATCACTCAGATGATAGGCCTGACCACTCTCCATCTGAATGCGCTTGTGATTCAGGCTGGCCTGTTCAGCCAGGCTGATCTCAACCACCTGATGGTTAAAGTAGCTACTCTGTTGATCCTCTGAGACAAAGCGTTCGATCAACTCAGCCTGGCTGCCCCGCTCCATCAGGATCAGATGACGGGTAGATAATTTACGCCCTTCTGCACTGGCCGTGCTCAAGTGAAGCAACTCCATTGGCCCATCCAGCCTGACATCCTGGGCGATCTGTATCACTACCCCATCTTGAAAACCGGCCAGATTCAACGCGGCAAATCCATCATCACCCAAGCCTGACAGACTGCCCACCGCCTCCAACACCTGGCGATCACCTTTAGCCATGGCCGCTTTGAGGCTGGTCACCCTGACCCCTTGCGAGGGATAAACAGAGTGTTCGTCAATGAACTGGCCATCGATAAACACCAACCGCCCCAGCGTGGCAAGTGGTAACAGATGGCTTTGAATCCCATCGTCCCGATCCCTTTGCGAAACCTTGGCCGGAGCAATAAAGCCCTGCTTTAGCAGCCCCTCCACACTGGTGTAACGCCAGGCTTCCGAGCGTCGATCGGGAAAGCCCAGCGTTTCAAACCGTTCCAGGGCGGCCAGACGCCGGTCTATCATCCAATCACCGGAACTCATGGGCAGAGTTTCGATACCCTGCAGTGTCCCACTCTTGTAGTCACTCAGGGAGGGGGTCATGCCGCGGCCTCCTCGAGTAACCAGCCATAGCCTCTGGCTTCAAGCTCTAAGGCCAGATCCTTACCACCACTGCGTACAATCCGACCATTCGCCAACACATGCACCTTGTCCGGTTGAATATAGTCGAGCAGCCGTTGATAGTGGGTCACCACAATCATGCCCCGCTCCGCTGTACGCAACCGATTGACGCCGTCCGCCACCGTCCTTAAGGCATCGATATCGAGCCCTGAGTCGGTCTCATCGAGGATCGCCAGTTTTGGTTCGAGCATCGCCATCTGCAGAATTTCGTTGCGTTTCTTCTCACCTCCGGAGAAACCTGCATTGACGGATCGTTTCAACAATTTTTCATCGAGCTTCACCTGTTTGGCCTTCTCTTTCACCTGCTTCATGAAACTCAGGGTATCGATCTCAGGTTCACCCCGTGCTCTACGCAATGCATTCATGGATTCGCGCAGAAAACTCATATTATTCACTCCGGGCAACTCCACCGGATACTGCATTGCCAGAAACAGACCTTGCTGGGCCCGCTCTTCCACTTCCAGTTGCAACAGGTCTTCACCCAGATAGCGGACCTCACCGCCGGTTACAGAATAACCGTCACGACCGGCCAGAATGTGCGCCAACGTACTCTTGCCTGAACCGTTCGGTCCCATGATGGCATGCAACTCTCCAGGCTCCACCTGAAGGTCCACACCTCTGAGGATCGCTTTCCCGTCCACGCTGGCTGTTAAATTCTTAATGGCTAACATCTCATTACCTCATAAATACTGTAGAGAATCGCATCATCCACAGCTCTGATGATTCCGTTACCAAGCTAACCGACCGCCCCTTCGAGACTCACGGCGAGCAGTTTCTGAGCCTCGACTGCAAACTCCATCGGCAATTCCTGGAAGACCTCTTTACAGAATCCGTTGATGATCATCGACACCGCATCCTCTTCCGTGAGTCCTCTTTGCCGACAATAGAAGAGCTGGTCCTCACTGACCTTGGAGGTGGTGGCTTCATGTTCCACCTTGGCGGTTGGATTCTTCACCTCGATATAGGGAAAGGTGTGGGCGGCGCAGCGGTCACCGATCAACAGAGAGTCACAACGGGTGTGGTTACGCGCGTTCTCCGCTTTACCGGCAACTCTCACCAGACCTCGATAGGCGTTACTGCCCTGCATCGCGGAGATACCCTTGGAGACAATCGTGCTACGGCTGTTTTCACCGATATGAATCATCTTGGTGCCGGTATCGGCCTGTTGATAACCCTTGGTTACAGCAACCGAGTAAAACTCACCCACGCTATCCCGGCCACGCAGAATGCAACTGGGATATTTCCAGGTGACCGCGGATCCTGTCTCAACCTGTGTCCAGGAGATGTGCGACCGATCCCCGCGGCAATCTCCCCGTTTGGTGACAAAGTTGTAGATTCCCCCCTTGCCCTCCAGATCCCCCGGGTACCAGTTCTGCACGGTTGAATACTTGATCTTTGCATCCTCCATCGCCACCAGTTCAACGACCGCAGCATGGAGTTGGTTCTCATCCCGCATCGGCGCAGTACAGCCCTCCAGATAACTCACCTCACTACCCGCTTCTGCAATGATCAGGGTACGTTCGAACTGACCGGTTTTCGCTTCATTGATGCGAAAATAGGTGGAGAGCTCCATCGGGCATTTCACCCCTTTTGGTACATAGACAAAGGTTCCATCACTGAACACGGCGCTATTGAGTGCGGCGAAAAAGTTATCCTTATGGGGCACGACAGAGCCCATATATTGACGCACCAGTTCCGGATAATCCCGTAACGCTTCGGAGATTGCGCAGAAAATCACACCCGCTTCAGCGAGCGTCTCTCGAAAGGTGGTAGCCACGGAGACACTGTCGAACACCGCATCCACAGCTACGCCGGCCAACGCCTTTTGCTCGTCGATCGAGATTCCGAGCTTTTCATAGGTGGCAAGAATTTCCGGATCGACTTGATCCAGACTCTCAAGCTTCGGAGACTGCTTCGGCGAGGAGTAGTATGAGATCTGCTGAAAATCGATTGGCGGATGGTTGATCACTGCCCAATCGGGTTGATCCATTGTCAACCAGTGCCGGTAGGCTTCGAGACGTTTTTGCAACATCCAATCGGGCTCCCCCTTACGCTCTGAAATGGCACCTACCACCGCTTCATTCAGACCAGGTGGAAAGGTGTCCGAATCAATCTGAGTGACGAAACCCTGGGCATATTCACCCGCAATCAATGCCTCCATTTCGCTGTTTGTCTGGCCCATTTATCGACTCCTTTAATGCTGACTGTGAAGAGAACGGGTGGTACAGATAGCTCCACAGCGCCTGCTGCCGAGGTAGAGACAGGATAGAGTCGCAACGCTACCGGCCAGCATGAAAACCACTGCCAACTCTGTAGCGGAAAGCAGCAGAAACAGCAGGCCGAAGCCGATACTGAGAAGGGTTAAGAAAACCACCGGCCCACCACAACAGCGGACAGAAAAGAGAGGTAAGAGAGTAACCATCCAAACACATCCCAGCCTTTCAAAAACAAGGCGATCAAAGTAATAACTTAGTAATATAGTCAGGTATTATGGTTTGCAAGTGCAAAACACAATCCAATTTCAGGGGAATAGTGGGACCAGTTACATATAAGTCTAGATATTCACTTAATTATCAACAGCATAGAACGACCTAAGCCAGTCGATAAAAAAGCCTATACCCTAATAGGTTAAGGGTTACACAAGCGCCGGGGCTGCAGGCTCAAGCGATGAATCGAGCTACTCTTCCAGGATCGATTTGACACCCTTTGATATCAGGCGCTCATAGAGAAATTTCTTTTTGCCGTCCACATCGACGCCCAGACCATCCAGCATGGTAAACAGATCGTCAATGATGATTTCGGAGATATGCTGACCATCACGCAGTGACTCTTCAAGATCACTGTTCATCGCCAGCATGCAGGCCAGTGCGCCAATCAGATTCAACTCATCGAGGGAGTTTTCGGAGGTTTCCAAAGGTAGACTGTCAGAGGATGGAATCAGCGGTTGACTTTCGGAGGGAGGAGTCAGCGATTGAGTGTCTGGTGACGGATCGACCGGAACACCTGGCTTGATGCCGAACCTGTCGCATATTTGGTGCAGATCTTCATGATAAAAACTGATATCCGAAGGGTAATTGTAGGCACTACTACCCTTGTTGACAGAAAGGCCGATGAGCAACTCATCATCAAATACCAAAAATTTCTGAAACAGCTCTTCTCTGACAACCCCGTTGATACTCATGTGGTGATCGATCAGTGCGCTGCTGCAGGTCACCGGCAAGCCCCGTTTCAGTTCATTGACATCCGTTGGATAGAGTCTGAGATGGCCATCCACATAGACCCTCTCGTAAGAACGCTCCTCTACCTCGACCGAGGCAAACCCGGCAAAATGAAGATAGAGTTCCTCGATCTCACGCAGAATTTTTTCATCACCAACAAAACGGCAGGCATCCTCCCAGGATAAAAATGTTTCATCATCATTGGCAATGGTCATGGTGCATCCTTCTCCTAAACATCTGCGGCCCCGGCAGCATGACCATTGATTCTAATCCCTTAGCTGTACCAAGCAAAATCAGATTTCAACCAACCCCTGTTGCACCATCCGACTGTTGTCTCTCCATGCCGATCAACACTCAACCAGATTCACCGCCAGACCTCCACGTGAGGTCTCTTTATATTTGGTCTGCATATCGGCACCGGTCTCCTGCATGGTCTTGATCACCTTGTCGAGGGAGACGAAATGGGAACCATCCCCTCTCAATGCCATACGGGCTGCATTGATCGCTTTCACTGCACCCATGGCATTACGTTCGATACACGGCACCTGCACCAATCCGCCCACCGGATCACAGGTCAGGCCCAGATTGTGTTCCATTCCGATCTCGGCTGCATTCTCAACCTGCTGGGGGGTGCCTCCCAGAACTTCGGTCAACGCCCCGGCCGCCATTGAGCAGGCCGAGCCCACTTCTCCCTGACAACCCACCTCGGCACCGGATATCGAGGCGTTCTCCTTGTAGAGAATGCCGATCGCGCCGGCACATAACAGAAAACGCACAACACCCTCTTCATTGGCACCCGGAGAGTATCGCCAGTAGTAGTGCAGTACCGATGGGATGATTCCAGCCGCCCCATTGGTTGGCGCGGTGACGACTCGGCCACCGGCGGCATTCTCTTCATTCACCGCCAGCGCGAACAGGTTGACCCAGTCCATGGTGCCCAGGGGTACGGTACTCAGCTCGGCATCGTTGCTCAGTTGCCGGAAAAGTCTTGGTGCTCTGCGCTTGACCTTAAGGCCGCCCGGCAAGAGACCCTCCGTTTCACACCCCTTCTCGACACAACGCTGCATCACATGCCAGATTCTCAAAAGCTGCTGGTTGATCTCTGTTTTATCCCGCCAGGCCAACTCATTTTCAAGCATCAACTGACTGATGGAGAGGCCGTTGGCCTCACACTGATCGAGTAACTCCCTTCCGCTTTTGAAAGGATATTTCAGTTCAGTCTGCTGCTCGACAATCTGCGGTTCGCCCTGCTCATCGGTCTGTACCACGAATCCGCCACCAACCGAGTAGAACTCACCACGCTTCACAGGTTCTCCCGCCTCATCCAATGCAGTGAACAGCATCCCGTTGGGATGCAGACCCAGCTGTTTGCGGCGATAGAAGACCATATCCCGATCGGGGTCCAGCTCGATCACCTGCCCTCCATGGAGCTTGATCTGCCGCTCCACCCGTACCCGATCCATGCGCAACGAGATCGCGTCCACTTCAACCTCTTCAGGTGTCTCACCCTGTAACCCGAGGATCACCGCCTTATCCGTACCATGCCCCTTACCGGTTGCACCGAGTGAACCGTAGAGCTCGATCTTAAGCCTGCTTGTGCCGGCCAACAGACCGGCCTCATCGAGCTGCTCGATAAAGCGTTTTGCGGCCAGCATCGGTCCTACCGTATGGGAACTCGATGGTCCGATGCCGATTTTGAAAAGATCGAACACACTGACCGACATATCATTCTCCTTTCACTTCTAGAGTCGATAAGATCTCACAACCAGCACCGACAATATACCTACACTGTACGCAGTTTGGCACTCTCCCCCACTCGCCATGAGTTACCAGCGACAGGCTTTAAACCTCTTCAATCTGACAATCAGCAAGTCTTGGAGTGACTACTCAATCACCGACAGATTCGGCACAATCCATGTTTTCCATCATCGCTTGTAGGTAAAATAGACCACTCGCCAAAGATCCTTCACAATTCTGTGCCCTGAATATGAAAACCACCTACAAAGCAATCCTGTTTGACCTGTTCGGCACACTGCTGAGCGTCTCCAAGGCGGCAAAGGGGCAAGGGCAATATACCGCAGACATACTCGGATTGGATCGCAAAGCCTGGAATCAGGCCTGTTTCGGGAAGCACCATGACATTGTCACTCGAACCGATCATCTGGAGACCGTCAGACGCATTGCCCACAGTCTCGATCCATCAATCCCACTCCACAAAGTCCGTCAGGCTGCCGAGGCGCGACAGTTACGTTTCGATACCGCCTTGCTCGAAATCGAACCCGGGATCCTGTCGATTCTGCAGAACTTGAAGCAACAGGGATTCATTCTGGGGCTGATCTCGAATGCATCCACTGGTGAGGTAAGAGCCTGGCCTGAGTCCCCCCTTGCACCCCTGTTCACCAGCGTCCACTTCAGCTGTCAGCAGGGAGTGCAGAAACCGGACCCGGAAATCTATTGTATGGCCTTGGCCGAAATGACAATCTCGGCCGATGCGGCACTGTTCATCGGCGATGGCAGCAGCGAGGAACACATGGGCGCCGAAGCCTGTAACATCGACAGCCTGCTGGTGACCTATTTTCTCGATGCGAGCGATACCCAGGAGCTCAATAGAAGAGGGAAAGGGTCCAAAGGTCGTATTGGGCATATTCGGGAACTGCTGAAAATGATCTCTCCTGAAATCTGATATTAATATTTTCGAACCTATGGGATGTATGGCATCTATTCGCGACCAATACTACTCACCGTATACAACGACGAAAACGCATACGACTTCATTTCAATCCATTCCTGAGAATAGTGGCCCGCCTGTTCGTTTCCATACACCCGCAATAAAAAAGGCAGCGCTTTGGCTGCCTTTTCAATCTCATTGTTAAAGGTCTTATTTCGCGGCCACCATGGCGGTCAACTTATCCCACTGCGCATCATCGAGGATTTCCATCATCCGATCACGGCAACGGGTTTTACCGACAATGATCTGCATACGGGCTTTACTTACCGTTTCGGCCATACTGTTGATCTCATCCGCACTGACCCCATCCAGCGATGCCTGGGCCATCTTCTTTTCGCCTTCGATGATTGACATCACCATACCATGCATCTTTGTACGGTTTTGCTCCTTCCACTCCATGACCTGCGCCATCTGAACATCACTGAGTTTCAGCTCCTGGGAGTTTTTACTAATAAAAGAGACATAGTTGGGCACGGGGTTGACATGTGCCATATATTTCATGAACTGACCTTTACCACCCATGGTTTCAGCCGTTACGCCAGAGACTGTAAAAAGCAGAACGACCAGTAACAAAACAGTAATTTTTCTCATTGATTCCCTCTCATAAACAATACAGAAGTAAAGCTATCGCCTATCAACACTATCCTCTAAAAAACTCCTGAGCATTGTTATTTATCAATCAAACTCCAATCCGATTCATGACAGCAAAAACGGAGCTTGCCTTTATGAAACCAACGGCTGGCAATCAAAGGTCAAAAATAAAACAAAAAATAGATTATCAATGTCCCAACCATCAAGACAGGAAGCTACCACGGCTTCGACTGAAAACCTGTCGACTACGTGGTCTTAACGGTATCGACGGTTTGGCGATGCCCCGGGACCTCCCCGTGGACCGGGTGGATTCTCCCAATTGGTGCCTGACCCACCCCTGGGCCCGGGAGGATTGTTGTCACGATCGTAACGATAGCGGGGATAGGCACGTTTGTAGTACCAGTTGGATCCGGGGCCGCCTATCGGTCCAGGTGGGTTCGATCGATAGGGGTAACGGCGATCAGGAGAGGCACCCGGCCCACCCTCTGGACCCGGAGGATTCTCCCAATTGGTGCCTGGCCCACCTACCGGGCCAGGGGGATTATTATCCAAATCCTTTGCCAAACCCGAGGAGGCTGAAAAGACAAACACAACCGCCACTGCAAACGTTTTGTCATACCTGATCACTCTATATCCCCTATCCTTAAATAGCTTTTCCAAGTCAAAGCATAGACGATAGTTTCTCAGGCACTCGTATTCACTCCGGTACGCCCTGCCACAACATCTCATAACCCACTTCATAGGTATCGTCACAAAAATCGGCCAGGGCAGAGAACTTCTCTTTGAACAATTGATCAGCATGGGAGCGTTCGTGCTGTTCGAAAGATTGCCAGAAAGTGACAATCACAATATCACCCATGTTCTGATTGACCCGTTTGTTCTTATGGCTGTCATCCGAACCGACACTTCCCTCTTCAGAGATAAAACCGGCATTGCGATAGACCTGGCCACCTATGAATCCACCGTTATCATCGCCATAGTTATTTTTTACCACATTGCACATCTCCCCAAGCAGCAGTTCCACATCCTCAACAGTGACGCCGGGCTTGAGATCAACCACATTGAATAACATGACACAACCAAATGGAATTTCTATTGGATGAAACATCTCTACTCCTCTCTCTGCATACGCTTTGGAACAGGCAGCATAAGCGACTCTTCTTCGATAATTAACACCGCTCTGGGTAAGTTAACTAAGTTTCACTTTGTCAATGTTGATCGACCGCTTCCTTGGTGACTTAAAAAACCACCCACAAAATAATGTTACTGCAAACACAGCAACCCCCTTCTATACTTTCGAAATATCCCTATTTGTTGCCTCGGAGAGACTGATGGAACCCACACTGAAAAGGCTGATCAAGTATGGCTCGAGGGGCGATGATGTGGTGCAGGTTCAGCAAAGCCTGAATCGCGCTGTTTCAACCAAGCCGGAATTGATCCCTGATGGAATCTTTGGCGCCAAATCAACCGCCAGAGCCGAACAATTCCAACGTAGCAATCAACTGGCTGCTGACGGCATTATCGGTCCAAAGACCTGGGAAAAGCTGATTGCCTTCCTGAAAAACATCGTCGATACACCGCCAACCGATAAAGACAAGCACAAGGAGATTCGCAAAAGGGTCCTGATGGAAGCGGGAAAACTTGTCGGCACAGTCGACTTTACACAGCTTATCGGTGGCAGACCGAAAGGTATCGATATTGTTAAAACCATCTTTAAGGAAGCCGCGAATGTCACCCTGCAGGATGATAACTTCAAAGATCCTTTCAGTAAGGTATGGAGTCCACAGCCTTTTATCAGTGGTCAGAAAAAGAGCTGGTGTGGGATTTTCTGTGTCTACTGTTATCGAAAAGCGGGCATAACAACCGTCAGGTGGAACCTGAATATCGGTGCCCCGGTCGGTAACATTGGTTTGAACAGCTGGAGCACACAGTTCGTCCAGGCGATCAAACTGGCAGACATCGGCGCCGTCGCCACCCGCCAGCACCATTTCCTCATCGAAAAGGTCGACCCTGGCAACCCATTCACACCACGGCTGAATACCATAGACGGTAATCTTCTGGCGGGAAAGATCCAGCGACGCAGCGGCTATCATCAGGTAGGCAAGGACAATTTCAACTACTACTCATTGAAGTAGCGGTCGAGCCCAGCAAGCCAGAAAAAATAACATCAATCCATTACAACCAGCGGCAAGAAACTGGACAGCACCTCTTCGACATCCTTCATAACAATCATCTCAGGCCTGTTGAGCACCCGGCGATCCCCATGCCGATTATTACAACAGTGTCGAATTTTTTTACAGACCATTGGTAATTTTACCTTGCCATCCCAGATCAAAATACATAACCGGTTGTTATTCCGAAACAAAAAAATTTCTGGCATCAATCATGCACTAATCAAATCCGTACAGGAGTTGATCCTGAAACACTTAATTTAAATGCGCTTATTTAACAACTATCCATAAGGATATAACGATGAAGAAATCACTCTTTTTTCTGGCTTGTTTAGTGATACTTCTGCCCTTGAATAGTCAGGCAAATGTGATCAGAACCACTGGCTCCATCACGGACGGGGGACCTGGATCTGTCTCTTATGTACTGTTCGATCAGGATGCCGCTGCAAGAACCAGAATTGCCGTCAACTCGGATGATTTCGACACAGAGATCTTTCTCTTCGAGAATGACGGTACATTGAACAGAAATGACCGGATTGCCCACAATGACGACCGTAACTTTCCGATCAATCTGAATTCATTGATCAACCGGGTATTACAGGCAGGGAGCTATATCGTAGCCATTTCCGCTTACGACCTGACCCGCGGTGAAGCTGTCAGGGGTGTGAACAGAGGCGGCGATCAGTCCGGCTATGGTGACTACAGCATCAGAATCGCATCGGATGCCAATGTCAGATTCAGCAATGTCCCGGAACCTGCCACACTCTCGCTGCTTGGCCTTGGTTTGGTAGGCATGGGTTTTGCCCGGCGCGCCAAGCAAAAAACCTGATAACTGTGCCATTTGATTAACACCAGGGGATTGAGACTCTCCTGGTGTTTTTTTATGACTGATCCACAGTAGATAGTCTTCGTTGAGCAACCCTCTTTCTGTCTCTCAAAGGCCTTTACAAATCGATGTTCTTAATTATCAAAAAAAAGAATATTGTCTAAATATAAGGACTCATATCCTTACTTGTTTAAGGCAACGATCTCCTTCTAAGCGATACCAATCACGCCAATGTCACACCACCATGTGAGACATACTCCCCGCCACAGTTATGAAAGCCTGCTGATAACTCAACTGCTGATCCTCGGTTCGATAGGCAGCATAGAGCTTGCGCTGCATGCCCTGGCGCCCCAAGCGCAAACTCTTCAATGGCAATGAGCCACAGGCCCGCTCGATCAACCAGTCCGGAATCACGGTTACCCCGCGCGACAGAGCCACCAGTTGCAACATGATCTCGATCGATTCGATCTGTTTGTGCTGCTGTGGCCTGACTCCGGCAGGCCAGAGAAAACCGTTAAGCACATCCAGTCTCTCTTCATCGACCGGGAAGGTGATCAATACTTCCTTAGCCAGCTGCTCCGGGGTTACCCAATCCTTTTCAGCCAGTGGATGGGTCTGAGGTACCAGCAATTTCAGTTCATACTCAAACAGCGCCTCATAATGCAATCCTGGATGATCGACACGGTCGGGGGTTATCAGCATATCGATATGAAAGTTCAGCACACCCTCAAAACCGCTGAAGCGGAATCGCTGAAATATGTCCACATCCACTTGCGGATTGGACTTCAGATAGGCGGCCATGACCCCGGTCAGCCACTCATAACAGGGATAACACTCCACCCCGAGACGCAACACACCCTTTTGACCATCCGCATAGGCCTTCAAGGTACGTTGACTCTGCTGCACTAAGGGTAGAACCTTTTCCGCCGTCTCCAATAACAGGTTGCCTGCACGGGTCAGACGCAATCTGCGCCCCTCTTTTACCCAGATCTCAACACCCAGTTTCTGTTCCAGATAGCGTATCTGATGAGAGAGCGCCGATTGACTCAAGCAGAGTGCATTGGCCGCCTTGGTCAGGGTTCCATGTTGTTGTAACGCGGCAACGATCCGCAGATGGGTAAGCTCAATCATCTATGTAATTTTCTCATGTATATGGATACAAATATCATTATATATTCATAATATAAAATCCTACAATTTCGCCATCAGAGTCACAGGAACAAGGTCAGGGATCATGGTCACAACTCACAATCTCGGTCTGCCGCGCATCGGCAGCAAACGTCAACTCAAATTCAGCCTGGAAGCCTATTGGCGTGGTGAAATCGATGCCCATCAATTGATGACTGCCGGAGAGCGGATTCGTGCGCAAAACCACCAGCACCAACAGCTTCTGGATTGGATCAGCGTCGGGGACTTCTCCCTCTACGATCATGTTCTCGATACCAGCATCCTGTTGGGAAATCTGCCGCGCCGCTTTGCACAGCAGCAGCTCACGCCCCTGGACCGCTACTTTCAGGTAGCCCGCGGACGTTCGACAGATGTCAGTACGCCACTGGCCGCAGCTGAAATGACCAAGTGGTTCGATACCAACTACCACTACCTGGTGCCTGAATTTGACCGGGAGACCCGCTTCGAGCTGCATCCTCAGCAGCTGTTGAGGCAGATTGAAGAGTGCCAGTCGAAAAACCTCAAACCGGTGATCATCGGCCCGGTCACCTATCTCTGGCTGGGCAAAAGCAAGGACGAAAGCAATCCGCTTGATCTGCTGGAACCGCTGCTGCCGGTCTATCAGCAACTGCTGCAGCAACTGGCTGAGGCTGGGATCGAATGGCTGCAGATCGATGAACCCATTCTGGTCACTGAACTGGATCAGAGCTGGCGTCACGCCTTGAGAAACACCTACTTCCGGCTGCAGACAAAAGCCATCAAGCTGCTGCTGACAACCTACTTCGGCAGTCTGAAAGAGAACCTGCAACTGGCCTGTGAACTGCCGGTTGCCGGTCTGCATATCGATGCCACCCGGGCCAGGGATGAGATTGATCGGATCATCGACTGGCTGCCGCAGCATAAGATACTCTCACTTGGGGTAATCGACGGACGGAATATCTGGAAGTGTGATCTCAACTCACAGCTGGATTGGCTGGAACCGATCCACCAGCGACTTGGTGAAAGGCTCTGGCTGGCCCCCTCCTGCTCACTGCTTCACGTGCCGGTGGATATCGAGAGTGAAACCGATCTCGATGGAGCGCTGAAATCCTGGCTCAGTTTTGCACTGCAGAAGCTGTCAGAGTTAAAGACTCTGGCCAAAGCGCTGAACAACGGACGTCAATCGGTAGCCCGGCAATTGAATGATAACGCCGAAGCCATCCGGCGACGCTCGGGATCACAACAGATTCATATCCCGGCCGTCATTCAACGGACGGCCGAGATCACAGCAGAGATGGGGCAGCGCAAAAACAGCTTTACCACCCGTCGCACCATTCAGCAGCGGAGCCTGAATCTACCCCTCTATCCGACCACAACCATCGGCTCGTTTCCGCAAACCAATACCATACGCCAGAGTAGAAAAGCCTACCGGGAAGGCCAGCTCTGCGGAGCCGACTATCGTGCCGCGATGGAGAAGGAGATCGCACAGGCGATCCGCCAGCAGGAGGATGTCGGCCTGGATGTACTGGTACACGGTGAGGCGGAGCGCAATGACATGGTTGAGTACTTCGCTGAATTTCTCAGCGGTTTTGCCTTCACCCGCTTCGGTTGGGTTCAGTCGTATGGATCACGCTGCGTCAAACCGCCGATCATCTATGGTGACATTCAACGGCAATCTGACATCACCACACACTGGACCAGTTATGCCCAGTCACTCACCAGCAAACCGGTAAAGGGGATGTTGACCGGCCCGGTCACCATGCTCAACTGGTCATTCGTGCGGAACGACCAACCGCTTGCCCTGACCTGCAATCAACTGGCGCTCGCCCTGCGTGACGAGGTATTGGCACTGGAACGGGCGGGTACCGCCATTATCCAGATCGATGAGGCGGCGCTGCGTGAAGGTCTGCCACTACGACGCAAACAGTGGCCCGACTATCTCGACTGGGCACTCAGCGCCTTCCGTCTGACCGCCAACGGTGTACAGGACGATACCCAGATCCATACCCACATGTGCTACTCCGAGTTCAACGACATCATCGAATCGATCGCCGCCATGGATGCGGATGTCATCACCATCGAGACCTCCCGTTCCGACATGGAGCTGCTCGATGTATTCGAGTCGTATGAATACCCCAATGCGATCGGCCCGGGGGTGTATGACATCCACACCCCCAACATACCGAGCATAGGGAGTATGGTTAAGCTGATTCAGCTGGCCCAACAGCGCATACCCGCGGAACGATTGTGGATCAATCCGGATTGTGGCCTGAAGACCCGCCAATGGCAGGAGGTCATTCCGGCCCTGAAGAACATGCAGCAGGCGGCACGGCAGCTACGTGAGGCTGCGAGACTCGACAGCCAACGAACCTCAAATGCCGGATAGGATACGCCTGACAGATGAAATCAGACCGATTCAGCGGCAGGGCAAACTCTCTTGCCGCCGAATCGTAACTGGAACCCAACCGGATCCGGGGCCTCGCCAAAACTCAGATCGCGAGATGACAAATACAAACTATAGATAAATTCATACTTAAATACCCATGCAAGCCATAGTTCACCCAGAGGCTATCCGCTAAAATGGCGGGTTTAACCCGCCTACGAGGAAATCCGACGTGTTTCGCAAAGAGCTGAAAGTCCTGGACTGCACCATTCGCGATGGTGGATTGATCAACAACTACCATTTCACCGATGATTTCGTGAAGTCAGTCTATCGGGCGGCTTGCGAATCCGGCGTGGATGTCATCGAACTGGGTAAGAAGCTGATGGTCAGCGAAGAGTATACCCGCGAGGCCTATGGCAAATGGAACTTCTGTGATGACGACGATCTGAAGATGATCATCGACTCCCATGAGTGTGAGAATCGGCCACTGGTGGCGGTGATGTTCGATATCGGCCGGGTCGACATCAACAGTCTGCAGCCACGGGATCAAAGCCCCTTCGACATGGCCCGGGTTGCCTGCTACGTACCGGACATCGACAAGGGCCTGGATCTGGTGAAACGCTCCAAGGACCTGGGTTATGAAACCACCATCAACATCATGGCCTGCTCCGCCGCCATCCGCACCGATCTGATCGAGGCCCTGAATCAGGTTGAAGAGACTGCGGAGCTCGATTACCTCTACCTGGTGGACAGCTATGGCGCCTTCTACTCGGAGCAGGTTACCGACTATCTGGAGCTCTACAAGAAGTATGCACCGAGCAAGGAGCTGGGCTTCCATGCGCACAACAATCAGCAGCTTGCCTTTGCCAATACCCAGCAGGCGATCATCGACGGCGTCAACCTGCTCGACGCCACCATCAACGGCATCGGCCGGGGTGCCGGCAACTGCAATCTGGAGCTGCTACTCAACTTCCTGAAAAACCCCAAGTTCGATGTTCGTCCCATCTACAAGGCGATCCAGGAACAATTCGTACCACTGCGTGAAGAGATCGAATGGGGTTTCAACGATATCTACGGTATCAGCGGCCACCTCAACCATCACCCCCGCGCTGCCATGAAGTGCCGTTCGGATAAAGAGATTCGTGACCTCTGTTACGACTTCTTCATCGAACAGACCCAGCTCAACGCTTAAAACGTCATTGCCGACGGGGCCTGTTGCAGGCCCTATTGGCTGACGATCCAGCTCATGAAGGATTGACGGGTATCCTGATCCGCTTTGAGCCACCAGTAGCGTAACTGCTTCCCTGCATCCTCAGGCAACTCGTCCGCTTGCACAATCTTCGTGAGGGCCAGCGGCTCCTTTCGGGGTTTCGCATTCACCCCAGCAGCCTCAACAGGCTTAGGCAAGGGCTCCAGCTCACTGCTGATCGTAACCTGGGGATTTTTTGCAAACGCCTGTTTATTCTTAAACGCTGCAGGCTCCGGGACCAGTCGATAGTGGACACCGGATTTGGCATTCAGGCTGATCACAAAGGGCCTTGAATTGATGACCGCTTCGTAACCCAGATCCGGATCGATGATCACATCCTTGTATCGAAGGGTGATTTCACGCTCCCCTTCCGGCAGTTCGAGCTGCGCTTGATGAGAGAGCAGCGAACCGCTCACTGCCTGACCATCCAGAGCCAGAAACTCGAAACTGTCAGGAATGGTAATTCGTGCCGCCTGTACGGAGCAGCCGCTCAGACTCAGCCAGACCAGCAGCACTCCACTGATCGACAGCTTTGCATAAAACTTCGCCATCACATCATCTCCTGTCAGGGCCGATTGAAACTCAACTGACCCATTACATAAAAACAGACCTTGCAGCGTCCGCTGCAAGGTCTGTCAATTGTGGGAAGTTTCTGATCAGAAGGCGTATTTGGCGGCAAATTGCAGCCGGTCCAACTCACCCTCGTCACCACTCTCTTTCTCCAGCTGGCCATGCAGATACATGACACCGAGGGTAACCGGTTTGATCGGGTTGTACATCAGGTTGACCTGGATGCTGTTGGCGCTCTCATTGAGACTGCCCGGAGCGGAAGAAGGGTTATCCACCTCAACCAGACTTAGAATCACATTCGAACGCCACTTGCTGTTCCACATATGCCGATAGGCGACAAAGCCGGCGAGAGATTCCACCGCCTCGAGACTGCCATCACCCGGATCGACCACCGCATCCCTGACCACACCCAGACTGGTGTAGCGGCCCATGCCGTCGCCGTAGTTGACCGCAAAGCGGATATCATCCGTATCGAGGATTTTGATCTTGCCGCTGACGCCAAGACCCCAGCCGGTGGTGGTCTCTTCCGAGCCACCATCCTCAACTTTCAGTTGACGCAACAGACCGTTGACCCGCAGGTGTCCCCAGCCCATTTTCATACTGTAGTTGGCCGCCAGATCAGGCAGAGCATTATCGTCACTGATGCCGGCATCGGTAAAAGTTTCCGGATTCTCCAGAGCCAGTTGGACATTGCCCAGGCTATAGCGAATCATCGGCTGTCGGACAAATACCGTACCTTCCGGTGCCCCCAGAAAGTCCAAGGCATCGGGCAGCGCGCCGGTATCCATGAAGGTCGACCAGGTTTGGCCGAACAACCAGTTGTCGAAGGTGAAGAGGTAGTGTCTCAAGCGAGGTGAGTAACTGTTACTCACCGCCTCATTACCGAAACCGGTGGTCAAGAAATCCATCTCCATCACCACGCCAAGCGTATGATCACCAGCCTTTGTCTTGGCCTTGAAATTGATGCGGGACTCCCGCGCAGTCATGTCATAAACCGCATCACCGTCATCACCACCCGTCGGGATGGAAGAGGGCAGATAGAAAGTCCTGCCTGCACCACCGGCTCCACCAGCGATGGTTCCGCTGTCGGTATCGGTCCACATGGCACTCAATTTTGCGTAGCCACCAATGCTGACATCCACGTCACCACCGAAAACATCACTGAAATTGTAGGCGGATGCGGTAGCTGGCAGCATCATGCAGGCACCGAATAGAGCAATCCCTGGCAGCTTCTGTTTCATTTGATTCATCGTGTGATTCTCCACAGTATCAATTGAATTCAGCTGTTATGGTTTTTTAGTGCTGAGTTGTTTTATTGCCGATATGGCGACTGCCCTACGTGAAATTTTTTATATCCTCACTAACGACTGCTGAGGATGATTCGCCGGACTGTATCGACTATTTCTGATTCGACGAAAGCCCAGGATCGGAAAATCGGGGATAGGGATATTTATTACATTTTTATGAACCTATCCTAGGTTGCAGATACTACACCATTATCCATAGAAAGAAACCGTTCCGGTTCAGCCCGGTTGATCAAGTATCTTGGATCGACTTCCCCTCTGGGAGCGAACGATACGCTTTATCAGTTGTGCAATAAATGCACACCAGAGTGCAGATGGATCCAGTCACCCTACTTTTAATATCTGGCCCAGCTGAGATTCTGGTCATAGTTTGGCTGGCGTCGAACGACCAATGGGCAGCCTAGCCGGATGACTATCGCCAATCCTCAGCAGGTTCCGACTCGACCACCGAGGCTATCCGAAGAGCGACACCTGCCCTTCTGCAGGATGCTTCTTGTTATTTAACTGAATCCATACCCTCCTGCCATGAGGGCTCTTTTAGCGATTCCCACACCCCCAAATAAAGAACAAAAGTCCTATATGTTACTGAATTTCCAAAATGTTTAAAGTTACAGCCCACCCTCCCGATAACACTACAATAATTATGGTTATTGACTGATTGATGGTCTTCGAGGTAGCGGTTTTGCCGAGAGTTTTACTGATTGAGCACTCCCCAACCATCCGTCATATCCAGAGAAATCTCTTGATCAAGGCGGGTTATGAGGTCGAGATCGATAGCGACCATAAATCCGCGATTCCACGTATTCGCTCCAGCGCCGATGATGGCGTGAACTATGATGCGGTTATGCTGGGCTGGCCCGCCGATACCACAATCGAGACCGCTTCGTTCTGCAAGATGCTGGAGCGGCAGGCTTATGCCTCACAGGTGATTTTGGTGTTTGCCCATGAAGAAAATGATGCGGTTGCCGACTGGTCCAAAACAAGACCCAACACGGCATTCCTGTTTTGGGCAGACTACAAACGGAGCACCAATCTGCTTTCGCAAATGTTGGCAGATACCAGTAAGAGGACGGCAAACCAGGCCGAGAACCTGGCATCGGTACAACCGATACGGGTATTGTTTGTTGATGACTCCAGAACTGTCAGGGTTAAGTATAAGCGCCTCTTGAATGCCAATGGCTATGCGACTGAGGTTGCCGGCAATGTTGGCGAAGGCTTTGAAAAGGCCCTGGCCTCGCCCTACGACATTGCCATCATCGATTACTTCATGCCGGATGCCACTGGCGACGTGTTGTGTCAGAAACTGCGTGAAAACGAGACCACCGCATCAATAACCTCTGCCATCATTACCGGCTCCTACCTCGACAAGGCGATCAAGGAATCCCTTGAAGCCGGTGCCGTCGAGTGTATGTTCAAGAACGAAAGTGATGACCTTTTTCTTACCCGTATCGATGCGATGAGTCGCCACATTCGAGCCCATCAGGCGATTGAGAAGGAGCGCAAAAGGCTTGGTGGGATTCTCAGGTCGGTGGGGGATGGTGTCTACGGGGTCGATCCCAATGGCCATATCTCATTCGTCAATCCAGCCTGTCGCCAGATATTGGGCTATGACTCCGATGCGCGATTGATCGGAAAGTCGGCACATCAACTCTTCCACTTCGCCGATGGTGAGGGCAATCACGTTTTACAGCAAGCCTGCTTTCTGCAGGAGAGCTATGCCAATGGCGACAAGGTCCAGGCCAGGGAGACCATCTTCTGGCACAGATCGGGCAAGCCCATCCCGGTGGAGTGCACTGTCTACCCACTCACCATTGAGGATAAGCGAGAGGGTTCGGTTGTCGCATTTCGTGACATCTCTGAGCACAAACTGCTTGAAGCAGAGCTACGTTGGCAGGCAGGCCATGACGCATTGACCAAGCTGCACAACCGGCGCTATTTCGAAGAGCAGTTGAACCTGGAGGTTGATCGGCTGAAGCGCAGCAATGAGATCAGTGCGCTGCTCTACCTCGATCTCGACCGATTTAAGTACATCAACGACACGGCAGGGCATGCTGCAGGAGACCGTCTGCTGGTGGAGATCGCTCAGCAGATGAACCAGCGTCTGCGTAAATCGGACTTGCTCGCCCGCCTGGGTGGCGACGAGTTCGCGGTGATTCTGAGGAACGTTACCAAGAAGAGCGTTGTGCACGTCGCTGAAGACTATCGTGAAATGCTCGACCACTACATGTTTGTCTATAAGGACAATCAGTACAAGATCAACGGTACCATCGGTATTGCCCTGATCGACAAAGCGTCGGTATCTTCCAGCGAAGTGTTAGCGAATGCGGATATCGCCTGTCATATCGCGAAAGGCGAGGGGCGCAATCGCACTCACCTGTTCGTCCAGGAGAACGATAACAAACAGGCGATGGACAAAGATCTTGGCTGGTCGTCGCGGCTGCACAAGGCGCTGGAGTCAGGCCACCTGATCCTCCACTACCAGCCGATTATTCCGGTCGAATATATCCCGACCTCACTGATGTCCGGCAGTGACGGGCCGATCTACAAGCAACTGCTTCCCATGGTGCCTGAGTCATCGATGATCAACGAGGCATTACTGCGCTTGGATGATCCCTCCTGGGGCATGGTGCTTCCCGGCGCCTTTCTGCCAACCGCAGAACGCTTCAACATGATGGACAAGATCGATGGTTGGGTCGTGAACGCCGCCCTCAGACAACTCGCCCAGTTGCAGCAGCACGGATATACCGGCACATTCACCATCAATCTGTCGGGACAGACAATCACCAATATGGCGCTGATCGAGACCATAGAGGAGCTGGTGATCTCCCTGGGGATCGACCCCAGTAAAATGATTCTTGAGATTACCGAGACCTCAGCCGTCTCCAATCTCATCTCCGCCAATCAGCTGATTACCAGACTCAGCGCTCTGGGCTGTCGCTTTGCGCTGGACGATTTCGGCAGCGGCTTCTCCTCCTTCTCCCATTTAAAGAATCTACCGGTGGATTACGTCAAGATCGACGGCCTGTTTGTCAGGGGCGTTGCCGCGGATACAGGGGACAGGGCCATCGTCCAGTCGATCAACGATATCGCCCATTCGCTGGGTAAGATGACGGTGGCTGAGTATGTGGAGGATGCTGAGATACTCAGTTTTCTGCACCAGATTGGTGTGGATTATGTGCAGGGACACTACCTGGCCCATGCCATGGATATCTCCGACCTGCCACTGGGTGACAACGCCAACCGGGCCAACAATCCGTCACAATCGCAAGCCTAGCGGGCGATGGGGCAAACAGGGCAGTGACCAGCCGGAACAACAGACGAAGCTGTTTTCTGTCAGCCCTATCATGACGCAGCAAAGGTTAGACGACCAGCAACACGCACCATTTTGGAGCATTACCTGCCGCTGAGAGAAAATCAGCCCGACCAGGTGTCGCTGGATCCAAGCGTGAGATCCACTCTCTACCTCAAACTCCGCCGATGCTGTCAATCCTGACCCGATTGGTCCTGGTAAACCGAACCGGATGCCCAGCCTGCAGAGCGCTTCAACCTTGCCAGCAGCCTGGATTTGGCACAGAACCTGCTCTTGAAATGCAACGTTTACAGAGCATGCCAGTTCTTTGGTGCCATGAAGAAAACAGACCTTTTCAGGAGAGGCAGATCAAATCCCGAACATCGACAACCGCCGTTGCCCACGCCATGAACGGAAATTCAACTTGCAAAATCATGATACGACCTGTCTCAGGTCATTCTGTTTTGACCCTGCAGCGCTATGCTGAGCCATCAGACCAATAGAGCTGGAATATCAAGTGTCGATCATACCCATATCAGGCCATAAAAGAGCACAGAGTCCAATCGACGGATGGCTGGTCTTCACCGATCTCGACGGTACCCTGCTCGATCACCACAGCTACGACTTCAGTCCGGCGCTGCCTGCCCTCAGGTTACTGAAAGAGAACCGGATCCCGGTGATCCCGGTCTCAAGCAAAACCCATGCGGAGTTGAACGTCTATAAAGCGCAACTTGAGCTGGATGGACCGATGGTGGCGGAGAACGGTAGCGTCATCATCTACCCGAATGAGGAACCCCAGATTGCCCCCCCCGGCTATCTGATGAAGCGCGACTTTTTAGTCGAATGCCGCACCGACCCTGACTTTGACTTCATCGGTTTCGGTGACATGAGCGACCAGCAGGTGATGGATGAAACCGGCCTGGATCGAGACTCTGCGCAACTGGCTCGACAACGACTGGCAACGGAACCTCTGCTCTGGCGCGGCGACCGGGAGAGCCTGAAACGCTTTCAACGCAAGGCTGAATCTGCCGGCATGAAACTTCTGCAGGGTGGACGTTTTCTGCATCTGTTGAGCGATACCGACAAAGGCCAGGCAGTCACCCATATCGTCAACCATCTGCGCAGCAGGGGTAAGCAGATCAACCGAACCATCGCCTTGGGGGACAGTGATAACGATCGAGCAATGTTATTGGTGGCAGACACCCCAATCATTGTGCGCAAGCATGATGGCAGCCATATGACGCTGCCGGAACGACCCGATACCAAAGTGACCGAAGAACCTGGACCCGCCGGATGGAACCAGGCGCTTCTGGACCTGATACAACAATTTGAGGAGCGATAATGGCCGACTTTTTCCAGCATGGGGATATCACAACGCTACACAAACTCACTGAGCGCCCCCTCGAAGAGATGGAGCAGGAGCTCTCCAGCTTTGCCAGTAAGAAGCCGATCGGACTGATTCTTCCCAGTCTCTATTCGGAACTCACCGGCCCCGCTCTCAGCCATATCATCGATGAGCTGCAGCATGCCAGCTACATCTCCCACATCATCATCGGACTTGACCGGGCCACTGAAAGTGAATTCAAACAGGCCCAGGATTTTTTTGCCCGGCTACCCCAAAGTACCCACCTGCTGTGGCAGGATGGACCAAGATTGAGAAGCCTGGATGCAGAACTTCAGGAGCGGGATCTCTCCCCGCCAGAGCCGGGCAAGGGACGCAATGTCTGGTTCTGCATGGGCTATGCCCTGGCAATCGAAGAGCTGCAGGCGATTGGACTGCATGATTGCGATATCGTCACCTACTCGAGGGAGCTGCCGGCCCGACTGCTCTATCCCCTGGCCCACCCCAACTTCAGTTTTGAATATGCCAAGGGCTACTACGCCCGGGTCAATGAGAACAAACTCAGTGGACGGGTCACCCGCCTGTTTGTCACACCGATGTTAAGGGCTCTGAGACTGATGGTCGGTCCACTCGACTATCTGGAGTATATGGACAGTTTTCGTTATCCACTTTCAGGTGAGTTCGCCATGAGTCGGGATCTCGCCTCCCAGGTTCGAATACCCAGCGACTGGGGATTGGAAGTGGGCCTGTTATCGGAGGTCTACCGCAATATCTCCCACCATCAGATCTGCCAGGTCGATATCGCCGACCAATACGACCACAAGCATCAGGATCTCTCCGCCGAGGATCGCACCGGCGGACTGGCGAAGATGAGCCGGGACATCGCCAAATCCTTCTACCGCAAACTCGCCACCGAAGGCATTCAGATGAACCAGGCCTTCTTTCGCAGCCTGAAGGCCGCCTATCTGCGTAAAGCTCTGGATATGGTGGAGATGTACTACCACGATGCGAAGATCAATGCCCTGGCCTTCAACCGCCATGCGGAAGAGGAAGCGATCGAGGTGTTTCAGCAGAGCATCGTCGAAGCGGGCCAGGCGTTTCTCGACAACCCGCTGGAGGCCCCGTTCATCCCCAACTGGAAGCGGGTACTCTCAGCAATGCCCGACTTCACCGACCGGCTCTCCCAGGCCGTGGCTGAGGATAACCGTTGAAAAAGGTTACGTCGCAAATAGAACCGTTTAAGGGTAAGGCTGATAACGCCACAATGTCACCGCTAAAAGACCAAGGCCTGTTAACACGAACCCAACAGCCCCTAGAGAGGCGGTGATTATCACCCCTTGGCCATCAGCCAGACGGTCTGATAGGGTCGAAATCGCACCTCGTCACCATCCATGTCCGGCACCACCTGATGCAGGGCATCGAACCAGCGATGGTTCGTTCCGCCCAGTGCGGATATATCCACCGATCTCAAATCACCGGTCATGTTATGGATGGCGTAGACCCGCTGTTCCCCATCCAGACTGATCCGCTCCAGACCGAGAACCCCGTCCGGCATATCCAACACCCGCTGTGGCGCATCGGGATGAAACGCCTTGATCCCACTGCGGATGCGCAGCCGACGAATGTATTCTGGGAATACCTGCCCCGCATCGGTCAACGGCAGATCGATCAACCGTTCGAGCTCGGCACCGTCCCACTTGCGCCGATTGATACTGCGGGTCATGCCAGTACGTTCCACCCCCAATGGATCATTCGGCGTTGCTCCCAGAGCGTTGATGTAGACCGCCGGTATACCCCGAAACGAGAGCGGCAGCGTCTGGGAGAGCATGTAGCGGGCGATGTGCCAGGGATCCACATCATCATCCTCGGCCGCAAAGGCATCGAAATAGCTGATATTCAATTCATAGGGCCGGTCCCGCCCCTCGGTAGTGGCACGCATCGAGACATAGCCGCCCCGTCTGCGCATCATATCGAGCAACTCATCCAGATCTTCATCCGGCACCAGACCCTCAAGCGGTCGCAGTCCCACCCCATCGTGGGAGGCGGTGAAATTCAGATAAGTACACCCTTCAGGCAGCGTCTCCTGCTCCAGAGAGCGGGCCCAGGGCACCAGGAACTCGGTGGTCTGACACATGATGGCGTGCAGGATCAGCGGCGGCAGACTGAACTGATAGACCATGTTGGCCTCATCGCCCTGATCGAAGTAGCTGATATTCTCCTGATGGGGGACATTGGTCTCCGTCAACAGAATCGCCCCGGGTTCAAGCACATCAAGCAGTGTCCTGAAGAGTTTGATCACTTCATGGGTCTGCGGCAGATGGATACAGCTGCTACCGATCTCCTTCCACAGAAAGGCAACGGCATCCAGTCGCACTGCCCGTGCGCCACGCCGGATATAGTCGAGCAGGATATCGATGAACTCGAGCAGCACTTGCGGATTGGCGTAGTTGAGGTCGATCTGATCATTGCTGAATGTCGCCCACACATCGAGCATTCCACGGGGCGTACGAACCCGGCTCAACAGGGGGGTACTGCGAGGCCGCACCACCATGGAGAGATTCTCATCCGGCGACACCTGGATCACATAGTCGCGCCCGGGTTCCTCGTCATGCACAAAGTTGACGAACCAGAGGTGCTCCCGGGACATGTGGTTGAGCACCAGGTCGAACAGCAGGGAGAAGTTCTCACCCAGCTCTCGAATATCCTGCCAATCCCCGAGCTGGGGATTGACGGCACGGAAGTCGGAGACCGAAAAACCGTCGTCTGAACTGTAGGGGAAGAAGGGCAGGAGATGCACCATGCTGAAGACACCATTCAGGCGTTTGTCCAAAAACTGTTTCAGGGAGGCCAGCGGGGTCATCCCCGGATACTGAATACTGTCCCCATAGCAGATCAGCACACTGTCCTTCTCATCCCAACGGGGTATTTCGAGGCGCTTGCCCTGCCGCACCTCGATATGCCGACCGATCAACTCATGCACTTTTGGCAACAGCGTCGCAGCCTGCTGCTCCCCATACAATTGACTCAAATGGCCCAGCAGCCTGGTATCCAATTCATCGACGCTCATGAAAACTCTCTCATCAATGACTCCAGGGCCAAATAATTTACCCAAATTGATCGGTAGAAGTTAATAAAATATGACTATATTCAATATCTCTTAAGTATAAAAGAGTTGATCCAGATCAACCGATATGCGAAACCATGAATTATCTGCTGCTATTGTTTAGTAAGCAGTACCTAAAAACCCGAATCCATGGGTTTATGACGGCACAGACCGCAAGCTATTGCTTCCCCGGCGGTTAGTATCAAGCCCGCTCGACTCATGGGCGAAGCTAAGGTTCGCTTATTCCACTGGAAAACCAATAGCTTACGCTTTGCGACCGTCACCAAATCACGGATTCTGGTTAAAACAGATTAAAACTACCTGCATTCACCAAAGGAGATCCACTATGAGGTTAGAACACTCAGCGTCCCGCACCTCTCCTGAAAATCTGAGAGCTACCCGTCCTATTGAAGTGGAAGGACGTCTGATCGCAATCGATGATGAAGGCTATCTGCAAACGCTTGATGATTGGACCCCGGCCGTTGCAGAGGCACTCGCAGATGCCGATGGCGTAACCCTGACAGAAGAACACTGGTTGCTGATCGATTTTCTGCATCGCTTCTATGCAGAGTATGGCATTGCTCCTGAAATGCCTATCCTGGCCAGAAATCTGTGCAAGGATAAAGATGATTGCCGCTGGAACAAGCGTTATATCGAAGGCCTGTTTCCGGGTGGCGCCAAGATGGCCTGCCGCTATGCCGGACTCAGCAGACCGGTAGGGCGCAGCTGCCTGTAAGGGGGATAAAAACTCACTAAGATCACGATTTGATGGGGTATCTATCACGTGCCTATCCTATGATCCCGGTAGGCACGTCACTTTTTTCAAACCACTTCCCTGCCAAAGTTCATCAAGCTGAAACCCTGCCATTACCAGCGGCCTGTCAGCCATAAAGTCCCCAAATAGATAAACAGTGTTTGCGTCTATTTGCGCAGCGGATAATAAAAACCTCCAAACAGTCTGTTGAAAAATGCGTATCATATCGGCAACCGAATAACAGAACGGCTGCGGTTGAAAAGCATCGGCTAGCAGTCAATTCATCAGTAACAGCACCATGAACTCGAAATTTCTATGGACTCTAGGATTGATCCTATTCTGTCTGAATCCACTGCAGGCAGAACAGCTGGGCGAGGTCAGCACCAAATTCCGCATGCTCGGCCCGAATGACAAGGTGGTCATCGAAGCCTTTGACGACCCGGCGGTTCCAGGCGTCACCTGTTATTTGAGTCGGGCCAAGACCGGCGGCATGGGCGGTGCCATGGGAATTGCCGAGGACACTTCCGATGCCTCGATCGCCTGCCGACAGACCGGATTGGTGAACCTTCCCGGTGACATTCTGAATCAGTCGAGGGATGGGGAGGAGGTCTTTAAACAGCGCACATCGATTCTGTTCAAGACCATGCAGGTGGTACGCTTCTACGATGCCAAGCGCAACACCCTGGTGTATATGACCTACAGCGATAAACTGGTGGATGGATCACCGAAAAACAGTATTACCGCAGTACCCCTGTTCCGGCCCCAGAGCCCGCAACTTCCCGGCCCCAAAGAGCAGTGAGCCAGCGACTGCATACCGGGCGGCTGGTGCTGACACCCCAGGACCCCTATCTTGTGCCGGAAGATCCTGCCAGCCTGTTTGATGCATTGAGGGATATCGGCCTGATCACTTCACCCCTCGAAGCGGAGCAAGGCTATCTGCTGGGTGAGGCGTTCATGCAGCTGATTACCTTCATGGGCTGCTCACCCTTCATCCGACTTGAACCGGATCAGAGCGGAGAACCCTTTTGCCATCTGCGGGTGGATGGCCCTCATTCGGAACCGATACTGCTGACCGGTAAAAACAGTCTCCCACCCCGCTGTAAGGCCTGCCGAAAGCGCATCAGCGACTGGCAGAGCGAGCCTCAACAACTGGCTGAATGCCCCCACTGCGGACACCGGCAGGACCCGGCCAGCTATGACTTTAAACAGAGTGCGGGGTTTGGCCGGTTTCTACTTAAGATCGAGAATATCTTCCCTCAGGAGGCGATCCCCTCGCCACGCCTGCTCGAGTTCCTGCAACAGGCCAGTAACGGCGCACCATGGCACCATTTCTATCAACAGGATTGATTGGCATTGCGGTGCGAGCAGACTGATCCTCTGGTTAAGTCGGCAAATCACACAAATGGTGCTGTGTGGCTGAATTACACCCTATCCTGCCCAGATTGGAGTGGCGCTGACTTAAGCAGCATTTGGTGGGGCATGGCCCCACCCTAGGTCCCGAATTTTAAGGTAGGGTGGGGCCATGCCCCACCAGGACATTACGTCTTGCAGCATCCCATCAGAATATGATGATTCAGTTACTACTGCCGGGATAATCCACAACATGTGCGTCTATTCGCATTGATTTGCGGACTTTTAATAAACGGGCCGGAGGTCAGACCAGTTCGCAGCGATTCTTGCCTTTGCGCTTTGCCTGGTAGAGGGCCTTGTCGGCCCGCGAGAACACCTGGTCAACCCCATCCCCCTTAGTGAAGCTTGTCAGTCCACAGGAGATGGTGACGACGACCGGCTTACCGTGGGAATGGAAACCATTACTCTCGACCGATTGACGCATCTCTTCAGCGACACTCAGCGCCTCCTCGCCCTCGGCCCCGCAGAGCAGACAGACAAACTCTTCGCCACCGAAGCGGGCGATGAAATCGGTTTCCCGTAAGCGGGCTCTGAGACTCTGAGCGATCACCCTGAGCGCCTTGTCACCGGCCTGGTGTCCATAGCGATCATTGATCTTCTTGAAATCATCCACATCCCAGACCAACATGGTCAGTGGACTGTCAAAGCGCTTCCAGCGGGCCACCTCCTGCTCGATCCGCTCTTCGTAGGCCAGCCGGTTGGGCAGGCCGGTGACAGCATCCAACAAAGCCATGTGGTGCGCCTCAACCATGCGGGATCGCAGTTCGGTGGACTCCTTTTCCAGCTGGGTGAGGCGTTCGCGTAGTGCCTGCTCCCCTTCCTCGGCCTGCTGATGAAAACTTTGCTCCTCTTCCAGATAGGTGTCGATACTCTGTTGTATCAGAGTGATCCGCTGACTGACCGCATCTTTCAACTGCTGCAGATCGGTGGCCTGGGCAACGTGAGTACCAATATCCCCAACCTGACCGTGTACCTGTTCACTCAGGGTGCGCCCATGCTGTGCGATCTTATCCCGACCTTCATGGGCCGTCTGCAGATGCAGACCCAGGTCCTGCAGGCGCTGGGTCAGCTCTTCAAGAAAATCCTCGGCCTCCTGTATCTCCGACTGGATCTCACCAAACGACTTGGCCGACAAATCGAGCAGGTCATCCAATACACCGACCCAGGCATCCGCCGCCGCGTCCTTCAGAAGACGATGCTTGAAACTGCTGATCGGTTCACCCCAATGACCGGGCCAGGAGGCCTGTTCAAGCAGATTCAGCAGGATCTGATTCGGTTTGGGTCCCGACTCTTCGCTATGCCCCAGCAGCCGTCCGAACAGGCCCGAGGTTTTTTTTTCACCGGCGGCCTCGTTACCCTGCCCCAGCAGACGAACCAGCCGGGCGAAGGCTTTCTCCTCCATCTCCGATGGATCACTTACCAGCTGTTCAAGCAGATCTGTGGTTTCGGCCAGGGCCTTCTTGGAGAGTTTGAACGGGCTGAGCAGCTTTTGATAGAGATCACCCTCATCCGCAGCCGCACTATCCTGCTGTTCGGCAAAATGGAGCAGTCCCTCGGTGATCTCATTCAGTTTATCCTGGGAGATCGAACCACCCCCACCACGGACCGCATCGCGTACCGACTTCAGGTGGGGCTCAAGCCGGCTATCCAGGCCACTGGCGGCAATGGTCAAACGGATGACGGTCCTCGTCAGCAGCTCCTCCAGAGCCTTGTTAGCCTCGTCTTCAGATTCGGATTGACGCAGCAGATCATCGTAACGTTTTTTCCAGTCGGTATCGTTCATAGGTCCCGTCTCGGATCGGTAGCCGGACTATCAGGCGGCAGCTGGCAAAACCACATTTTCAGGCAACTCAATCTCCAGACTGATCGGCAGGTGATCAGAGTGGGCATAGTTGAGGACCTCCGATTTTGACACTCTCAAACTGGGTGAGGCCAGAATATGGTCCAGCTTCTTGCTGGGGCGCCAGCTGGGGAAGGTCATCATGTCACAGGTACTGCCCTGCAGATTGGTATTCTCCATCAGATACTGGAACTCTGTGGAGCTGCAACCACAATTGAAATCCCCCATCAGAACCAGATGGGAGTAGTGGGAGACCAGCTCGCTGATGTAGGAGAACTGACGCAGTCTGGCACGCCGGCCCAGGGCAAGATGCATCATGCAGATTCCCAGGGGTTTCTCAGTGGTCTGAAACTCCATCAGCACCGCTCCCCGGCCTGGCAGACCAGGCAGCCGATGTTCGGCAATCATGCTCGGTTGTACCCGGCTCAGCACCCCGTTGCTGTACTGCGCCAGCTTACCCAGTTTACGGTTGACCTGGCGATACCAGTAGGGAAATCCTGCCAACTCCGCGAGATAGGCGGTCTGATCGATGAAACCGCTGCGAAAGCTGCCTGAGTCGACCTCCTGAAGCCCCACCACGTCGAAGTCCTTCAACAGATGGGAGATACGATTCAGATTGTGTCGTTTGTCTTTGTGGGGAAGAACCTGTTTCCAGCCGCGGGTGACATACTCCCGGTAACGACGGGTGTCTGCACCGGCCTGAATGTTGTAACTGAGCAGGCGCAACCGGTGGTTATCATCCAGCGTGGCTTGATTCTCTATGATTTGCTTATTCATTCGTTCTGCGACGCTTTTTTCTTTTCTGATATCACTTTGTATGGCGGATAAAGACAAAAAAACTTAAGTTACAACCGTCACTTTAGACAAAAAGCAAAAACTGTTCAGGAACCAGGTTCAATCTCGGAATAATAGTGTGACCCGGCAACTGTTTCCAGACCCCGGGCCCACGACCGTCCGGACCAGCCGGGTAGGACACCCTCACCAGCTTGATGATTTCCCGAAAAAAAAAGGCGGTACGCCTGGTACCGCCTTTTTCGATCGGAACAGCCGGGCTGCTTAACGACTGAGCCCCTGTATGTACTGGGCCACCTCGGCCATCTCTTCATCGGTCATTCTCTCGACCACACCCTGCATCATCTTGCTGGCGTCATTGGTCCGGGTGCCGGCACGAAAATCCTTCAGTGCCTTTTCCACATAGGTGGCGTGCTGACCGGCGATGGCCGGGAAGTTAGCCTGGGGGTTACCCGCACCGGATGGTCCGTGACAGGCCATGCAGGCGGCCACACCGGTATCGGCGTTTCCGGCCCGGTAGAGACGCTCACCCGCTTCAACCTTGTCTGCGGCAGCCACACCGGTCTTGATGGTCTGACTGGAGTAGTAGGCAGCAAGATCGGCGATATCCTGGTCGCTCAGAGGAGCAGCCATTGGTGACATCATCGGATCACTGCGCTTGTTCGCTTTGAAATCCTTGATCTGCTTCTCGATATACGCTGGATGCTGTCCGGCAATCTTTGGCCAGACCGGATTGAGAGGGCTATTGCCTTCAGCGCCATGACAACCGGCGCAGACAGCGGATTTGTTTTTACCATCTTCTGCATTGCCGGCAGCCTGTGCCAGGCCGACAGTGAAAGAGAGGGCTAGGGTTGCGGTTACGAGCCATTTATTCATAATCAATCCTGCTCTGAATTATGCTGGATATGTTAAAAATCCCGGATCTTCCGGTGACAGCCAGAGCATTGTCTGCCCACCCAAAGACCCTAAAAAAGCTGCGGAACTATACCAGAATTTCCTAATAAAGGTCAAAATCCATCGCCTCAGCTGCGGCCGGTCGACGCCTAAAACCCGCCTGGTCTGTAACATACCGGAGAGGAACATCCTCCCGCAAGGCATGCCACACATCAGCCTTCGATCACCAGCCATGCCCAGGGTTCCAGAACATGACCATCCCGCCAATCCGGGATTGCCACCATCAACCTCTCCGATCACCCAACGGTGGGTCAGTTTGTCTGCACAGCGGGTTACCGATAAACTCCAGGTTCCTATCCGCTCAGGCCCATCAAGATGCAGAAAGATCCGGACCACTCGATCGTGCGCACCAGTTATGCGGTCATCTACACCCCCAGCCGACGCCGGGACCGTTTTCCGGAGAATTGCGTCACCCTCGCCTCATCGGCGGAAGAGGCGATCCAGAAGGCCGGTGAACAGCAGAACCTCCACGCGGCACAGGTCAACGGCCCATCCCGCTCATCCGAGGGGTTTCGTCTCTACTATCTGGTCCACTGGCTGACCTGAACCGACAGATTACGGCCGCAGCTTGACAAGCTCATGGATGATTGCATCGGCGTCCAGGGTATCGAAATCAGACCGACTGAAGGTCGTGAACCCCCCGGCCAGCTCATACCAGGCAAATCCTCTGGTCCAGGGCTGGTGCTGATAACTCCCCTGACGTTTCCTGGGTATGCAGTAGAGCCGGCCGGGCTGGTAGATCAGGTTATAGCTGATCTCCGAGCGGTGCAGTGACTCAATCCGCTGCCAAGCCTCAGCGGCAGATTCATAGATTTCGCAATTCAGCGGGTAGTCCCGTTCTCCGCCATTGTGCCGCCAGTGATCGCCCATCAGCGGCAGCGGCTGGGGCCTGATGAAGAGCTGAAAGTGAAGATGATTGACCGAGGCAAAGGCGGCAAAACTGTTGTAGGCGATACCGACACCAGGCAGGCCGCTCCACAACCGTTCAGCCAGTTCCCAGACATAGTCGTGGTATTTGCGGGTCAACAGCTGGGGGAGGCGCCGGGTGCGATCCGGAACCAGCAGGCAGTGCATCGGCACAAAGGGGAACTTGTTATACATAAGCTCCACTTCCACACCGTGCAGATCGCCTCTCCAGAAGGCCTCTCTGCGCAGAAAGGGTTTATTGAAATGAAATCCGTTGGGATCGAAAGGACGGCTGATACCGAGCGCAGGCTCACTGGTCATTCGTGAGGGACGAAAGGCGCGGATATGGTTGAACTGCAGCTCCCAATCCGCCTCATTGCGGAATTCAGCCGCATGCACGCCCTCGAACCCGATAGCCATCAATTTCAGAAACACCAGATTGTCATCGGCAGCCCCGACCAACTCCCGTCCCTCACTCAGGGTCAGGCGGCAATATTCTGCGTGTTGATCAAAGCGACGACCAAGCTGGCTTTTCAGGGATTGATAGATCTCAGCATCGAAACTGGCATTGGCATGTACCAGGATATAGCTGCCGAGCCCAGGCTGTTGAAGCAGACGTTCGAGACCGGAAGCAAATGCCTGCTGCATAGCGGCGCGGGATTCCATGGGAGACTGTTTCATCCAAACAACCCCCGGTCAGACCCCATTGAGACTCTGCCGTCATAGGGTGACCTGGGCCAGATGGCCACACCCGGACAGCTGACGCCGTGGCTAGGGCCTGTTAACACGAATCCAATAGGCCCTGCTGAATTCACCTTCACTTTGGGATCTAAACCCGCAACAAACTCTAACCAGATCAACCCACTGCAGCTCAGTGGTTGTGACTGCCATGGTCGGAATGCTTCATCTTCATACGCAACTTGCGCACCGGGGCATCCAATTTGAGCTCCGATCCATCGTCAAAGTTGAGCGTCAGGCCGATCTTCTCACCCGGCACAAGTTTCTGCTTCAAGCCGATCAGCATGACATGCAGGCCACCCGGCTTCAGGCTGATTTTCTGGTCGGCAGGCAGATCGATCTTTTCCACTTTACGCATCCGCATCATGCCATCTTCCATGGTGTGGGTATGCAGCTCGACAACCTCAGCGGCACTGCTGCTGGCGCTAACCAGAGCAAGATCCTTTTTACCCATGTTATGCAGGGTCATGAATGAGGCGGAATTCGGCTGGCCGGGTGGTACAGCGCGGACATAGGGATCGTCAGCCATCACGGCGGAACCGGCCATCAGCTGCTGACTCATGAAAAACAGGCAAAAGCCAAGGATCGGAAGCAAACGTTGCAAGCTCATCTCTTTCTCCAGTGAACACAGTTTTTTATCAGGGAGGCTGACAGCCAGATTGCTGACAGGGTCAACCACCGAATTATTCAACAAGATTATATTCTCGTGGCCCGGGAGCATGGCATTAAAGAGATTATAAAGGCAATCCCGCGCAATCAATCCACAAGAAAAATTGAAAAAAAGTGTGTCAAATGGCCCATTCAGGGCATATGACCCTGCTATCGGGGCCAGCTGAGGGGTCAATTGAACCGAACAACAGGCAAAAAAAAGCGCCGGCATCTGCCAGGCGCTTTTTCTCTTAACGGCCGGGAGGGCCGTTAAGCAGCTCGAATCAGAGGCTCATGACCCACTCTACGATGACTTTGATGTCTTCGTCGCTGACATGGGCGTTAGGTGGCATGGGTACTGGGCCCCAGACACCGGAACCGCCGGCTTTGACCTTGGCAGAGAGTGCCGCTACAGCATCAGCCTGGCCTTTGTACTTTGCAGCCACTTCTTTGTAGGCAGGACCAACAACCTTGGTTTCAATCTGGTGGCATGCCATGCAGCCACGCTGGGTTGCCAGAGCAACAGGATCGGCAGATGCAGTCGCAACAGCACCAAGAGCAAGAACAGAAGCGCTGGTAGCCAGCAAATATGATTTCATCTTATTCATCAGGAGTTTATCCTCAATAGTTCGGTTAGATAAATACAGCTGCGGGGTTGATTTCACAGAGTCCGTTCCCACAAAAATGCTGGATTATACGTTAAACATAAGTAAATTGCCTATAAAGGATAATTGTCAATTAAACAATTTCACAATTAATCACCTGTTGATCGCTCAAACGTTCACCAGCAAGTACCGCAAATCTCTTCCAATCGGGTTTGACCGCAGAAATAAAGAGGTGACTCCCGCAGTCACAGTCAGATGAGCCGAATCCACCCATCGGCTGGGCAAATCCGAGCGGTTCGCCGAGCAGGGCTGCCCATTGATGTTCCCGCTGCCTGGGATCATTGCTATACCAGATCTGGCGCAGATTGGTCACCGCCCGTAAATAGTCGATATGCCAGCGGGGGCGCGGGCTGATCCGCCGGTGGTGAGCGCAGCGCGCAGCCACCCCGCCGGGGCCGAAAGCGCTGCCGACGTAGAGATACCAGCCGCGGATGAAATCGCACAGCCCCAGACGACCCACCTGGATCTGATGGCGCCTGGGATTATGCAAAAGCAACACATAGGTCCCGGGGGACTTTGCCTGGGCAAGTCCACAGCGTGAAGCCCTGCCAGGCGGCTTGGGGGAGATCCCGATGATCGCCAGAGCCTCAGCTGAGAGATCGCTCAGTGACCACTCTTATCCGCCATGTGGGACAGATAGAGGGCGAGCCCGAGCAGAGCGATTCCGCCAGCGAACTGCAGCAGGTCCAGCGGGGTGGTGAACTCCATACTGAGGGCGAATTCGAAATAACGTACCACCAGGATCATCATCACCACTTTGGCCAGGCGGCTCTTCAGGTCATCCAGGCTGGTGATCATCAACACGTTTGAGGCGCTGTCCGAACCCTCGGCATGATCGATCTTGCTGATGAACAGCTCATACAGACCCAATGAGAAGATCAACAGCACAGTCGCCAACAGATAGCCATCCACAATCTCCACCACATGGGTCACCGTGGTTGAACGCAGCGCCACCCGCTCCTCGCCCGTCAGGGCCGGCGAGGCGTAGTGACCTAAATGGCTGATCATGTAGAAGGCATCCACAGAGGCCATATAGAACATGGCAACGGCTGCTGCCAGGCTGGCAACCACAGCGGCCAGGACAATCAGCCGGCTGTTCCAGAGTAATTTTTCAAATATCGCTTCCACAACATCTATTCTCGTTATTCAGGGTGAGGCAATCATATCAGAGAAGACCAAACTGAGGCCTGACAACCGGGTTACCATTAACACCAGGGTGTTAAAGCATACCGATAGCCATTATCATCAGCCCCTTTTTTGCAGGACCATGACTATGCCATCTTTTCTGCCGGGTCAGCGCTGGATCAGTGACACGGAATCGGAACTCGGTCTGGGGGTAATTACCGGCTGCGAAGGCCGCCGGGTCACCATCCACTTCCCGGCCATCGACGAGAGCCGGGTCTACGCCATTGAGGGGGCCCCTCTGACCCGGGTGGCGTTTACCGCCGGCGACCAGATCGAGAGTCGTGAAGGCTGGCAGATGAGCATCCGTCAGACCCTGCTCAATGACGGCCTGATCACCTATCTGGGTGAACGACCCGATGGCAGTCAGGTACGTCTTGAAGAGCTGGAGTTGAGTGACACCCTGCGCATCGATCAGCCCAAACAGCGGCTGCTCACCGGTCAGATCGACCCCCCCCACTGGTTCAACCTGCGCCAGCAGACCCTCAGCCACCTGGGTAAACAGCAGCAATCCTCGCTGCTCGGCCTGGTCGGCCCGCGTATCGATCTGATCCCTCATCAGCTCTATATCGCCCATGAGGTGGCTGGACGACCGGTACCCAGGGTGCTGCTGGCTGACGAAGTGGGCCTGGGAAAAACCATCGAGGCCTGCCTGATTCTCCACCAGCAACTGCTGACCGGACGGGCCAGCAGGGTATTGATCCTGGTGCCGGACCCTCTGGTCCATCAGTGGCTGGTTGAGCTGTTGCGACGCTTCAATCTGAAATTCCGCATTCTCGATGAAGAGACCTGCCAGGCCATTCAGGACTCGGGGCAGGCGGACAACCCGTTCCATGCGGAACAGCTGGTGCTCTGCAGTCTGAATCTTTTTCACCACAACCCGGCCCGTCTCACCCAGGCACTGGATGGGGAGTGGGATCTGCTGATCGTCGATGAGGCACACCACCTGACCTGGTCGGAAGAGGATCCCAGTGCAGAGTATCTGCTGGTCGAAGCACTCTCATTGCGCACACCCGGGGTACTGCTGTTGACCGCCACCCCGGAACAGCTCGGTCAGGCCGGCCATTTTGCCCGGTTGCGCCTGCTCGACCCGGATCGCTACTACGATCTACAGAGCTTCCTCCAGGAAGAGCAGCACTATCAGCCGGTTGCGGAAGCCGTGGAGCATCTGTTGCGGGAGGAGCCACTGCCCGAGAAAGCCACTCAGGCGCTGTTGAGTAAACTGGATGAGTCCGAAAGCATGCCACTGCTGGGTCTGCTCAACGATCCGACCCGGGATCCGGCTGAACGAAACGAAGCGAGAGAGAGCCTGATCAACAGCCTGCTCGACCGACATGGCACCGGACGGGTACTGTTCCGCAATACCCGCGCCCGTATCAGCGGTTTTCCAACCAGAGAGCTGATCGCCTACCCGCTGCCGATGCCCGAAGAGTACGGGGTCGCACTGCAGCAGAGCGGAATCCCATCGGCCAACCTGCGACTCACCCCGGAACGCCTCTACAGCGAGCAGGGCCACCCTGACTGGTGGCAGCTGGACCCCAGGGTATCCTGGCTGATCGAGCTGCTACGCAAGCAGACCGACAACAAGTTCCTGTTGATCTGCAGCCATGATCAGAGCGCTGTGGAGCTGCAGCAGGCGGTTCGTAACCTGTCCGGTATCTCCGTCGGGGTTTTCCATCAGGATATGACGATTGTGGAGCGGGACCGGGCGGCCGCCTGGTTTGCCGACCCGCAAGGAGCCCGGCTGCTGATCTGTTCGGAAATCGGCAGCGAAGGACGTAATTTTCAATTTGCCCACCACCTGATTCTGTTCGACCTGCCAGCGGATCCCGATCTGCTGGAACAGCGCATCGGCCGTCTCGACCGGATCGGTCAGCAACAGACCGTCACCATCCATCAGCCCTACATGGAGCCTGGCCCCCAGTCGGTGATGCTGCACTGGTACCGGGATGGCCTGGACGCCTTTCGTCAGCATGTGCCCGGCGCTCAACAGATCAGCGAGCAGCTCGGCGGCGAACTCTGGCAACTGATCGAAGAGAAGCCGGAGCCAGCCCCTCTGGCGGATCTGATTCAACGCACCCGTGAGTTGAAACAGCAGATACAGCTGCGCCTGCAGCAGGGGCGCGACCACCTGCTTGAGCTTGGCGCCTGCCGGCAACCCATTGCCAGCCAGCTGGTCGAGCAGTTGTCCGAACAGGACGACTCGAAGCGGCTGCCAGACTATCTCCAACGGCTGTTTGACTGTTACAACATCGAAACGGAAGAGCTGGGAGAGGCGGGCCTGATCCTGCGTCCCGGCGAGCAGGTGATTGCCGGTTCGTTACCCGGTCTGCCCGCCGACGGTCTGACTGCCACCTACAGTCGGCGTGACGCCCTGAGCCATGAAGAGCGCCACTTTCTTACCTGGGAACACCCGCTGGTGCGTAACGCCATGGATCAGGTAGTCAGTATCCAGACCGGTAACAGCACGGCAATGGCCTGCAAACACCCGAAACTCAAAAAAGCACAGCTGCTGCTGGAGTGCCTGTTTGTGGTGGAGTGTCCGGCGCCCAGAAAGCTCCAGGTAGGCCGCTTTCTGCCAACCACTTCAAACCGCATCCTGATCGATGCCGAAGGCCGACGACTCGACCATCTGGCAGACTGCGACACACTGCTCGAACATGCCGAGGAGCTGGATCGCAAAGCCCTGCTGCCAGTGATCAACAGCTATCGGTCACAGTTGCGTTCGCTGATCGCGGCGGCGGAAGAGGCCGCGGCCAATCTGGTGGATGAGCAGGTGAAACAGTCAGCGGCAAAAATGATGAAATACTACACAACCGAGATTCAGCGCATGCAGGCATTGAAAAAACACAACCCTTCGGTGCGCGGTGAAGAGATCGAGATGCTGCAACAGCAGGGGATGGCGCTGCATCAACAGTTGCAGTCAACACGCCTGCGCCTGGATGCAGTACGACTGGTGGTTACGCTCTAGGGCCTGTTAAGCAGCCAGGTTAGCAGCTTGAAAGTGAACTATTCGGCTGCCTGAGTGGCTTCCAACAGGCGCTTGATGGGGAAGGGCCGGCAAACCCCATATCCCTGGACAAAGTCGACCCCGATCGCCTCGAGTCGCTGCAGAATCTCCCCGGTTTCGACAAACTCAGCGATGGTCTCCAGCCCCATGATGTGGCCGATGCGATTGATCGCCTCCACCATCGATTCGTCGATCGCATTCTCAAGCATGTCGTGAACGAAAGCGCCGTCGATTTTCAGATACTCTACCGGCAGATGCTTCAGATAACCGAAGGAGGAGAGGCCGCTGCCAAAATCGTCCAGGGCGAATTCACAGCCATAACGCTGCAGGGTGCGCATGAAATGTTCCGCCGAGGTGAGATTGGAGATGGCGGCGGTTTCGGTGACTTCGAAACAGAGCATGCCAGCGGGTATATCCCGCTCCCTGATGGTCAGCAGAATCCACTGCAGAAACTCATCATCACAGACTGAATGACCGGAGAGATTGACGAAAAAGCGACGTCCGGCCGTCAGACAGGAGTGGCGATTTTGGGTGATGAAGCGAGCCACCTGGTCCACCACCCAATGATCGACCGCAGGCATCAGACCGAATCGTTCTGCAGCGGGAATGAAGGCCCCTGGCGGTATCAGATTTTCATCCTCATCGAGCAGGCGGATCAGCACCTCCACATGCTCCTGCACCCCATCCTCACCACTGAGGGATGAAATCGGCTGCACATAGAGTGTAAAACGGTCCTCTTCCAGGGCGGTCCGAATCCGGGTCACCCACTGGGTCTCGCCATGACGTCTGGCTGCGGAGCTGTCCACCGAATCGTAGATATGGATTTTGTTACGCCCCTCCTCTTTCGCCGTGAGGCAGGCGATATCCGCATAGCCGAGAATCTGCTCAACACTCTCGCTATGTCTGTCGATCGGCACCATGCCGATGCTGAGACTCTGGGAAAAGGTCTTGCCCTCCCAGGCAAAGCGGAATGCCTGAACCTCCTGGCGGATCGTCTCGGCAATGCGCTCAGCCACTTCCAGTGTGCACTGACTGAGCAGAATACCGAACTCATCCCCGCCCAGACGGGCAATCAAATCACTGTTGCGGATTGAACGCTTGATCAGAGCGGCGAGCTGCCTCAGCAACTCGTCACCCGCCGCGTAACCGCAGTTATCGTTGACGATGATAAAGCGGTCGATGTCCAGATAGAGCAGACAGTGCCGCTCATCTTCAAACTGGGTCTCATCCAGCAGCAGCGAGAGTCGACGATCGAATTCGACCCGGTTATAGAGTCGGGTGACCGGATCATGGGTCGACTGCCAATTCAGCTGGGCCGCCAACTTGCGGGACTGGCTGGTATCCTTGAAAACCAGTACAAACCCTTCCAGTTGACCATCATCCCCCTTCAGGCGGGTGATCGTCTGCTGGATGGGTATCGTCAATCCCTCACGATGAACCAGTACCAGCTGCCGACTGTCATCGGCGAGGATCTGCTCGAGGGTCAGCAACGGTGCCGACTGAGTCATTTCATCGTAGACCTGATAGACCTCAGCCAGAGGACGGCCGGATATGCGTTGACTCTGGAAGCCGGTCATACTCTCGGCGGCCAGATTGACAAACTCCACCATTCCATCGGCATTGACCAGAATGACCGCATCCTCAACCGAGGAGAGTATCGCCTGGGTGCGATTTTCCGTGAGTCCGCGCAAGCCTGACGAACCGGGTGCTTTCTGCTCGGCCGCCAGTTCATTGATCTGTACCAGGCAGAAGCCCGGATGCATCATCATGGGCCGCACACTGACCCTTAAAAACTGACCATTCTCGAGACTGAAAAGATGACGCGACATTTGCGCCTGTTTTTTGCTCGCCTCCACGCTCTGCTTCTGCGACAGGGCGACTGCCAGGTGGACCATATAATCGAATCTCGGTCCCGACAGTGCCGGAATCAGGGTTTCGATGGTTGAGTGTTCAGCGAACTGTGGCGGATTACCAAGATAATCTGCCAGCCAGGGGTTCCAGATCAGTGCTCGCTTGTTGCGGTCGACCAGGCAGAGGCCCACATCGCAGGCATCGATCACTTCCCGCAGATGCAATATTTCATCTTCGGTAAGCCCGGACCATGGATCAGTCGCCGCTGAGACCTTCCCCTGCACAATAAGTACCCTAAAATCGCCCCAAGATAGTGATTATGAGCCTGCAGACCTTTCAATGGTCTGTCTGCTGAAACACCCAACCCTCTCTTCCATGATGACAGCTCTACTCAGCCGCTCATCCACCTTGGATAACATTAGGCCTGCAAATAGTTTTAGTGCACGCGCGATCCAGCTTGCCCAGCACCGACATTTATCTGGCGACTGAATAGCTCGCACTCAGACACAGGCTTGCTGCCTGCAATCCAAATGCGAAAACTTCAAAAATATCCTAGTGGCCAGTTAGATAATAGTTCGGCGATTTGCGAAAGAACTTTAACAATCAGCTTGATTTAACGGAAATTAACAAACTAATCGCACAAGCACCCAAGCCATCTGCATTTTTAAAAGATTTCGATCTCGCTTTGGGTTAACGCTCGGTAATCTCCAACTGCGAGGCTCTCATCCAGACTCAGGGGACCGATGGATTGGCGATGCAGTCCAGCCACCCGATTACCCACTGCGGCAAACATCCGCTTGACCTGATGATAGCGGCCTTCGGTGATGGTCAGCCGCAACTGGGTTTCGTCCAGCTGCTGCAGCTCCGCAGGCCGGGTCGGCTTGCTCTCATTACGCAGCGGGATCCCTTGACGAATGGCTGCTGCCTGGGCTTCTTTCAATGGATGCTTCAACGCCACCAGATAGGTCTTTCCGCAGCTCCTGCCCGGGGAAGTGATACGGTGTGACCACCGACCATCATCGGTAACCAAAACCAGACCGGTGGCATCGATATCGAGCCGTCCCGCGATATGCAGCGTCTCCGGCCGGCTCAGATCCAACAGCTCCAGGATTGTACGATGGCTGGGATCCCGGGTGGCACAGACCACACCCACCGGTTTGTGGACCATGTAGTAGCGGGGCAAGGGTCTGTCCAGCAGACGATCATCCAAGTGGACCTGCGTCGTGCTGTCGACCTGATGGGCCGGTTGGGTGATCGCCAGGCCATCGACACTCACCCGCCCGGCGCGGATCATTTGGCGTGATTCCGAGCGACTCAGTTCAGTGACCTGACTGAGATACCGATCCAGCCTCATAACGCTTTGTAGAGCTTACTCCCCTGCTGCTTGAACTCCACGGCCTTCTCTTCCATGCCCTGTTGCAGTGCTTCACCGTCACTCATGCCGTGGCTCTTGGCGTACTCCCGGACATCCTGGGTGATCTTCATGGAGCAGAAGTGGGGCCCACACATGGAGCAGAAGTGGGCGACTTTGTGGGCCTGATGAGGCAGTGTCTCATCGTGGAACTCGATTGCCCGCTGGGGATCGAGACTGAGCGCGAACTGATCCTCCCAGCGAAATTCGAAGCGCGCCTTGGACATCGCATTGTCCTGCAGCTGAGCGCCGGGAAACCCTTTCGCCAGATCGGCGGCATGGGCGGCAACCTTATAGGTAATGATACCCTCACGAACATCCTCTTTGTTCGGCAGGCCAAGGTGTTCCTTGGGGGTTACATAACAGAGCATGGCCGTACCGTACCAACCGATCTGCGCCGCGCCGATACCGGAACTGAAGTGGTCATAGCCAGGGGAGATATCGGTCACCAGTGGCCCCAGGGTATAGAAGGGCGCCTCGAAACAGTCCTCCAGCTCCTTCTCCATATTCTCTTTGATCATCTGCATCGGCACATGACCCGGCCCTTCGATCATCACCTGAACGTCGTGCTCCCAGGCCACCTTGGTCAATTCACCCAGGGTTTCCAACTCACCGAACTGGGCCGCATCATTGGCATCGGCCAGCGATCCGGGGCGTAAGCCGTCACCCAGAGAGAAGGCCACATCGTAGGCCTTCATGATTTCGCAGATCTCCTCGAAATGGGTGTAGAGGAAATTCTCCTGATGGTGTGCCAGACACCACTTCGCAAGAATGGAGCCGCCACGGGAGACGATGCCGGTAACCCGCTCCGCTGTCAGGGGAACGTAGCGCAGCAGCACACCGGCATGGATGGTGAAGTAGTCCACCCCCTGCTCCGCCTGCTCGATCAGGGTGTCGCGCATGATCTCCCAGCTGAGCTCCTCCGCCTTGCCATCGACCTTTTCCAGGGCCTGATAGATCGGCACGGTACCGATCGGCATCGGCGCATTGCGCAGGATCCACTCCCGGGTCTCATGGATATTGTTGCCGGTTGAGAGATCCATCAGGGTATCTCCACCCCAGCGGGCGGACCAGGCCATCTTCTCCACCTCTTCACCGATCGAAGAGGTGATCGCACTGTTGCCGATATTGGTGTTGATCTTGACCCTGAAATTCCGCCCGATGATCATCGGTTCCAATTCCGGGTGGTTGATATTGGCGGGGATGATTGCCCGGCCGGCGGCCAGTTCGGAGCGGACAAACTCCGCAGTGATCTCATCGGGTATGTTGGCGCCGAAGCCCTCACCGGCATGCTGGCGCAGCAGCTTGGCGTAGCGGGGATCCTCGCGCAGCTCCTGCAGGCGGCAGTTTTCCCGGATCGCCACGAACTCCATCTCCGGGGTGATGATACCCTGCCGGGCATAGTGCATCTGGGTCACATTGGCACCCGCTTTGGCGCGTCGTGGCGCACGGATATGTTCGAAGCGCAAATGGGCAAGCTCCGGGTCATTCTGTCGGCTCTGGCCATACTCGGATGTTGGACCGTCGAGCAGCTGCGTATCCGCTCGTGCCTCGATCCAGGGGGTACGCAGATCGGGCATCCCCTGCATCAGATCGATCGACTGCTGTGGATCGGTAAAGGGGCCGGAAGTATCGTAGATCGGGATCGGAGGATTCTCTTCAGCGCCGAAACTGGCCGAGGTGGCCTCCTGCTCGACCTCCCGCATCGGCACCCGGATATCCGCAGTCGAACCCTCCACATAGATCTTGCGTGATTTGTAGAAGGGACGGGTAACCTCCTCTGAAAGCGTGGCGGTCTTTTTGATGAAATCTTCTGGAATGGCGCTCATGGTGGAAACCTCGTTTGGGCAGAGAGCGCGAACACCCCAGTGGGCTACACAGCTTCCCTCCGCCGGTATGATCCGGATCAGGTGATTAAGGGTCTATCTCAGCCCGTGAACGCGCCACAGGACACCCCTAGCCTTTGATTCGCAGGAGTATAACCCGAAACAGCTCGCTTCGCGCACCTGCACAAACTGATCCAGTCCGGGGAGTGGATAGGGTTAGAGCTGCCGATCGTTTGCCTCAAAAAGGAGCAAATCACCAAAACCTTTACTTTACAGCCACTTGGGTCAATTTAAATACTAATTTGAGGGATTATTGAGAATAACCCAGACCCATAAAATTCAAGGAATTATTCCCATAAACTGTTGATTAGGCAGGGTCACCCATACAACGAACTACCCCCTTGGAAATCTTGCCCAAGCGGTTTAAAAAACGTAGGCTAATGCCTCTGCCAGACTAAACCATAAAAAAATTCAGGATATTTCGTATGATGGCAAACCAGTTTGAAAAAGCCCGATTCAACATGGTGGAACAGCAGATTCGTCCATGGGAAGTGATCAACCCAAGAGTTCTGACACTCATGGAGACCCTGCCGAGAGAGGCCTTTGTTCCGGACACCTACCAGGATCTTGCCTATGCGGATATCGAAATTCCCATCGGCCAGGGACAGAGCATGATGTTCCCACGAATCGAAGGCCGGTTGATGCAGGCGCTCGACGTGCAACCCGGGGATAAGGTCCTGGAGGTAGGTACCGGTAGCGGCTACCTCACAGCCTGCCTGGCAGGCCTGGCCAACAAGGTGGTCAGCATCGACATCCATCGGGAGTTTTCCGATGCCGCGGCAAGCAAGCTTGAGCAGCAGGGGGTGAACAATGTGATGCTGCTGACCGGCGATGCACTGGCGGGGCCTGTACAGGGAGCCCCATTCAATGCCATTGCGATAACCGGATCCCTGCCCACCAGCCAGCAGGCAGAGATATTTCGCCAACAGTTGGCGCCGGGCGGGCGGATGTTCGTCATCATCGGCCAGGCTCCAGTGATGATCTGCCAGCTGATCACGCGACACGATGAGAAAATATTCCAGGAAGAGAGCATTTTCGAAACCGAGGTCTCTCCCCTGGAGAACGCACCGGCCCCGGTTGAATTCAATTTTTAAACCACAGATGTTGCTGCACTGACCTGGGCCTGCAGCAACACAAAAGAATAAACATAAGACTGATTGAAGTTTGCTTTGCGGGTCAGATTTGACCCGGCACCATACATAAAAATAATAATTCAGCCTGCAGATGGATGGACTGCAGCGACAACAACGCCGGTTGATAACGGCCATTGATTATTATGAAGAGCAGAGGGAGATCATGAGCATCAACAAAAGCACACTACCGCTGACCCATGCAGCAACCAGTCAATTATTGATCGTCAACGCCCAGGAGAGGCTGACCAAAGCGATGCCGGAACAGGACCTGCAAAAGATGGTCCCAAGCGTCATCCAATTGAGTAAGGCCGCCAGTCTGCTGGACATTCCGATCACCCTGTCGGAGCACTATGGACAGGGTTTGGGCAATACCCTGTCAGAAATCACCGAACACCTGCCCCACCACACCAAAGCCAAGGACAAACTGACCTTCTCCTGTTGTACCGCACCGGGGTTTGAAGAAGAGTTGGCCGAACACGGTTCGCGAAAGCAGATCGTGATGGTCGGCCTGGAAGCCCACATCTGCATTCTGCAGACTGCCGCCGGGCTGCAGCAATGGGGATATCAGGTATTTGTGGTGGAAGACGCCATCGCCTCCCGAAAAGCCATGCACCGGGAAAACGCCCTGATGCGGATGCGTCGCGGCGGTATCAATATCACCAACATGGAGTCTGTGATATTTGAGTGGATGGGCGATGCCAGCCACCCGAAATTCAAAGAGATTTCCCAGCTGATCCGCTGATCTGCAGAAACAGCCACCTGGCTGAACTGCAAACTCCACAGACCAAACGCTAGTTATTCCCACCCAACCCGGTGGGAATAACTACCCTTAACCCACTCCCGCAGAGAATGTCCCTCCTGCCCATAAGCACGACATATTCCATGATGAACGTGGAAATCACCAGATTTCGAACAGGTCGAATTAAAGCAGTTTAACTAAACGCCGATATATTCATTTGCAGTATTCCAGCCCTTAGAGGCTGATTCCCGCTCTGTAATACGGATTTTTGATCACCAGCCGGATATGAGCTTCAGCAGAGCAATCAAATCGCTTTTTCTGTAACTAAACTCGCTAAGGTCAGAATGATGTCATTCCTGAATAATCTCTCGATCAAATTACGCCTCTCACTCCTGGTTGGTATTTTACTGCTTAATACCATATTCGTCGGCCTGCTTGGACTGCGTGGCATGCAGCAGGCTGACCATGCCATCGACGAGCTTTATAACGTTGAGATGGCCCATATGGTTGGTCTCTCAACGGTGATTGAGAAGCTGGAGGACAGCCGGGTGCAGATACTGCTGGCGCTTCAGCACGATCCAGGCTCAGCCTTTGCTGCAATGCATGACCATAAACTGGATAAGCATATCCATCAGATCGAAGAGAACATCAAGATCATCGACAGCCGCTGGGAGGCGTTCACCAAATCCCAACTGGACAGTGAGGAGCAGCGACTGGTCGAGATATTCAGCAAAGACCTCAAACATTTGGAATATGATGGACTGATACCAGTCGACAAGCTGCTGGTGGATGGTCAATTCTATGAGGCTAACCAACTGTTACTCAGTCTCATCAATCCGGTACTGCAGAAGATCCAGGAGTCCACTGCCGAGCTGTTGAAGATTCAAGAGAACAAGGCCGCCCATGCCTTTGAGGAGACCCACGCCGCCTATAAAAGCATGCTCTCGCTCGTGATTGGCAGCCTGGTGGTTGGGGCCCTGTTCGGTATCCTGCTGGCCTACCTGATCATCAGTGAAATCAGCAAAGGTGTGAGCCAGATTGAAGAGAGCGCCCATCAGCTCGCAGACGGTCTACTGCTCACCCGGGTCGACTACAACAGCAAAGACGAAATCGGCAATATCGCCTTGGCCTTCAATCGCATGGCGCAACAGTTTCACGATGCGATAAACCAGGTCAAAGACTCCGTGGTCCAACTCGCCTCGGCCGCAGAAGAGACCTCGGTGGTCACCAACCAGACCACCGTCGGTATCAATCAGCAATTGAGCGAGACCAGCCAGGTTGCCACGGCCATCAATCAGATGAGCACCACGGTTCAGGAGGTGGCCAGAAACGCCGTCGATGCCGCTCACGCGGCCCGGGATGCGGATACCACATTCATCGAGGGTAAGAGAGTCATCGATCAGGTCATCAAGGGGATCAACAGCCTGGCCGGTGAAGTGGAGCAGGCCGCTGCGGTCATCCAGGAGCTTGAAACTGAGAGCCGCAATATCGGCTCGGTTCTGGATGTGATCAAAAGCATTGCGGAACAGACCAATCTGCTGGCCCTGAATGCCGCAATCGAGGCGGCCCGCGCCGGTGAGCAGGGTCGTGGATTCGCAGTGGTTGCCGATGAAGTTCGTACCCTGGCTGGCCGTACCCAGGATTCGACCCAGGAGATCGAGGAGATGATCAGCAAACTTCAGGAGGGTGCCGACAATGCGGTAAAGGTGATGGCGCGGGGCAATGAGATGACCCAATCCGGGGTTGAACAGGCCGCCTCAGCCGGCCAGGCTCTGGAGAAGATCAATACCGCCATGAGCGAAATTACCGAAATGAATACTCAGATCGCCAATGCAGCGGAAGAGCAGAGCTCGGTAACCGAAGAGATCAATCGCAGTATTGTCAGTATCAATGAAGTCTCGGAACAGTCCGCCACCGGAGCTCAACAGACCACCCAGGCCAGTGCGGATGTGGCAAAACTGGCAGAACAGCTGAAATCCCTTGTGGAGCGCTTCAAAGTCTAGCGCCAATCTGAAATCTGGCCGGTTTTCCACCGGTCAGATTGCCACCTCAGCAATCCCACCTAAAAACCCTACCCAGATGAATGTAGCCACTAAACTCGGTTGACCACCCGCAGCCTCCGATGGGCCGCAATCCATGCGGCGCAATCCGATAAAATCAGAAAAAAATAACAAAGTGTCGACATATTTGAATTTATTGTCTATAAAATAGGGACGATAAAGCTATTATTACTAAAATATGTCGACACATAATCGGCAACTAGCAACCAGAGGAACCAGAGAAATGTCCAAATATGCTGAGATCTACAACCACTCCTTGGATGACCCACAGGCCTTTTGGGGCGATGTTGCGAAGGGACTGCATTGGGACAAACCATGGGACCAGGTCTTGGATGAATCCGCCCAGCCCTCGCCACGCTGGTTCGTTGGCGGGCAGCTCAACACCTGCTTCAACGCTCTGGATCGACACATCGATGCCGGAAACGGGGATCGCCTGGCGCTGATCTACGACAGCCCAGTGACCGACAGCAAGCGAAGCTACACCTACACGGAACTGCGGGACGAGGTCGCCAGACTCGCCGGAGCACTGTCAGCCCAGGGAGTCTCCAAGGGTGACCGGGTGATCGTCTACATGCCGATGATTCCCGAAGCAGCCATCTCCATGCTGGCCTGCGCCCGAATCGGCGCAATCCACTCGGTGGTTTTCGGTGGTTTCGCCGCGAAAGAGCTGGCAACCCGGATCGATGACTCAAAACCGAAGATGGTGCTCTCCGCCTCCTGTGGCATCGAACCGAGCCGGGTAGTGGCCTACAAGCCGCTGCTGGATGAGGCGATCGAACTCTCCACCCACAAACCCCAGAGCTGCATCATCAAACAGCGCCCCCAGCTGGCGGCGGATATGATCGACGGCCGGGATCTGGACTGGGATCAGGCGATGAGCGATTCAGCCCCGGCCGAATGTGTTCCGGTTGAGGCGACCGATCCCCTCTACATCCTCTATACCTCCGGCACCACCGGCCAACCGAAAGGGGTGGTCAGGGACAATGGCGGCCACGCTGCAGCACTGCTCTGGTCGATGAAAAACATCTACAACGTGGAACCCGGGGATGTCTACTGGGCCGCCTCCGATGTCGGCTGGGTGGTAGGCCACAGCTACATCGTCTACGGCCCGCTGCTGGCCGGCTGCACCACGGTGATCTATGAAGGCAAACCGGTCGGCACACCCGATCCGGGCGCCTTCTGGCGGGTGATCAGCGAATATCAGGTGAAAGTCCTGTTTACCGCCCCCACCGCCTTTCGCGCGATCAAGAAAGAGGACCCCCAGGGCGCCTACATGTCCAAGTATGATCTCAGTTGCATGCAGACCCTCTATCTGGCCGGTGAACGCTGCGACCCTGACACCCTCCACTGGGCAGAGACGATGCTCGAAAAACCGGTCATCGACCATTGGTGGCAGACCGAGACCGGCTGGGCCATCGCGGCCAATCCAATGGGTGTTGAGCCGATGCCGGTGAAGGCCGGTTCACCAACCGTCGCCATGGTTGGCTATGACGTCAGAATCCTCGACGAGCAGGGTAACGAGAAACCGGATGGCGAGATGGGCGACATCGTCATCAAACAGCCTCTGCCACCCTCCTGCCTGCCCACCCTGTGGAACAACGAGGCACGTTTTGTCGACTCCTATCTGCGCGCCTATTCCGGCTACTACCTGACCGGTGATGCGGGTTACAAGGACGAAGATGGTTATCTGTGGATCATGAGCCGTACCGACGATGTGATCAATGTCGCCGGCCACCGTCTCTCCACCGGTCAGATGGAAGAGGTCCTGGCCGGTCATGCGGATGTGGCCGAATGTGCCGTGATCGGGGTGGCCGATGCCCTCAAGGGGCAGTTGCCGCTGGGTCTGGTGGTGCTGAAAAGCGGCGTCGACCGCCCTGCCGAGGAGCTCGGTGCGGAGCTGGTCAAACTGGTGCGCAACCAGATCGGGCCGGTTGCCGCCTTCAAACACATCTCGATCGTCAAACGGCTGCCGAAGACCCGTTCCGGCAAGATCCTGCGAGGCACCATGGTGAAGATCGCCGACGGCACTGAGTGGAACATGCCGGCCACCATCGATGATCCGGCCATCCTTGACGAAATTTCCACCTCCCTGCAGCAAATGGGATATGGAAAATAGCCCAGACGGGAACTGTGAAAGCGGATTCTTCACAGTTCCCAATAAGGAAATTAAAGACTATTTTTTATAAAAGTGTCGACACTTTGAAAAATATAGACTATAAAATAACCCATATATCACGGATAAAGACTAATTATGTCGACAATTCAAGATTCTGACATGCAAAACCAAGCAACGGCAACCGCCCTTGATACTGCCAATATCCCACTCACTGAGCGCCTTTTTGATGCTCTGCAGCGGGCTATTGTCGAGGGAGAGCTTCCCCAGGGCAGCAAGATCAGTGAACCGGAGCTGGCCCGTCAACACGGGGTAAGCCGAGGCTCCCTGCGGGAGGCGATGGCCCGCCTGGAGGCGCGCAAACTGGTTGAGCGCAAGCCGAATCTGGGGGCCCGGGTGGTTACCCTCTCCTACGAGCAGCTGATCGAGATCTTTCAACTGCGTGAGGCACTGGAGGGAATGGCGGCCAGACTGGCGGCGCAGAACATGTCCGAGAAGGAGATTGAAGAGCTGCAAAGTCTGTTGAATCAGCATGGCGAGCAGATTGCCGAACAACACGGCCAGGCCTACTTCCAGAAGCAGGGTGATCTCGATTTCCACTATCGCATTGTCCAGGGCAGCAAGAACAAACAGCTGATCGAACTGCTCTGCAACGACCTCTATCACCTGCTGCGCATGTACCGCTATCAGTTCGGCATGCGCAGTAAAAGATCCCAGCAGGCCTATGAGGAGCATCAGTACCTGATCAACGCCATCTCCGCACGGGATCCCGAGATGGCTGAGCTGCTGATGCGGCAGCACATCCGTTCCTCCCGCAGGAATGTGGAGGCGGTGTTTCTGGAGAAACTATGAGCGGGCGTTTTCAGGTTTGAATCGATGTTTTTTGAGCCCCCTCTCCCTGGCCCTCTCCCTCAAGGGGAGAGGGGATTCATTAAACAAGTGCAGGCGTGAACTGGCAGCCTGATTACCACCCGACTAACTGTCAAGGATGCATGCAATTAAGAACGTCCCCTCGCGGAAGAGGGAATGCATCGAGCAAGATCAGGAGGAAGAGAGAGTCTGTCTACTGCCCAACAAGCAGTTATCGATGCTCTCAATTAAGAGCATCCCCTCTCACCTCGCGGTAGAGAGAATGCATCGAGCAAGATCAGGAGTGAGAGAGAGTCTGTCCACTGCCCAACAAGCAGTTATCGATGCTCTCAATTACGAGCGTCCTCTATCCCCTCGCGGAAGAGGGAATGCATCGAGCAAGATCAGGAGGAAGAGAGAGTCTGTCTACTGCCCAACAAGCAGTTA
>NZ_LVJW01000005.1 GCF_001708965.1 Candidatus Thiodiazotropha endoloripes | reverse complement strand
TGATAACAGATGATTCACAAAGATTGCCAGATGTAAGTAAACTTGGCAAATTATGGATGGGTGTCCATGGGTGTCCATGGGTGTCCATGGGTGTCCATGGGTGTCCATGATCTAAATCCAGGCAAATTATGGATGGGTGTCCATCTACATCCATCTACATCTAGATGGGTGTCCATCTACATCCATCTACAGCCTGAATGAGGATGGATCTGTTTGCATTAATGTTGGGCCACATACAGGAATACCTGGCCCAAGCTTTGGTGTAGGTTTAGGAGGGTTGTTTGAGTGATTGCTGCAAATCTA
>NZ_LVJW01000004.1 GCF_001708965.1 Candidatus Thiodiazotropha endoloripes | reverse complement strand
TCGACATGAAGGATGACGTGGTAGTGATTGGACATCACGGCATAGGCGCAGATATCGATGGCAAAAATCTCAGCCAATAGCTTCATGCGATCGATGATCCACTGTCGACGATGTTCATAGCTTTTCCCGGAAAGCGTATCGAATCCACAGAGAAAAGCACGCCTGACGCAGCGTGATACGCAATGGTAATAGGGGGTTTGATCCAGTAGAACCAGAGTTTTCCTTGGTTTTGGCATCGTATCGCTCCTTGATAACAGATGATTCACAAAGATTGCCAGATGTAAGTAAACTTGGCAAATTATGGATGGGTGTCCATGGGTGTCCA
>NZ_LVJW01000003.1:2263833-2390107 GCF_001708965.1 Candidatus Thiodiazotropha endoloripes | reverse complement strand
AATCACCAGGAGCGAAGCGACGCAGGACGCTGCAGTGAAACGTAGGCGCCCCGAAGGGGTGAGCCGAAGGCGAATCACCAGGAGCGAAGCGACGCAGGACGCTGCAGTGAAACGTAGGCGCCCCGAAGGGGTGAGCCGAAGGCGAATCAATCCCAACCTCCAGCCCACACCCAAGCCAGGGAGACCCTCAACCCCTTTTTTATGGCAGAGAGAGCATTGAAGAAGTATTCAGTCGCAAATAAACGCCAATCACCGCAAATCCACGAAAATCTTCCAATGATGAAGCCCAGACAATTCAGCCATTTATCATCCACTATTGATCCACAGCGACCACTCAGTAATATTTGCGACCATTAGCGGTGATTCGCGGCCAACAACAGACACAGCAACACCAAAGACCACTTGTGAAAATGGCAATTAAAGCTCTACTGCTGGACATGGACGGTGTCCTCTATCATGGCGAAAAAGCGATCCCTGAAGCACTGGAGTTCATGCGAAGGGTTGGGGATTTGCCCCATGCTTTCATAACCAACAATCCCATTCTGCCGCCAGCCAGGGTTGCGGATCGTCTCGAGGGAATGGGCTACAGAAGACCGCATGAGAGGCAGATCGTCACATCGGCCGAAGCGACAGCTCTCTGGTTGGCCCGACAGAAGCCGGATTTCAGATATTTTGCCGTGGGAGCCGAAGGTCTGCATCTGACACTACAGGCACACGGTCGGGAAGATTTGCAGCAGGCCGATTTTGTGGTGATCGGTGAGGGGCCGGGGATCGACTTTGAGTCTATCACCATAGGTACTAACCTGATCCTGAAGCAGGGGGCTCAACTGGTCTGTACCAATCCTGATCACAGTGTTGATGCTCATCATGAGGGCAGTCATCGCGTGTTACCCGGTGGCGGGGCACTGGTAGCGCCCTTCGCTGTTGCCACAGGCAAACAGCCGTTGATCATTGGTAAACCTCACCCACTGCTCTATGAGATGGCTGCAGAGCGACTCAGGATCAGTCTGGACCATTGTCTGATGATTGGTGATCGACCGGATACGGATATTGCCGGTGCGGTCAGGCTTGGTATGAAGACAGCCCTGGTGCGGACCGGTCGGTTTGCCCCGAATATCGATTACCCGGCGGAACTGCCAAGACCGGATTGGGATATCAATTCACTCTCCGAGTTGAGTCAGCTACTGTTTTGTTCTTAGATAGAGCCTATGCGTGACATCATCACCCTGACAACCCATCAGCGGGAGGAACTGGTAGACATCACCCCTCAGGTCGAGGAGGTGGTACGCTCCAGTGGCATTCAGAACGGTCTGGTGGCACTCTACGCCCAGGGTGCCACCGCAGCCATCATGATTCAGGAAAACTGGGATGACAGTGTGCAGCGGGATGTTGTGGATCTGCTGCGTAAATTGATACCGAAAGGTGTCTGGCAGCATGATCAACAGGATGGCAACGGGGATTCCCACCTCAAGTCCGGTCTGGTGGGGCCATCTGAGACCATTCCACTAATCGATGGTAAATTGGGATTGTCCCAGTGGCAGAATATCTTCTTTTGTGAATTCGATGGCCCGAGACGGGAGCGCAGGGTGGTGTGCACGATCCTGCAGAGTCACGATTGAGCTGACTGAATACTAACGGAGTGTCTTGATGTTTTCTGCAGATAACCTGGAGCCTTACTACCTCTCCCGGACCGACGTAAACCATCCATTGGCCAGCTGTTCAAAGTTTGGCTTTGAGCTGGATGATGCAAACTGGCCCTCGGTGGAGCACTACTATCAGGGCATGAAATTTGAGGATCCTGCACTACGGGAGGAGGTCAGAAATGCAGCCCACCCCAACAAGGCGCAGAAGCTGGCAGCAAATAACAAGCGATCGATCCGTAAAGATTGGAAGCAGATGCGGGAGGTGGTGATGACCCGTGCCATCTACATCAAATGCCGGTCTCACCCGGAAGTGGCCGCTGCCTTATTGGCAACCACGGAACAGAAGATCATTGAGACCAGCCAGTACGACTACTACTGGGGGTGTGGTCGTGATGGGCTGGGTCACAACACATTTGGCAAGGTATTGATGGCGGTACGTAGCAAACTGAGGGAGCAGCAGTCGGTTTAATAAATTTGTTTAAGATTCAGGTGAGCATCAACGGCAGAATCTCATCCAGCCAACTGTCGATACGTTGCTCAGTCAACAGGTGCTGCAGATGCTGATCCAGAACCAGTCCGACAAATCGCCCATCCACCACCGACTTTGAATGGTTGAACTCGAACCCCTCAACCGCACAGCCACCGATCAGTTCAGCACCGGCATCTTGCAGAGGCTTATGCAGACGCATCATGCCATCAACGAACCGGTCCGGATAACTCTCCTGATCTCCCAGACCATAAAGGGCTATCTGCTTGCCGGTTAAATCGATGGATTTCAGTTGCGGCAGGAACTCCTCCCAACTGATCTCTTCGTTGCCCGCTGCCTTGCCGGGTAGCTTGCCTTCACCATAGGTTGGTGTGCCGAGTATGAGCTTGTCGTAGGCAAGCAACTGATCCAGCTCAACCCGGTTGATATTGATCGGTTTCGCTGCCGGTTGATCCTCATATCGGGAATTGATTTTGCGGGCGATCTTTTTTGCAATCAGTCGGGTCGTGCCCGATTCTGTGCCGAAGAAGATACCGATCTTATGCATGGTGTTTCCTGTCTGTTAAGGCGGATTGGGAAAATCTTGATAGAGCCTGAGGTAGTGCTATAACGCCGTCTGCAATGTTCAGGCAAGTGGTTGTATCTGTACCAAACCGCCCTGTGACGATAGTTCAGCCGGTGTCTTCGCCTTGATCGTCAAGGCGTGCAGGGTACCGTTGCTGATCTCCTCTTTGAACAGGGCCAGGATCGGTTGCTGACGTTTCAGAATGGAGACTCCGGTAAACGCTTCACTGACCACATAGAGTTCAAAGCTGCAATCCTCACCGGCGATATCGATAACCGCCTGCGGATGGAGTGAACGCACACGGGTGACAATCTCTTCCTCATTCATGAGTGACTCCTAATCTTCAGTGGCTGCTTTGAGCATGGGAAGCAGTTCACCGCTCTGATACATCGCCTCGACGATATCGCTGCCACCGATGATCTCACCATTAATGAACAGCTGGGGAAAGGTCGGGAACTCCGAGACCTCGGGCAGTGCCTGCATGATCAATGGCGAACTGAGCACATCCACATGAGCGAATCCGACCTGGGTTGCTTTCAATACGGATGCCGCCTTGGCCGAGAAGCCGCAGCGGGGCTCATCAGGAGTGCCTTTCATATAGAGAATTACCGGATGGTCGCTCAACTGTTTACGGATCTTGTCTGTGGTTTTCATGCCTTTTTGCCTACTTCACTGTTGCTTGCTTTGAAACGTTCCCAGGCCTCCCAGCCACCAGCCAGGTTGTGTACATTGTTCAAGCCCATTTGGTTCAGGAAACTGCAGAGATCGCGGCTTTGATTGCCGTGATAGCAATAGACCAATACGGCGGGATCAGTGCGACGCTGGCGAATCAGTTGGCCGATGGTCTCATCAGAAGCGGATCGTGCGGCAGGTAGATGTCCTCTGCTTTGGCTCTGCTGGTCCCGCATGTCGATGATGACCGGATCTGCTGAGGAGAGCAGGGCATCGACATCGGTAACCTCTACATCTGAATAACTCACTTCTTCACCTGGGAGTCTCTGTTGTTGATAACTTACAGAGATCTCGCAAGAAGCGTTCCAACAGTGAGCGTTTCTCTATCTGATTGTTTTTAAAGAGAATTTGAGGGATGAGTGGATGGAATTGTCGATTATCATACAATCCGGTCCGGCGCTGGAGTTGTAATACTCACAACATCAATTTGACGATGTGTAAGCTATGGGGGCCGCCCATCTGTTGCATGGATCACGGGGGCGGTTTTGAGTGTTCGCCAGCCTATCTCTGATCCGGCGCTGCTCTCCAACCAGAGATCGAGCTATGCACGGATCGTTAAACCCTGTTGGCCGAGTCGATATCAACAATCTTGCCTTTGTTTTTGTTTTTATACATCTTCCGGTCGCTTACCATGAGCAGACTGTCCATGGAATCACCATCTTCCGGATAGTAGGCGACACCGGAACTGGCTTTGAGTTGAATGGACTGTTTCTCTACCAGGGTATTGCCGGTCAGTTTATTGATGACCTGCTGCTGCGCCTTTTCCAGGTCGCTTCGGCTATGTACGTCATCCACCAGAATAATGAACTCATCCCCGCCACTTCGGCAGACAGTATCCGAGGCTCGAACGCTCGACTGCATACGGGTTGCAGCGATCTGCAGTAGTTGATCGCCGGCACGATGGCCAAGTGTATCGTTGATCGCCTTAAATCCATCAAGATCGATAGAGAGAACGCCAAAGCCTGTTTTATTTCTTTTATGATGTTCCAGCAACAGCTGCAGTCGATCCTCCAACAGCCGTCGGTTTGGCAGACCGGTGAGTGGATCTTGCAGTGCCAGTTCCAGGTTTGTCGCCCGGGCTTTCACCAGTGCAGCGATCAGAGTGCCGATAAACAGAGCTATAAGCCAGCCGATGATTCGAACCGGCCAAAGGACGGTTTGGTCCGAACCCCATCCATCGATTGGAATTGCAGCGATCTGCCAACTGCCGTTGGGAAGCACGATGGATTGAGTCACCGGATTTTGTGAGAACAGTGTCTTATCGCCAAAGATCATCCCACCCTGAGCACCCAAACTATCCTTACCCCTCAAGGCCAGGTTGAGCCCGTCCATCTGCTCTGCAATACCGGCAGACTGAAACAGACTCGGAATATCGATCACAATGGAAGCCAATCCCCAGTAGCTGGGTTTATGTTCACTCAGCAGACCGGTGATACCTTTACGGGTATAGATGGGAGTGCGGGCAATGAACGCGGTGCCGCCCTGAACAAGATTCACCGGCCCGGCGACGACAGTACTTTTTACCTCCATGGCCCGCTTGACAGCTGGCCACTGTGTGCTGTTGTTTTCATACTCCAATCCCAGTGCCGATTCATTGCCGGCGAGCGGGAAGATGTGGGTGATAATGTTGTTTTTAGCCAGACCGATATTGCGGATATTGCGTCCCTGGGTGAGGATCTCGCTGACCAGTTGGGAAAAGTTGGGCTCCTGGACATCAGGATGTGTCGCCACATAGGCAATCAAACCACGGGTCAGGTGCAGTGTGGAGTTGAGTTCACCCTCCAGTCTTGCTCTCAGGGTTGAGACTCTTTCCACCACGTCGGAGCGTTCATGTTCCTGGTTCTTTGAGTCCAGGAGATAGACGATCACTTCCGTTGTGGCCGCCACCACCAGGAAGAACAAAATGCCTGAGATTATCGCCAGGGAGTGTTTTCCCTTGTGTTTAAGTGAGGCAAGATTCAAGCGTGTAAACCTCTTCAAACTACACAATCACAATTGTGCGATTATAACATATGGTCTCTCCATAAGCGTCGAATCCTGCATCCTGCCAGTGTGGAAAACTACCTTGACTTTGAGAATACCGATTCGGTGTCGAAATCATGCTTTTAAGGCGTTCATCTACATCAGATTCCTGATAACTGAGTTAATCAACAACCTAACAGTGAGGTGGGTTTTGCAAGATACAGGAGACCACGAAGCGCTGTAAATCACCATCCATCCTGTGACTTCTGGCGCTCATTCACTTCACCACGGTGCTGGTGCTAGACTGGCTGCAATAATTAGGCAAAAGGCGGAGACTGAGGGTGGACAAAAGCACAAAGATTCAGCGTCGCAGAGCCGATTTTGTCGGTGCCAGTGCTGAATATATCGATCAACTTTATGAAGCCTTTTGTGAAGACCCGGATCAGGTCTCTGCAGAGTGGCGCAGCTTCTTCTACGGTTTCGATCACGGTGTAGACACAGAAGGGCAGGGTCCCGCCGGCCATCTCCCACAGCCATCACTGATACACCCGGGTCTGGATCGCCTGTTCATGGCTTACCGCCTTTCAGGGCATCTCTTTGCGGATCTTGATCCATTGGGTTTGGTGGCTAATCAGCGACCAAAGGAGTTGGATCCCGCCTACTATGGATTGCAGAGTGCCGATCTGCAGCAACCGGTCAATGTGGTCTCCATCGAGGCAGAGCAGGCGTTGCCCGCTGCTGAGGTGATTGAAGTTCTGGAGCGGGTCTACTGCGGCACACTGGCGAGTGAATATCTGCACCTAAGTGCGGCGGATGAACGCCGTTGGATTGAGCGTCGGTTGGAGTCGACCCGGGGGGATTTGGCGGCCCAGAACAGCAACCGGGAGCGGATCGCCGTACTTCGGGATTTAACCGCTGCCGAGGGGCTGGAGCAGTATCTTCATCGGCGTTATGTGGGTCAGAAACGTTTCTCGTTGGAGGGGGGGGATTCCCTGATTCCCCTATTGGACGAAATAGTCCAGGGTGGGGGGCAGCGTGGTGTCACCGATGTGGTGATCGGCATGGCCCATCGCGGTCGTCTCAACGTGCTGGTGAATCTGCTTGGCAAGGCTCCCAGTGAACTGTTTTCAGAGTTTGAGGGAGACCATAGCCTGGATGCGGGCTCCGGTTCCGGGGATGTGAAGTACCACCAGGGTTTCTACTCAAACATCCAGACACCGGGCGGTCCGGTTCATCTGTCACTCGCTTTCAACCCATCTCACCTGGAGATTATCGGGCCGGTGGTGCAGGGTGGTTGCCGGGCAAGACAGGATCGTCATGAGACGGATGCCAAGGATCTGGTGCTACCGGTCATCGTACACGGGGATGCGGCCTTCATCGGTCAGGGGGTGGTCACTGAGACGCTGAACCTTTCCAAAACAGCGGCCTATGGCACAGGCGGTACGATCCATGTGGTAGTCAACAATCAGATCGGTTTTACTACCAGCCATCCCCAGGAGGCCCGTTCCACCCTCTACTGCACTGAGGTGGCGAAGCTGATCCAGGCACCGATATTTCATGTCAATGGAGATGACCCGGATGCGGTGCTGTTCGTTACCAGGCTGGCAATCGACTACCGACTGACATTCCAGAATGACGTGGTCATCGACCTGGTCTGTTATCGGCGTCAGGGTCACAATGAGGCCGACGAGCCAATGATGACTCAGCCACAGATGTATCAGCGAATCCGCAACATGCCGACCACCCGCCAGTTATATGCCCGGCGCCTGGTTGAGGACGGTCTGGTTAAGGCGGATGATGCGGAGGAGATGCGTGAGAGTTACCGCTACTCCCTGGAACAGGGCAAGGTGGTTGTGCGGGAGTTTCTGCGCGGTTCCCGCAGTGGTTACGAGGCCCATTGGGAGGAGTACCTGAATGCCCGGCCCGATGAGCAGGTAGAGACCCGGGTTGATCGGGCGTTGTTGTGTCGCCTGGGGCAGCAGACCCTGAAACTTCCTGAGGGCTTTACGCTGCAGCGGGCGGTAGCCCGAGTGGTGGCTGAGCGGCAACGGATGTTATCCGCTGAGGTGCCATTGGATTGGGGGATGGCAGAGACCCTTGCCTACGCAACCCTGCTGCACGAGGGTTATGCTGTGCGACTCTCCGGTCAGGATTCGGTCAGAGGCACGTTTGCTCATCGCCATGCCACCTTTCACGACCAGAACAATTTTTCCACCCATACTCCCTTGGAACAGCTGTTCGAGGGGCAGCCCCGTTTCGAGGTGATCAACTCCATCCTCTCCGAATTGGCAGTGCTTGGTTTTGAGTATGGATACGCCACCTCGATGCCCGGCACATTGGTGATCTGGGAGGCCCAGTTCGGTGATTTCGGCAATGGTGCGCAGATGGTGATCGATCAATTCATCGCCAGCGGCTATCTGAAGTGGGGACGGCTCTGTCAGTTGACCCTGTTCCTGCCTCATGGATTTGAAGGGCAGGGGCCTGAACACTCTTCGGCACGGCTGGAACGCTATCTGCAATTGTGCGCGGAACTCAATATGCGGGTCTGGGTACCCACCACACCGGCCCAGTTTTTTCATCTGCTGCGGGACCAGATGATGCGCCGTTTTCGTCGGCCGCTGATTGTGATGACACCGAAAAGCCTGTTGCGTCACCCGATGGCCAAGTCACAACTTCAGGCCTTTACCGATGGCGCCCTGGCGAGTGTGCTGCCTGAAGCGGATGACCTGGATCCACAGCGGGTTCGGCGAGTGGTGCTTTGCAGCGGCAAGGTCTACTTTGAATTGCTGCAAACCCGGCGTGAAAGGGGTATCGAGGACATCGCCATCCTCAGAGTGGAGCAACTCTATCCATTTCCCCGTCACCCGCTGGCTGAAATATTGTCAGGCTATGGACAACTCACAGAGATCCTCTGGTGTCAGGAGGAACCCCGTAACCAGGGTGCCTGGTATCAGATTCAGCACCATTTACGCTTTCTGGCTCAATCCGAACAGAGTCTTGGATATGCTGGTCGTTCCCCCTCGGCGTCACCGGCCTGTGGTGATGCCACACTCCATCGGGAGCAACAGATGGCATTGATCGATACGGCTCTTTCTGCCGGCAGGGTTGAGGATCCTGGGGAGCGGCTTGATGATACGGATATGCATATCGATGGGAATCTCTCATCGTAAGATCACTTCCACTAAGAGGATGAGGAGATGGGGCTAACCTTGATATATCTGCCCAGACTCGTTTTCATTTTGCTACTGACTGCTCTGCCATCTCTCTCATTGATGGCGGAGGATCATTCGGCAGGTGCTGATCCACGAATCAATCAGCCCTATCAGGATCCGGATTTTCAAGTTTGGCAGGATATCTTTGAAAGTCCGGGACGTGAGGTATACGACGACAGAGAGGCAATCCTGCAGGCTCTGAATCTGGAAACAGGTATGTGGGTGGCTGATATCGGTGCAGGTACCGGATTGTTTACCTGGTTATTCGCAACTGAGGTTGGTGACCAAGGTCGGGTCTTTGCAGTAGATATCTCCTCAGAGTTTATCCGCAATATTCTGCAGATTGCCAGGCAGTCGAACCTGAAAAATGTACAGGGTATCGTCAATTCACAAACCAGTTTGGCACTGCAGCCAGACACCATGGATGTTGTTTTCGTGTGTGATACCTATCATCACTTCGAACAACCGCAAGTGATGTTGAAATTGATCCATCAAAGCCTCAAGTCCGGCGGAAGATTAGTGGTCATCGACTACCGTAAAAGGCCTGGATTCAGCTCCAACTGGGTGATGGATCATGTCAGGCTGGATAGAGACGGTGTCATTGCGGAAATAGAGCAATCCGGTTTTCGCCTCAGTGGTGAGGAGAACTTTCTCCGTGCCAACTATTTTTTAACCTTTACAAAGAAATAACCAGCATCTTTGATTCAGAGGTTCGAATTATCTCAGATTCGGGATAGGAGACTCTGATTTATGGGGGTAGGGCTTTTGTGAAAATGGCGCGCCCGGAAGGATTAACAGCTTTCAGCTGCTCTGCGGCACTGACGTGCCTTGTCGAACCGATTATTTTGATTCGGAGGTTCGAATTATCTCAGATTCGAGATAGGAGGTTCTGATTTATGGGGGTAGGGCTTTTTGAAAATGGCGCGCCCGGAAGGATTCGAACCTCCGACCACCTGGTTCGTAGCCAGGTACTCTATCCAGCTGAGCTACGGGCGCGTTTTTTTGTGAAACGCGAATTCTGAAGATATCTTGGTGCTTTGTCAATCCCGGATGAGAAATAGATCTTCCGGCTGGATTCCAGGCCCGTAGCGGCTCTACTACTCCCCGTAACCGCTGATCATCGCCTTCACATAGCCAAGGAATCCATGCTGGTGGTAATCGCCAGGTAGAGAAGGGCCTCCAGAAAGGTCGGTATGGCAAAGGGGGGCGCTGTATGGATCAGGGCTATGGCGCCCAGGCTCAGCCACCCCGGACCCCTGGCATACCAGGAGGTGTGGAAGAGATAAGGGGAGGTTAGTTCGGCTTGGCATCGGTTGATGCCAAGCCTGTTTGTCATCAGTTTAAGGCGTGCTTTCCGCCGTTGCTATCAGCGTAGGTGCGGTCAAATCTTCTGGCAGGTGCTTGAACTTCTCTACCAGTACCGGCCAAAGCAGGTTGTAGTAGAGTTCACCGCGTACCAGTTTTACGCCTTTCGACGGTATGTCGTAGACCAGTGTCCGCTCTTCGTGAGGTTTAAGGCGTGTATCCTTACCCAGTGCTGTCGCGGTAGGTGGCATGGCCGGTTTGCCTTCGCTGTCGGCCAGGGCGTAGACGAAGTAGGCTTTTGAATCCCCATCCTTCGGATGCCCCTTGGCATTTTCCCAGATCACATTGCCCTCGCCATCATAGGCTGTCAGTTTCATGTAGATATTACGGAAAGGTGCCCCGGTCGGCAGGCTGTGGGGTTGAGGATTTTTCAGATAGGCAGTTGCCCGGATGACATCCCCGATAGATTCGGTAGAGACATCAAACACCACAGAACGCTGCAGAATACCGCTGTCATGTCCACCGCCCATGGAGTGATCCGCTAACCCGTCATTGATCGGCATATGACAGGAGAGACAGTTTACCTGGGAGTGGCTGACGGAATACTCGTTACCGGTCTGACAGAGAGGAACGCCGTGTGGATTGTTGCGCTGATCATGACACCCCATACAGGAATCCGAAGTCTTCATCAGCTTGGGATTGCTCTCCATCGGCATGGAAGGAATCTCTTTACCGTCAACCGTTACCCCTTCACCCAGATGTGGATTGGGTTTACTGTCATCGCTCATGCCACTGCCACCGAAAACATCACCGGCAGCAGCCAGTTTCTGTAATCCCACATTGGAGTGTCTTCCCGGACCCTGTAACGTATCTTTGGAGTAATCGTAGGCCTTCAGACCGAGTTGCAATTTGCCATTCGGCGCCTGAATGCCGTTGTACTTTTTCAGGCTATGGCAAACCACACAGTTGACCCCTTCAGAGTAGGCTGGTTTGGCGTCGAGTTTTGTGGTTTTGTCCTTTGCTGCATTGGGTGCATGGCACTGCAGACAGACTGGATACTTGCCTGATGCCTTATGTTTAACCCCTTCCTTGGTAGGGTCACCCACAACCTTCTTATAGAATGTAGCGTGAATCGGATCATTGAGCGCAGAACTGTTGCCATGCATCGATCCTTTCCACTGTTTATAGATCTCTTTATGGCAAGTCTTGCAGGTTTCAGATGAGATTTGGTGAAGTGGTTCGGCGAGTACCTGGCTGTTGAGACTGAACCATCCGAGCACGACAAATAGCAGGATTAACCCTCTTTGATTATCCATCAACTTCCTCCTTTTTTTTTATTTATAATTCGCAAATTCAAACCGCATATGGTTGCGAATTATTCACTATCAATAATCACACTATCGAGCTTGCATCATCAATTAGGGAAACTACTGAATTAATAACGGCTAATATTCTTTACTTGAATACAAGAATCAGCAACACAATCAGAATCCTGTATTGATCATTAATTATAAAAAATGCATAGTGTTTACTGCGTTTGCAGGTGATATTTTAGTCAGAGAAAAAGAAAAGCTGATATCTGCAACAGATACAATTTCCTACTAAATAACTAAGCAAAAGATAACGCACAGCAAAAATTAGGTGTAATGGCTGCCGCTATTGAGCGGCTTAAAAATAGTAAGAACGCATATTGCAAGGGGGAGGCATGCTCACAGAGCAATCACTTGGACGTAGCGGTCATTGGACACTCTTCGCGTTCTTATTTCTGTTTGTATTGATTCCTCCGGCTGTCGCCGAGAAAGTAAAACTTGATCCGAGTAACTGGGGTCTGGAAGAGGGCAAGGAGTGTGTCTCCTGCCATAAAAAATCCTCAGCGGCTTTAACCCATGAATGGCAGAACAGTGCCCATGCCGAAGCTGGGGTGAACTGCCTCGATTGTCACTTGGCCGATCAGGTCGACAACGATGCAATAGAGCATGAAGGTGCAATCATCGCCACCATTGTTTCGCCTAAGGATTGCGGCCGTTGCCATGTCAAAGAGTTTAAAGAGACTGAAGGATCGGTCCATGCAAAAGCGCTGAGTATGATCAAGAACCGCTTGCCTGCGCTGGCAGATAATCTGAGCGGCAAAGAGATGGTTGCTGCAGGCTGTGCCCAGTGTCATGGCTCCGAAGTGGTCGTGCGTGGTGACGGTACCCTGACGCCTGAAACATGGCCCAATACCGGCATCGGGCGGATCAATCCGGACGGTTCCCTCGGCTCATGTTCAGCCTGTCATGGGCGTCACAGTTTTTCCAAAGCGCAGGCCAGGGATCCGAGCGCCTGCACCTGGTGTCACACCGGTTCCGACTCGCCGGACGATGAAGTCTACGCAAGCTCAAAGCACGGCATGCTCTATGAAGCCAACCGATCGAAAATGAATCTGGATAGCGATCAGTGGGTACTTGGTAAGGACTATAGTGCCGCACCAACCTGTGTCACCTGCCATATGGGCACCACTCCGGGCGTGAAGGGAAGTCACGATGTGGGGATGCGGGATGCCTGGAGTCTCAATCGTCCGGTATCCGAGCAGCAGTATCTGGTCATCTTCGACGATGGGGATCGTAGGGAACTGCCCGATTCCCAGCCAGCTCCAAGACGAGGTTCGGAGCTGAGTAAACTGGATGGCAGCATGGGTAAGGTGAAGGCGGTTGCCAGTCCTAAACGGCGTCGACAGATCATGACCAAGGTCTGTCTTGAGTGTCATGGCAAGAACTTCGTAAACAGCTACATGAAGCAGTTCGATAATCTGGTTAAGCTGTATAACGATAAGTTCGGTAAACCGGCTCAGGCAATCATGTCGGCACTCTATGAGAAGCAACTGCTGACCCCTGCGCCGTTTGATGAACCGATTGAGTTCAGCTTTTGGCGGCTCTGGCACGATGAGGGAACGGCTGCGCGTCATGGTGCTGCGATGATGAGTCCAAACTACGCCTCATGGGAGGGGATGCACAAGGTAGCACAGAATTTTTATGGTGAGTTTCTGCCCCAGCTTCGTCAACTCGCCGGAGAAGAGACCGCCAATGAGTTGATTGAGATGCATGTTACCAGCCAGGATCAACACAGCTGGTTGAACAATCCGGGTAAACCGAATCCGATTCTTGGTTACGGCATTGGGAAAGAGAGCCATGAGTAAGCTGAGACTGCCGCTGTTCATTACTCGCCATGTTCTGTTTGCACTGTTGATCGGTGGTTTTGCCGGTATCGGTTTTGTACTGTTTCTGACTGAGTTCGATCATATCACCAGCACGGAAACATTCTGCACAACCTGCCACTCCATGGAGCTGGTAGCTGAACCCTATCGGCAATCCTCCCACTACCGGCCCGCTTCGGGTGTGCAGGCGAGTTGTGGCGACTGTCATGTATCCGAAGGTGTGTTCGCCGCCACCTGGGATCACTTTATCGGAGGCAAGGATCTGTTCAATCAATTGTTCGGTGCTGATTACGATGATCCAGTGATCAATGCGCTGCATCTGCCTGACGCTGCCTTTGCCGCCAGGGAGTGGTTCAAACAACGTGATTCGGCTACCTGTAAACGTTGCCATGTCAAAGAGGCAATCTATGGTACCCGGCCGGATACGGTTCTGATCCATACCGAAGACGCAAAAGAGAAGAGCTGCATCGAATGTCACTACAATCTGGTACACAGAGCTGTACCGGATAAAGCCGTATTCAAAAGGGATAAATGGAACCGGATGATTGAAGAGGAGTTTGGTTTGTCACCAGGTGAGGCAGATAAACTGCTTGGCGGGGATTGAGTTTGCCTAGTCGTCTATAGAATTGAGGATAACCAATGGGTCTATTGAAGATCGGCTGTAAATCGATGCGGGAGGGGGTCGTTGTCTCCTCCATATTTTTTATTGCAGGTATCCTGATGATTCTGGCCGGCAGCAATATCGTACCTGACATTTTCTACATGCAGCAGATCGTTATGTTTGCCGGATTGCTGCTTATGTTATTTGCTCCATTGATCCTAATTGCCACATTTCTGCTTTCAGTTTTACCTGGTGCAAAGGAAAATCTGGATAAATGCGAGCATTGAATGAGCAACTAACCGTAAGGTGATTCAACAAAACAACTGCTGAGCGGGTCTCTGTAATGACTGGAAAGTAGCTTGCCACTCACTGAGTGGTGACGAAAGATTGGCGTACACTTCGGTTTTGGATCTTCGCTTCCTTAAAATGGTAACTCATTGAAATAAATTAAATTAATTAATATGGCATAACTGTTGCTCCCGTAGTGGAAAGTGCGGAAAGAAGAATAAGACCGCATAGCCCATTCAAACGACCTGGAGGAGCAGGGTGATGACCGAAACCTTTTACCAAGTCATGCGACGGCAGGGGATTACCCGTCGCAGTTTTCTGAAGTTCTGCAGTTTGACGGCTTCCGCCCTGGGGTTGGGTCCGGCTGTGGTGCCTCGTATTGCCGAGGCCATGGAGACCAAACCCCGGATCCCTGTGATCTGGCTGCACGGCCTCGAGTGTACCTGCTGTTCCGAATCCTTTATCCGCTCCGCACACCCTTTGGCGAAGGATGTGGTGTTGTCGATGATCTCCCTCGATTATGACGACACCATCATGGCGGCTGCCGGACATCAGGCGGAAGCGATCATCGAAGAGACCATTGAAAAATATGATGGCAACTTCATCCTGGCGGTGGAAGGCAATCCTCCACTGGATGAGGATGGCATGTACTGCATCATCGGTGGCAAGCCCTTCGTTGAACAGTTGAAAATGGCTGCGGAACACTGCAAAGCGATCATCTCCTGGGGCTCCTGTGCCTCCTGGGGTTGTGTGCAGGCAGCGCGACCCAATCCCACCCGGGCCACACCGGTTCATAAAGTGCCGGGGCTGGCGAATAAGCCGATCATCAAGGTGCCTGGTTGTCCGCCCATTGCGGAAGTGATGACGGCGGTGGTGACCTATATCCTGACTTTTGAAAAGTTTCCTGAACTTGATCGGCAGGGAAGGCCGAAGATGTTCTACAGTCAACGCATCCACGACAAGTGCTATCGACGTCCCCATTTCGATGCGGGGCAGTTCGTCGAAGCCTGGGACGACGACTCTGCGCGTAAGGGTTACTGCCTCTACAAGATGGGGTGTAAAGGGCCTACCACTTATAACGCCTGTTCAACCATCCGTTGGAATGGCGGGCTCTCCTTTCCGATTCAGGCCGGTCATGGCTGTATTGGCTGTTCGGAAGATGGTTTCTGGGACAAAGGCTCGTTCTATCAGCATGTCACCGATACCCATCAGTTCGGCGTCGAGGCGAATGCGGATAAAGTCGGTCTGGCTGCTGCCGGTATTGTCGGCGCAACCGCCGCTGCCCATGCGGCGGTCACTGCCATCAAGAACGCGCAAAAGAAAGGAGACCGTGATCAATGAGCACCAAGACTACTCCCAACGGTTTCAAACTGGATGATTCAGGTCAGCGTGTGGTGGTCGATCCGGTAACCCGTATCGAAGGCCATATGCGCTGTGAAGTAAATCTGGACGAAGAGAATGTGATCCGCAATGCGGTCTCAACCGGCACCATGTGGCGCGGACTTGAAGTGATCCTCAAGGGGCGTGATCCCCGTGATGCCTGGGCCTTTACCCAGCGGATCTGTGGTGTCTGCACGGGTACTCACGCCTTGACCTCGGTACGTGCAGTGGAAGATGCCTTGAAGATCGAGATTCCGGACAACGCCAACTCGATTCGCAATATCATGCAGTTGACCCTGCAGGTTCATGATCATCTGGTGCACTTCTACCATCTGCATGCGCTCGACTGGGTCAATCCGGTGAATGCACTGAAGGCGGATCCCAAGGCCACTTCCGAGTTGCAGCAGAAGGTCTCGCCGAAGCATGCCAAATCCTCGCCGGGCTATTTCCGCGATATCCAGAACCGACTGAAGAAGTTTGTCGAGAGTGGCCAGCTTGGTCCATTTAAAAACGGATACTGGGACAATCCCGCCTACCTGTTGCCACCGGAAGCAGATCTGATGGTGGTGACTCACTATCTGGAGGCCCTCGATTTTCAGAAGGAGATCATGAAGATCCGCACCATTCTCGGTGGTAAGGATCCCCACCCGAACTGGTTGGTGGGTGGTGTGCCCTGTCCGATCAATCTGGATGGGGTTGGCTCTGTCGGTGCCCTCAACATGGTCAATCTGAATCAGATCTCCCACATCATCGACAGCTCCCGGGAGTTCATCAAGAATGTCTATATTCCAGACCTGCTGGCAGTGGCTCAATTCTACAAAGGGTGGTTGTATGGCGGTGGTCTGGCGAGCACCAATGTACTCTCCTATGGCGATATTCCTGATCGGGCCAACGACTACACCACAGCCAACCTGATGATGCCCAGAGGCGCCATCATCAATGGCAATCTGAAAGAGGTGCATGAAGTCGATCTGCGCAATCCGGAAGAGATTCAGGAGTATGTGCCGCACTCCTGGTACAACTATCCGAGTGGCGTCAAAGGTCTGCACCCCTGGGATGGGGTGACCGAGCCCAACTATGAGCTGGGTCCCAACGCCAAAGGCACCAAGACCAATATCGAGCAGATCGATGAGAATGCCAAATACTCCTGGATCAAGGCGCCCCGCTGGCGTGGCCACCCCATGGAGGTTGGTCCTCTGGCCCGCTATATCGTCGGTTATGCCAGTGGTCATGAAGAGATTACCGAGCAGATCAACTTTGTACTCAAGACGCTGGATGTGCCGGTCACCGCTCTCTTCTCCACCCTGGGTCGCACGGCGGCGCGCGGTCTTGAGGCGGATTGGGCTGCCGACAAGATGCGCTACTTCATGGATAAGCTGATCGCCAACATCAAGGCGGGCGATTCGTCCACTGCGAATGTGGATAACTGGGATCCGGAGACCTGGCCGAGGGAGGCGAAAGGTGTAGGTTTCAGTGAGGCTCCGCGCGGTGCCCTGGGACACTGGATCAAGATCAAGGATACCCGCATTGACAACTACCAGTGTGTGGTGCCCACCACCTGGAACGGTTCACCCCGGGACAGCGAAGGCAACATCGGTGCCTTCGAGGCCTCATTGATGAATACCAAGGTAGCCAGGGCTGAAGAGCCGGTGGAAATACTTCGCACTCTGCACAGTTTCGATCCCTGTCTGGCCTGCTCAACTCATGTGATGAGTGAAGAGGGTAAGGAGTTGGCAAAGGTGAAGGTGCGCTAACTCACTGCTTCTGTTTGATTAATCGTATTAAGTTGTATTAGGAGTTGAGATGAAAAAGCTAATGATTGGTTTAGGTGGTTTGTTGGCAAGCAGCCCTCTGCTGGCCCACGTTGGTGAGCACAGTGATGCAACACTCTTTTCGGTCATTCTGCATCTGATCGCTGAACATCCACTGCCGTTGATGCTGCTGGCCGGGGTACTGGGGGTTATTGCCTTTGCCCGGTTACAAAAAAATCAGTGAATTTCCGGGTGTGGCGGGAGGTAGGGTGCGGCCCGGCCACACCAATGGAAACAACCGGTAGTGAACAGACGATCATAATAAATCGATTCAGGAGAGACGCCAATGCAAACGACCATTAAACGCACTGCTGTCTATGTCTATGAAGCCCCTGTCAGGTTATGGCATTGGATCAATGCGCTGGCGATTTTGGTGCTTGCGGTTACCGGCTATTTTATTGCCAATCCTCTACCCACCTTACCGGGCGAAGCGAGTGACCATTTTCTGATGGGCTATATGCGATTTGCCCATTTTGCGGCGGCTTATATTTTTACTGTCGGATTCATCGGCAGAATATATTGGGCGTTTGTCGGAAATGAGCACTCCCGTGAACTCTTTCATCTGCCTTTCTATCGGCTCTCATTCTGGAAAGAGCTGATACATGAGGTGCGCTGGTACGCCTTTCTGGAAAAGGAACCGAAGAAGTATGAAGGCCACAATCCCCTGGCCCACATCACCATGGTGGCGATCATCACAGTGGGCGGAATCGCCATGGTATTGACCGGTTTTTCACTCTATGCAGAGCAGACCGGATTGGGCAGTTGGCAGGATCAGTTGTTTGGCTGGCTGATTCCCCTGGTAGGACAGAGCCAGGATGTGCGTCTGTGGCACCACTGGGGAATGTGGATCATCGTGGTATTCGTCATTGTTCATGTCTATGTGGCAATCCGGGAGGATATCGTCTCCCGTCAGAGTCTGATCAGTACCATGATCAGCGGCTGGCGCATGTTCAAGGATGATCGCCCCTGATTTTTCTTGAAAACCCTCCGGCGTGACCAGGGATGGTTCAACAACGCCGTTTGCAAAGCGCGGACCCCGCGCTTTTTTTTCAGTGACGATTGATGGGGATGGGTATCACGCCTGACATCTCTGTGGGGGTCATGTCGGATGAAAACCGATATCCCGTAGAGAAATTGGGGTGATTATCAAGTTTCCACTCTGCCTCCGGGTCCCCTGTTGAAAACTGCTGTAATCAACCGATTCTGCGTCAAAAATGAAAAGTATGTTTCCAAAATTGAACAGAAGTGATAACCAAATGACCGGTTTGGTTTTGCTGTGGCTTGAAGACTCTTCAATAAAAATCAATAAAAACAATAACTAAATAAGCCTGGCAGGGATTGGCGCGTGGCTTGCAATCAGTGCAGACAACGCTAATCGCAATCACAGGATCCACCTATGAGCGAAACACCTTCAGTCTTGATTCTCGGTATCGGCAATCTACTTTGGGCCGATGAGGGTTTCGGTGTGCGCGCCCTGGAGAGCCTACAGCGAAACTACCGGTTTCCAGCCAATGTAAGACTAATGGATGGGGGTACCCAGGGTATCTACCTGGTACAGCACATCCGCGAGGCGGAGGTGCTGGTGGTGTTCGATGCGGTGGATTATGGCCTGCCGGGTGGAAGCCTGAAGCGGGTTGAAGGGGATCAGGTGCCGAAGTTCCTTGGAGCGAAGAAGGTCAGTCTGCATCAGACCGGTTTTCAGGAGGTGTTGGCGATGGCGGAGATGCTGGGTGACTACCCACAGCATCTGCTGCTGGTCGGGGTTCAGCCCGAGGAGTTGGAGGATTTCGGTGGCAGTTTGCGACCGAAGGTCCGTGAACAGATTGAACCGGCCATCGACCTGGTTCTGAACTATCTGGCGGATTTTGGTATTCAGGCCGAACTTCGGGATCAGCCGATGACTCCCGACACGCTGCTGCAGGGTGCGATATCCGACATGCAGACCTATGAAGCTGAACGTCCTTCAAACGAATCGGCCTGTCGGGCGGGAGACGCCAGGGTGCTGCAATCGGATGCCTTTGAAGTGGCCTATCGACCGATCGATATACAGGGCAGTGCGGTGAGCGTCGACGTGGATGCCCATCTCGATAAGTATCGTCAGGGAGAGAGCGACTAGTGTGTATCGGGATTCCCATGCAGGTGGTCTCAACAGAAGGCACCACAGCCCTCTGTCGGGGGATGGGTGAAAGTCGCAGAGTCGATACCCTGCTGGTGGGTGATCAGCCGGTAGGCAGTTGGCTGCTGGTGTTTCTCAACAGTGCCAGAGAGGTGCTGAGCGAGCAACGCGCTGAGCAGATCAGTCAGGCACTGCAGGCACTCGACCTGGCATTGAGCGGTGAATCAGAGGTCGACCATCTGTTTGCGGATCTGGTCGATAGAACACCACAACTGCCTGAACATCTCAGGCCAAAGCCGTAGATAACACATAACAGGAGATGGCGATGTCATCAGCTTTAATCAATGCACTTATGGAACAGCGGGCTGTTCCTCTGGTCGATGAGCACTCTCTCGAAAGCTTTGCCGCTAAGCAGAGCCATACACTGCTGTTTTTCACTGAAAACCCGCAGCAGTTTCCCGAGAGTAGTGATGTGGCGGTGGTGATACCCCTGTTGATGGATGCTTTCGCTGAACGCTTTCAGGTCGCCATTGTGGATCGTGCCGCCGAACATCAACTGCACGCCCGTTTTCCCTTCGATGGTTGGCCATCATTGGTCCTGCTCAAGGATGGTGCCTATGTGGGAGCGATTTCAAAGATGCAGGATTGGGATGTCTATCTGGCAGAGATAGAACGGCTTCTCAATGCCCAACCTGCCACAGTCAAGCCGATCAATATTCCCGTGGTCAGTGCGGATTCCCACTGCCACTAAATCGGGGTAGCCAGTATGAACGAAATCAATAGTCCTTTGACAGTCAGCGGTCCCGGCTCACAACCCGCGGAAGAGGATGGGACGGATCTGGAGATCCTGCAACTGCCTGATGAGATGTCCACCTTCAGTATGCCCAGCCTGCAGAATGTGGAGGATATGAGCAAACTGCAGGATGGCATGGCGCTCCTGAAACAGCTGGATGTGACGTTGAAAACGCAGGCCAAGGCCAGGCAGGTGAAACCGGAATACATCGATATCGATCACCTGGACAGAGCAAACAAGCAGCTGATCGATCAGGTGCTGGGTGAGGGTGAAGTCAGCATGGTCTACCATTCGACCGATACCCATGCGCAGATTCAGGAGTCGGTTATGGCTGGTCTCTGGCGGGTGCGCTATTACAATGATGCTGATGAAGTGACCGCAGATACCGTGGAAGTGGCCTACGTACCGAGGTTAAGTCTGCGGCATGTTTTCAAACAGGCGGCTCATCGGGTAGAGCAGCAGCGGGACTCAATTCCGCAGGGGGTGATCAATGCACCTCCCTTGCTGGCTGAGATCAATGACAAGGTTGCTGAATACAGACCGGGAACTGAAAACCATATCATCAACCTGACTCTGCTGCCGCAAACCGAAGCGGATATTGAGTTTCTCACCAGCGTGTTGGGCAAAGGGCCACTCACCATACTCTCCCGGGGTTATGGTAACTGCCGGATCACCAGTACAGCGGTGCAGAATGTCTGGTGGGTGCAGTACTTCAACTCACAGGATAAGAATATTCTCAATACCATCGAAATCGGTGCCATTCCAGCGGTGGCCGCAGCGGCCCATGAAGATATACAGGACAGTGCAGAGCGTCTGAGTGAGATACTGGAGGCCTATCTGTGAACAGGAACTTCTTTGCCGGTTCCTATGGCGGCGATAATGAGAAGTTGCAGGATGGGAGTCGTCTGGAGTGTAAGATCTGCTGGTATGTCTACGATCCCGTTGAGGGTGATGACTATTGGCAGATACCTCCGGGTACCCCCTTCTCGCAACTGCCGGATCACTGGAGCTGCCCCAATTGCGATGGTAAGAAGCAGGAGTTCATGGTGCTGCAGGAGGATGCATGATCTGCCCCGACTACATCATCGAAGGACTGGAAGTACAGTTTCGTAGTATTGAGCAGCAGCGTATGCAGGGTCTGCCGCTGTTGAATCCCGCCTTGCAGGTTGAAGCGGTTGGATTTCGCCAATGGCAGGATCTCTGTCTTGGGGTATTGATCACCCCCTGGTTCATGAACCTGATGTTGATTCCCCATGAAGGGGACAGCTGGCGTGAGAAGCGGATCGGCGACAAGCAGACCCATCTGTTTCCTTCCGGACCCTATGATTTCATCCTGGGGGAAGAGGAGGGTATAGGCCGCTATCAGATGTGCTCACTGTTTTCCCCCATGTTTGAGTTCAGTGATCAACAGACTGCAGTCACTACCGCCACACAGGTGATGCTGGCGATCATGGATGAGGAGAATCAGGATGGACTCTCCACTTGTGAGAGTGAGATCAATCGTCGTTGGCATGGTGAAGCGGAAGAAGATGAAACGACAACCGATGAAAGTTCCGAACCGGAACGTTCAGTCGCCATCAGTGAGCGTCTGCAGCAGCCAGTGAGTCGTCGTGATCTGTTGCGCGGCACCATTCATCAGGATGGCGAGCAGTGAGTATCGAGGGTGAAATCAGGATCGAGCTACAGTGTCAGGATGACCGGGTAAATCAGGTTGTGATCAACTCAACCAGACCGCTCAATCTGCCTAAAATATTTCATGGCAAAGCGGTCGATGAGTTGTTGACCATGATACCCATGCTCTACAGTATCTGTGCAACCGCCCAATCGTCAGCCGCGGTCAAGGCGTGTCGTCAGGCAACCGGGATAACCGCAGATTGGCGGATACATCTGTTGGAGCAGATGCTGGTCAATGTGGAGACTGCCAGGGAGCATCTGTGGCGCATCATGAGCGACTGGTCCAGCCACTCCGAGACAGCATTGAGTCGTGATCACCTGGCAACCCTTGCAACCCTGATGAGTGATGCGAGGCAGGCCTGTTTTCAACAGGGTGACAGCTTTACCCTGCAGCCGTCGATTAGTTTCGATGCGGCAGCCATCGAGTCGATCATTCAGCGTATCGACCAGCTCTGCCATGAGAAGATATTCGCTGTCTCACCGGCAGAGTGGTATCAGCTTGAGGATCAACGGGCGTTTAACCATTGGCTCGATAAGTGCGACACCCTTGCCGCTGCACTACTCAGAGATCTACGCGACCAGACACAGAGTGATTCGGGCGACTGGGGAGTTGAGCCGCTACCTTCATTGGATCACCGCAAAGTATGTCGACGCTTGTCGGAAACTGATGCGGATGACTTTATCTCAGCGCCCGACTGGCAGGGTCAGATCTACGAGACCGGGCCACTGACCAGGCAGTTGAGTCACCCATTGATCGAACAGCTGATGCAGCCGTATGGACAGGGTGTCATACCACGTCTGGTTGCCAGGCTGCTTGAGCTGGCATCCATACCGGCAAAACTGACCCGGCAGCTGAGTCGGTTGAAAGGCACATCGGATTCCATTGAACGCCACCATGATACAGAACTATCTCAGCAGGGATTGGGTGAAGTTGAAGCCGCCAGAGGACGTCTCTTCCATCGCGCAGTACAGCAGGATGGTGTGATCCGCCAGTATCAGATCGTGGCGCCCACAGAGTGGAATTTTCATCCCCGTGGTGTGGTCTGTCAGGGTCTGAAAAGCCTCTCAGCCAAGCATCAAAAGCAGCTGATGCAGCAGGCGGAACTGCTGATCGGTGCGGTCGATCCCTGTGTCGGTTTTCAACTGGAGTTGCGCTGATGCATGAGATGTCACTCTGTGAAGGGGTGTTGCAGATACTCGAGGAGAGTTCGGCCAGTCAGGGTTTCAGCAAGGTGAAGCGTGTCTGGCTGGAGATCGGTGAACTCTCCGGTGTGGAGAAAGAGGCGATGCGCTTCGGCTTCGATGTGGTGATGAAAGAGACCCTCGCGGATGGGGCTAAACTGGAGATCATCGATGTGCCCGGCGAGGCCTGGTGCATGCCATGCTCAAAGCAGGTGAAGGTGGCAGCCAGATTCGATGCCTGCCCCGATTGCGGCAGTTATCAGTTGCAGGTCACCGGGGGGGATGAGATGCGTGTCAAAGAGCTGGAAGTGGAATAACCGATCCACAATGAACAAAGCGATGTCGGAACAGACATCAGTGAATGCAGTTAATGATTAGAGGATAAGAGCCATGTGCACAGTCTGCGGTTGCGGTGAAGGTGAAACAACGATTGATGATCATCAGCATCATCACCACGAGCCCAGTCATGAACATAGCCACGAGCATACTCATGACTATGGAAAAGGAGCGGCACATGCCCATGCGCCGGGGATGAGTCAGGCGCGTATGGTGCAGATCGAACAGGATATCCTGGGCAAGAACAATCAATATGCGGCGGCCAACCGACAATACTTCAGTGAGCATGGGATTCATGTATTGAATCTGGTCTCCAGCCCTGGCTCAGGTAAAACCAGTCTGCTCTCCCGAACCATTGAAGATATGCAGGCTGAATTCAGTGTTGCGGTGATCGAAGGGGATCAGCAGACCGCCAATGATGCGGAACGCATTCGCAGCACCGGTGCCAAGGCGATTCAGATAAACACCGGCAAAGGCTGTCATCTGGATGGCCATATGGTGGGGCACGCGGTGGAGAGTCTGCAGCCGGAGGATGGCAGTCTGCTGTTCATCGAGAATGTGGGTAACCTGGTCTGTCCCGCCGCCTTCGATCTGGGTGAGGCCCATAAAGTAGCCATACTCTCTGTCACCGAAGGTGAGGACAAACCGATCAAGTATCCGGATATGTTTCACGCCGCCGACCTGATGCTGTTGAACAAAATCGATCTGCTGCCCTATCTGGATTTCGATGTGGCGCAATGCATCGCCTACGCCCAACAGGTCAATCCGCGGATTCGAGTGCTGGAGCTCTCCGCCAAAACCGGAGAAGGCATGGACGAGTGGTATCAGTGGCTGCTCTCCACCCGGCAGACAGCGCTGATCGGTCATCCGAAAAAGCGCGCCAAGTAGTCCAGTTGCGGTTCTTTCGTATCACTTAAAAGACGGAGTGAACAAACATGTGTCTGGCCATACCGGCAAAAGTTGTCGCTATCGATGAGCTGGCTGATAACGCCACAGTGGAACTGGGTGAAGTCAGGAAAGCGGTTTCACTGGCCCTGGTGGAGAATGTGACTGTGGGTGACTTCGTACTGATTCATGTCGGTTATGCCCTCAACAAGGTGAGTGAGGAGGAGGCCCAGCGAACCCTTGAACTGTTTGCACAAGCCGGAGTGACCCCATGAAATATGTCGACGAGTTTCGCCAGCACAAGCTGGCCAAGCAGCTGGCAGCAGCCATCCGGGATGAGGTTGATACAGGCAGAAGCTACCATCTGATGGAGTTCTGCGGTGGCCATACCCATGCAATTTTCCGTTATGGGGTGCAGGACCTGATGCCGGGCAATGTGCGTTTTATCCACGGTCCCGGCTGTCCAGTGTGTGTGCTGCCGGTCGGGCGCATCGACAATGCCATCCATCTGGTTGAAGCGGAGGATGTGATTCTCTGCACCTATGGGGATCTGCTGCGGGTACCGGCAAGCGGTCGCAACAGTCTGATCAAGGTGAAGGCGGCCGGTGGCGATGTGAGGATGGTCTACTCCACCCAGGATGCGTTGAACATCGCCCGGGAGAATCCCGATCGGCAGGTGGTGTTTCTGGCGATCGGCTTTGAGACCACCACTCCCCCAAGTGCGGTAGCGCTGCAGCAGGCCAGGCGGGAAGGACTGAAGAACTTCAGTCTGTTCTGTAATCATGTGCTGACACCGGCCGCCATCCAGAACATCCTGGAGTCCCCCGAAGTCAGAGAGATCGGTTCGGTGGCCATTCATGGCTTCTTCGGACCCTCCCATGTCAGCTCGGTGATCGGCAGTCGCCCCTATGAGTTCTTTGCCGAAGAGTTTCAACGGCCGGTGGTGATCGCCGGATTCGAGCCACTGGATGTGATGCAGTCGGTGCTGATGCTGATCCGACAACTGAATCAAGGGCGCTATGAGGTGGAGAACGAATATACCCGGGTGGTGACCCGTGAGGGGAATCAAAAAGCTCAGCGACTGGTTGCGGAAGTGTTCGAGTTACGTCGCAGTTTTGAGTGGCGGGGTTTGGGGCTGGTGCCCTACAGCGCACTGAAAATCAAAGCGGACTACCAGGAGTACGATGCGGAGCAGCGATTTCAGATCCCGGTCAGTCCGGCAAAGGAGGTTAAAGGGTGCGAGTGTCCGGCGATCCTGCGTGGGGCGAAGCGTCCTACCGACTGCAAACTGTTCGGGGTGGTCTGTACCCCTGACAATCCAATGGGTTCCTGCATGGTCTCGTCGGAGGGGGCCTGTGCCGCCTACTGGAGTTATGGCCGATTCCGTCAACCAGAAGCAAAGAGCGCATCAACAGAGGTGGCGATATGAATGCCCAGGTGAAACCTTTTACTCTACGACTCGACACCCGCAAGGGGAAAGTTGATATGACCCATGGCAGTGGTGGTCGGGCAATGGCTCAGTTGATTCAGGAGCTGTTTCTGAAGCATTTCGATAATGAACTGCTGCGCCAGGCCAACGATCAGGCCAGCTTCGATGTGCACGCGGGTCGCATGGTGATGAGTGTGGATGGTCATGTGATCTCCCCGCTGTTTTTTCCCGGTGGTGATATCGGCTCACTGGCTGTGCATGGCACCATCAATGATGTGGCCATGTCCGGTGCCCGTCCCACCTATCTCTCCGCCGGTTTCATACTGGAAGAGGGGTTCCCCCTCGCCGATCTGGAACGGATCGTGATCAGCATGAGTCGAGCCGCCAATGAAGCGGGTGTGCCGGTTGTGACCGGCGACACCAAGGTGGTGGAGAAGGGCAAAGGGGATGGTGTATTCATCACCACCACCGGTATCGGGGTGGTGCCCCAGGGGATCGATATCTCCGGTGACCGGGCCGTGCCGGGGGATTTGATCATCGTTAGCGGCAGTATGGGTGATCATGGGGTCACCATCATGTCGAGCCGGGAGAACCTGGAGTTTGAAACCTCCATTACCTCCGACTCAGCCGCACTCCACACCCTGGTTGAACAGATGGTGGCGGTGGCGCCGGATATCCACTCTCTGCGCGACCCAACCCGGGGTGGTCTGGCCACCACGCTGAATGAGCTGGCCCAGCAATCACAAGTGGGCATGCAGTTGAGCGAGGCCGAGATACCGGTCAAGCCCGCTGTCGCCTCGGCCTGCGAGCTGTTGGGTCTGGATCCCCTCTATGTGGCCAATGAGGGCAAACTGATCTGTATCTGTTCCGAGGCGGATGCTGAGCGTCTGCTGCCGGTGATGCGGGCTCATCCACTGGGTGGGGAGAGTGCCGTTATCGGACGGGTGATTGAAGATCCCCATCACTTTGTGCAGATGGAGACACTGTTCGGCGGCAGCCGGGTGGTCGATTGGCTTACCGGCGAGCAGCTCCCCAGAATCTGCTAAAAAGGCCCTGATATGCGAATCCTGTTTTTAAGTCACGCCTTCAACAGCCTCACTCAACGGCTGTTTGTCGAACTGGAGGCCCTGGGTCACCAGGTCTCGGTCGAGTTCGATATCAACGACAGCGTGGCCAGGGAGGCGGTGCTGCTCGCCACGCCCGACTTAATCATTGCACCCTTTCTGAAACGGGCGATCCCTGAATCGATCTGGCAACAGCATACCTGTCTGGTGGTTCATCCAGGGATTCCCGGAGACCGGGGGCCATCTTCACTGGATTGGGCCATTCTGCAGGGTCGATCCCGTTGGGGTGTCACGGTACTCCAGGCCAATGGTGAGATGGACGGGGGCGATATCTGGGCCAGTTGCGAATTTGTCATGCGCCAGGCGAGCAAAGGGAGCCTCTATCGCAATGAAGTCACCGAGGCGGCGGTGAAAGCGGTGCTGCTTGCGGTGGCGCGGTTTCAAGCCGACGACTACCAGCCGCTGCCCCAGGATCAACTCAAACAGTCCGATTCTGGCCAGTGGCAACCGTTGATGACACAGCAGCAGCGCCAGATCGATTGGCAACAGGACACTACAGAACTGGTAATGCGTAAACTGCAGAGCGGTGATGGCGTGCCTGGAGTCAAAGACTCTCTGTTTGATCACCCATGTTATCTCTACGATGCCAGAGTTGAGAGCGAGCTGAAGGGTAGACCGGGTGAGGTGATCGCCAAATCCGGACCTGCGATCTGTATTGCCACCATCGATGGGGCGGTCTGGATCGGACACCTCAAGCTCAGTGACGGCGAGATCCCTTTCAAACTGCCGGCCAGCACACTGCTGGCAGGTCAGCTGACGCAACTGCCGGAAGTCAGGCCAACCGCAGAGAGTGGTTATCGGGAGGTATGGTATGAAGAGGCCGATGGGGTTGGCTATCTCCACTTTCCTTTTTACAACGGTGCCATGAGCAGCGGTCAGTGCCGTACCCTGCTTGAAGCCTACCGGGAGGCAAAACAGTGTGATACTCAGGCCATCGTGTTACTCGGTGGTCCGGACTACTGGTCGAACGGTATGCATCTCAATCTGATCGAGGCCGCCGAGAGTGCGGCGGATGCCTCCTGGGAGAATATCAACGCCATCGATGATCTGGCTTTGGAGATCATCAATACAGAATCCCATCTGACCATAGCGGCACTGCAGGGCAATGCGGGTGCCGGTGGGGTGTTTCTCGCCCGAGCCGCTGATGAGGTCTGGGCCCGGAACGGTGTGATCCTCAATCCTCATTACAAGGATATGGGCAATCTCTATGGATCGGAGTACTGGAGCTATCTGTTACCCCGCTATGTGGGTGAGGAGCATGCCCAGACCATCATTCATAACCGGCTGCCCATGGGCGCAGCCCAAGCAGCGGAACTGCAGTTGGTGGATCGGGTGATTGATCAGCGTGGCGACGCCTATCTGGCACAGGTCAGAAAACTGGCTGAGGCGATGATCGCCGCCCCGGCGTTTGTCAAGCGTCTACATTATAAGCGTGCCCGCCGCACAGCGGACGAGCTGCAAAAAGCCCTGTCGCAATACAGGGAGGAGGAACTGGAGCAGATGAAACGTAATTTCTACGGCTTTGATCCAAGCTACCATATCGCCCGTTACAACTTTGTACACAAGATCGCCAAATCCCGTACTCCGTTGACGATTGCCCGTCATCGCCGTACCGACAACCAGTGGAAGTGTGCCTCATGAGCAGTCGTCCAACCGTCTTGATCGTGGACGATGAGGTCCGCAGCCTGGAGACCCTGGAGCGGATTCTGGAGGATGAATTCGATATTCAGACCGCAGAGAATGTGGAGCAGGCAAGAGCCATTCTGCAGAGCCAGTGGGTTCAGATCATCCTCTGTGATCAACGCATGCCGGATATCACCGGGGTGGAGTTTCTCAAGCAGGTGCGTGAACAGTGGCCCGAAGTGATCCGCATGATCATCTCCGGTTATACCGATTCCGAGGATATCATCAGCGCGGTGAATGAGGCGGGCATCTATCAGTTCGTCACCAAACCCTGGCATCCGGACAGTCTGATACTGCTGCTGAAAAATGCCGCCGAGCTGTTTGAGCTGCAGCGTAAGAACGAGATCCTCAGCATAGAACTGAAGATGTCGCCCAGCCGGCTGCAGACGATGGCGGATGAGAAGAGTCAGCGACTGCGGGATGACTACAGTTGTGACGATCAGATCGTACGCACTCCGCAGAGTTGCATGAACCAGGTGTGTGAAAAGATCCGCCGGGTATCCCCCTACGATATCTCGGTACTGCTGACCGGTGAGTCGGGTACCGGTAAGGAGCTGGCGGCCAGGGCGCTGCACTACAACAGCAACCGTTGGCAGCAACCCTTCGTGGTGGAGAATTGCGGCGCACTCCCCGATGAGCTGCTGGAGAGTGAACTGTTCGGTTACAAACGGGGCGCTTTTACCGGTGCCGTCGAGGATCGGGCCGGGCTGTTTGAGCGGGCCAGCGGCGGCACGGTTTTCCTCGATGAAGTGGGTGAGGTCTCCGCGGCATTTCAGGTAAAACTCCTGCGGGTGTTGCAGGAGGGGGAGATCCGTCCCCTCGGCAGCAGTCAGACCCGGCAGGTCGATGTACGCATCATTGCGGCCACCAACCGGGATCTGGAGAAGGAGGTCCGGGAGGGACGATTCCGTGAGGATCTATACTATCGGTTGGCAACCGTGACCATTCAGCTGCCCGCTTTGCGTGATCGCAAGATGGATATTCCACTGATCGCCAACAGTATTCTGGAATCCTCCATGAAGCAGCTGGGCAAACGGGTGGAAGGATTTACCAATGAGACTCTGGCCTGTATGCAGGCCTACCAGTGGCCTGGCAATGTTCGGGAGCTGCAGAATGAGATCCGTCATATGCTGGTGATGGGGGAGGGTAAGTTGCTCGGTGCCGATCTGCTCTCACCCCGGGTGCTGAGAGCGACCCCTGAAGCGGATGATGGGGATATCGAACTGGTGGATGGATTGAACGGCACCCTGAAGGAGCGGGTCGAATCCCTGGAGGCGCGGATCCTGAAAGAGTGTCTGATCCGCAACCGCTGGAATAAGAGTCAGGCGGCGAAAGAGCTGGGACTCTCCAGAGTCGGTTTGCGCAGCAAACTGGAGCGTTACGGTCTGGAGAAGATCGAACAGCTGCGCGATGATGAAGATATGGTGGGGTAATAGCCAACCGTACAATACTAAAAAACAGAGTAATTTGAGGCATAGACGATCAAGATGCAGAGCCATACCGAAGTAACCAAAGGTCTGACTGATGTAATCGGTTGACAGGGAGCCGTTATGACAGAGACTAAGGAATCTCCAAGTCCCAGCCTGATCGACAAGGTCGGCATGGACACCCCGATCGAGTTCTCCGAGTCCACGGAGAGCGCCTGGATCGATGTGATCCAGAAAATGGATAAGGTCTATGCGGATCTGGTCCACTACCAGGTAGAGTTGGAGCAAAAGAACGCGGAACTGGAGGAGGCTCAGCAGTTTATTCGCAGCGTACTCGAGTCGATGACCGAGGTGCTGGTGGTGTGTGATGTGCAGGGCCGTATTCTGCAGGTCAACCAGGCGCTCGAGGATCTTACCGGCAAGCCGGAAGCGGAATGGCTGCATCGATCGTTTGTCGAGTTGTTTGGTGAAGAGTCGCAACCCCTGGCGGGGGAGTTTGCCGAGAAACTGGGCAGTGATGCGATTATGGATTGTGAAGTCAATCTGCAAACCCTGGAGGGTGGCTCGATGCCCCTGGCGATGAACTGCTCATCCCGCTATGACGTAAAAGGGCGTCTGATGGGTATGGTGTTGATCGGCAGACCGGTCGGCGAGTTGCGCCGAGCCTATGAGAAACTGAATAAGGCCCATGGGGATCTGAAACAGACTCAGGAGCAGTTGGTCCACTCGGAAAAGATGGCCTCTCTGGGGCGTCTGGTGGCCGGGGTGGCCCATGAGTTGAATAATCCGATCAGTGTGGTGTTCGGCAACATGCACGCCTTGAAACGTTATGGTGAACGGATCAATGGCTATCTGTCGGCGGTAGGTGATCAACTGTCTGCCGAACTGAATCAGAAGTTGCGGGAGGATTTTCGTATCGATCGCATCGAGTCCGACATGGGGCCGTTGATCGATGGCACCATGGAGGGGGCTGAGCGCATCAGTAACATCGTACTCGATCTACGTCGCTACTCCGGAGTGCAGAAGGAGAAGCCGGAACGTTTCGATCTCAGGCAGGTCATCCAGACCGCTGTCCACTGGGTGGTGAAGGCAGCCAGAGAGAAGCTGGATATCGTCTGTGATCTCCCCGATGATCTGCAGATCGTCGGACGCCAGGGACAGGTTCACCAAGTCCTCATCAATCTGCTGCAAAACGCCATCGATGTGATGGAGGGGCAGCAGGATCCCAAGCTGGTTATCGGCTGCAGCAAAGTCCAATCCCGGGTTTCAGTCACAGTCAGGGATGTTGGCCCGGGGATTCCGCAAGCGGATCTGAAAAAGATATTCGATCCGTTTTTCACCACCAAGGCGGTAGGCAAGGGTACCGGTCTGGGGCTCTATATCAGTTATGGCCTGGCACGGGATATGGGGGGTGATCTGCAAGCGGATAACCACCCACAAGGGGGAGCCATCTTTACCCTGCAGCTGCCGTTGAATGGAGTGGACGATGAGTGATCAGCCGACACTCAATCTGCTCTGGCTGCAATCCGGCGGCTGTGGTGGATGCAGCCTATCTTTGTTGTGTGCCGAGGGGCCGGATCTGTTCACCCTGCTGGAGAGTGCCGGCATCAATCTGCTTTGGCACCCCTCTCTGAGTGAAGCCAGTGGCAGTGAACTGATTGAGTTGCTGAAGAGCATTCTCGATGGGGAGGTCAGGCTGGATCTGCTCTGTCTGGAGGGCTCCGTGGTTTGTGGTCCCAACGGCAGTGGTAAGTTTCATCGCTTTGCCGGAACCGACCAGCCGATGATGCAGTGGATAGAACGGTTGGCCAAGGTCGCCGGGCATGTGATCGCAGTGGGCAGTTGTGCCGCTTATGGTGGTATTACAGCGGCTGGTAACAATCCCAGTGAGTCCTGTGGTCTGCAGTACGATGAACATGAGAAGGGGGGATTGCTGGGTCAGAGCTTCAGTGACGAGTCGGGTCTGCCGGTGATCAACATCGCCGGTTGCCCGGTACATCCCAACTGGGTCAGTGAGACCCTGGTGCAACTGGCCTGTGGGGAGCTGCAACGGCAACACCTGGATCACGTGGGTCGGCCTCGAAGCTATGCGGATCACCTGGTCCATCACGGTTGTCCACGCAATGAATTTTACGAATACAAGGCGAGTGCGGAGAAGTCTTCCGATCTGGGCTGCATGATGGAGCATATGGGCTGTCTCGGTACCCAGGCCCATGCGGATTGCAATACCCGCCTGTGGAACGGTGAGGGTTCCTGTCTGCGCGGCGGGTATGCCTGCATCAACTGCACTGCACCGGGTTTCGAAGAGCCGGGTCACCCGTTTACCGAAACGCCCAAGATCGCCGGTATACCGGTTGGTCTGCCCACCGACATGCCCAAGGCCTGGTTTGTCGCGCTGGCCTCGCTGGCGAAGGCGGCCACCCCGAAACGTCTGAAGGAGAATGCGGTGGCCGATCATATCCGCGTGCCACCAAGCCGCAAGCCAGGTGAGAAAACGTGACTCGACGCATCATGGGCCCGTTCAATCGGGTAGAGGGGGATCTGGAGGTTGAGCTGGAGATTGAATCCGGTCAGGTGGTTTCCGCCCAGGTCTCCTCTTCACTCTACCGTGGCTTCGAACAGATCCTGCAGGGTAAAGAGCCTGCTGATGCGCTGGTCTACACACCGAGAATATGCGGCATCTGTTCGGTATCCCAATCGGTTGCGGCGGCGCGGGCTCTGGCCCAGTTGAGTGGCGTCACGATGCCGACAAACGGCGACCTGGCCATCAATCTGATTCTGGCCAACGAAAACGTGGCGGACCACCTGACTCACTTCTATCTCTTTTTCATGCCCGACTTTGCCCGGGAGACCTACCGCAATGAGCCCTGGTATGAGTTGATCGCAAACCGATTCCGTGCGCAGACCGGTAGTGCGGCCAGAGAGATGCTGGCAGCACGCGCCCAGTTCATGCATCTGATGGGACTGATGGCGGGCAAATGGCCCCACAGTCTTGCCATTCAGCCTGGTGGGGTAAGTCGCTCGATCGAGATGCAGGAGAAGGCGAGGCTGCAGGCGATCCTGTTCGGTTTCCGTCGCTATCTGGAGTCCCAGCTGTTCGGTGATAGCCTGGAAAATATCGTCTCACTGGATAGTGCCGATGCTCTGCAGGCCTGGTCCGTCGAGCAGCCGCTGGATCGGAGTGATTTCAGGGCCTTTCTTGAAGTGGCGGGAGAGCTTGAGCTGGATCAGCTTGGACAGGCTGAAGACCGCTTTATGAGTTATGGTGCCTATCAACTCAGTGGCCGTAACAGCTTTGCACAGGGGCTCTGGGAAACAGAACTCGAACCCCTTGATAGCAAGCTGATCACCGAAGATATCAGCCACAGTTGGATGGGCTATCAGACAGCGCCCAAGCACCCCTTTGAAGGCGTTACACTGCCGGATGCGGAGATTGAACAGGCCTACAGCTGGTGTAAGGCGCCAAGACTGGATGGCAAGGTTGTGGAGGTTGGTGCCCTGGCCCGTCAGCAGGTGGACGGGCATCCCTTGATCAGGGATCTGGTGAGCCAAAGCGGTGGTAATGTGAGGAACAGGGTAATTGCCAGATTGTTGGAGATTGCCCGGGTGACGTTACTGATGGAGTCCTGGGTCAGAGAGATCCAGCCAAAGCAGCCCTTCTGTGATCATGCAGCCATGCCACAGGAGGCGCAGGGGGCCGGTCTGGTGGAAGCGGCACGGGGCAGTCTGGGACACTGGATAAAAATCCGCAACGGCCGCATTCTCAACTATCAGATTGTGGCGCCGACCACCTGGAACTTCTCACCCCGGGACGCCAAAGGTCAACCCGGTGCGCTTGAGGTGGCCTTGCAGGGGGCCAAGCTCAGGGCTGGGGAGCAGGAGCCGGTATCGGTACAGCATATTGTTCGATCATTCGATCCCTGTATGGTCTGTACAGTTCACTAGGGCCGATTGGGTTCGTGTTGACAGCCCTGATGCTTAACTTCAATGATCATATCGAGTTCGAAAAAATCTTCCTGCATGATTTTGTATCAAGCCAATCCTTCATGAGTTATTCCTTCGCTGCTCATTGAGTCAGGTGAAGATTTTTTATAGTTATGAGCGTTATTCAGGTTGCCAGTTTGCCTAGAATGTCTGACAGATCTGGAAACTGGTATATTGGACAGGTTATGTTGATCCAACTAAAGTTTAAATTATAGGGTGTATCAGTTTATTAATTAGTGTTTATGTAGGTTTTTGTGGTGTAACCCTATTCAATACCTGGATGTATATATTTCTGGTAGATTAGACCGTTGATGTAGTTAACGGTATTTTGGGATAACCATAAATGACCAGTACCAAGAGATCAAAACGCGGCGCATCAACCGCTGTTCGGAAAAAAAAGGCGCCGAGCAAGCCGAAGGTTGGGAAAATCAAAGAACACCCAGAGGATGTGCCTGTTGTGGGCATTGCCGGGTCGGCGGGTGGTCTGAAGGCCTTCAAAGCTCTGCTCTCAAACTTATCTGGCGAAATGGGTATGGGTTTCGTACTCATTCAGCATCTGGATCCCAACCACAAATCCATACTTCCTGAAATACTGGCCAAAGATTGCCCCTTACCTGTGCTCGAGATTACCGATGGCATGAACATCGAGCCGGATCATGTTTATGTGATACCGCCGGGAATGCAATTGACTCTGCTGCACAACAGCCTAAGTTTAATGCCAATACCCAAAGATAAAAGACTCTACAATCCGGCAGACCTGTTTTTTCAGAGCATGGCGGATGATCGCGGTTCAAGTGCCATTGGTGTGGTGCTGTCGGGAACCGCTTCCGATGGCACGCTGGGTTGCCGTGCCATCAAAGAGGCGGGTGGAATCACCTTTGCTCAGGACAGTGACAGTGCGGAATACGATGGCATGCCGGCAAGCGCCGTGTCTGCTGGCTGCATCGATTTTGTTTTGAATCCGGTTGATATCGCCCATGAGCTGGTGCGGATTGTCAGTCACACAGCCCTGCGTCCCGGTCAGATCTTTCTCAAATCCGAGGAGACGCTGACAGCGACCCAGGAACAACTGAACAAAATATTCATTCTGCTAAGGGCACGCACTGGCAACGACTTTTCATACTATAAGACCACTACCGTCAAACGTCGTATCAACCGGCGCATGCTATTGCACAAGTTAGAGCGGATTTCTGAGTATATTTTGTTGATGCAACAGGATCCGCAAGAGATCGATGCCCTGTTTCAGGATATATTGATCAATGTCACCGCCTTTTTGCGTGATCCCGAAAGCTTCGATGCATTGAAAACAAGGGTCTATCCTAAACTGCAGGAAAACCGCCCGTTGGATGCGTCGATCCGCATCTGGGTGCCAGGCTGTTCTATGGGTCAGGAAGCCTATTCCATCGCAATGACACTGATTGAATATCTTGGTGACCGGGCTGACAACTATCCAATCCAGATATTTGGCAGCGACATTGACGAAAGCGCCGTCGAAAAGGCCCGTAGTGGCATCTACCCTGAGACGATCGAAGACGAGGTCTCCCAGGTGCGTCTGCAACGTTACTTCCACAAGGTCAGTGGTGGCTATCAGGTGAACAAACAGTTGCGTGATATGTGTGTGTTTGCTGTCCACAATGTGATCAAGGATCCGCCATTCTCGCGCATCGATCTGATCAGTTGTCGAAATCTGCTGATCTATCTTGGCGCTACACTGCAGAAGAAAGTCCTGCAGGTATTCCACTATGCCTTACAACCCGGTGGATTTCTGCTGCTCGGTACATCTGAAACCATCGGTAGCCAGGCCGATCTGTTTGCCATGCAGGACAAAAAGGCGAAACTCTATCAGAAGAAATCCGTCGCCACACATCTGAACAATGATTTTGTGTTTCGTGAGAATCATAATCCGGTAGCCATTGAGGTACCTGAACGAGGCGATGATCTCACTTTGGTCTACTCTCTTGAACGAGAGGCCGATCGGTTACTGTTGGAAACCTATGTGCCTCCCGGCGTCATTGTCAATTCCGATCAAATGGTCATCCGTTTCCTTGGACGTACCTGGCCCTATATTGAGCCATCGGATGGCGCTGCCTCCCTGAATCTCTACAAGATCGCCCATCCCGACCTTGTAGTCGAATTGCGAGCAGCCATTCACAGTGTCATCAAAGAGGGTGGCAAGGTACGCAAGGAGCATGTTCGCCTGAAGGTCTGTGGTGAAGCTCAACGTGTGAATATTCAGGTGCTCTCCCTGGGTGGTGCGATACGCAATGAGGAAAACCTGCTGGTCATGTTCGAACCGGTGACAGTGTCATCGAAAGAGCAGATTGTCACAGACGAAGCCGAAGGAGAGCAGAAAGAAAACCTTGAAGCGCTGGTTGCTCGTAATAGCGAGCTGGAGCGTGAAGTGGTTACCACCCGGGAGTATATGCAGTCGATCGTCGAAGAACAGGAAGGTACCAACGAAGAGTTGCGCTCAGCCAATGAGGAGATTCAATCAACCAACGAAGAACTTCAGAGCACCAATGAAGAGATGGAGACCGCCAAGGAAGAGTTGCAATCGGCAAATGAAGAGTTGTCCACGGTCAATGAAGAGTTGGAGACTCGCAATGATGAACTGGCCCGTACCAATGATGATCTGACCAATCTGATGGCCAGTGTCAATCTGCCGATCCTGATGCTTGGTTCCGATCTGCGCATTCGTCAGTTCACCCAGGCGGCGGAGAAGCTGCTCAATCTTATCGATACGGATGTGGGTAGGCCAATCGGTAACATCAAAGCGAATATCGATATACCGGATCTGGAGTCCGAAGTCCTGGATGTGATTGATTCCATGGCCACCAAATCAATTGAAATACAGGACAACTCAGGTGTCTGGTATGCGATCAGCATTCGTCCCTATAAGACACTGGACAACCGGATCGACGGCGCAGTGATGATATTCATCGATATCAGTGCGATAAAGGATATTGATAAGATCAAACAGGCCCTTGCCAGGGAGAGACGTTTGGCCACCGTTGTCAGAGATTCGAATGACGCCATTACGGTTCAGGATCTGCATGGCAACATCAAGGCCTGGAACCCGGCAGCTGAACGTCTCTATGGCTATACAGAAGAAGAGGCACTCGACCTGAATGTCTCGCAGATTGTCACAGAATATGGTCAGTCAGATCTAAAAATGATGATCGAGCTTATTAGCGAGGGCGAAAAGTTTGAACCCATGCAACTCGAACGAATAACAAAGTCAGGGGAAGTGGTTCAGATTTGGCTGATTGCCACGGCTCTCATGGATGATGAAGGAAAACCGAATGCCCTGTCTACCATCGAGCGATTGGCTCATTGATAACCGGCGGAGAATTTCAATCTCATGAGTCGATACACTAATCTCAGTCACAGCGAGCTTGAAAGAATGCTCAGTGAATCTGAAAGGTTACTGCGCGCTGATGCAGATACTGATACAGACTATCTGCTGCACAATCTGCAGCTGCATAAAATTGAACTCGAGATTCAGAATCGGGACTTGATGGAATCCCAGAAGGAATTGGAAAACATACGGGATCAATATGCAGAACTCTATGATTTTGCCCCTGTGGGTTATTTGACGCTCGATAAGAACGGCATAATTAATAATCTAAACATATCTGCAGCGGCTATGTTCGGGGCGGAACGTTCCCGAATCGTGGGTAGACCCTTATCAACGCAATTGGCCCCGGGGATGGGGCGTTTGTTGTTCGATCACCTGCGTCATGCCTTCTCATCAGATCAGAAAGTCACGGCTGACCTTGCCCTCAAGACGACATCGGATGGCATTACCCGATATGTGAGAGCCGATACCATCGTACATGCGGACCTTGAGAGTCAGGCCCACTGTCTGATGAATCTGATCGACACCACCGAGCGGCGGCGAGCAGAACAGGCGGTGATCGATGAACGGACTTTTCTGCAACATGTGATTGACGGCGTGGAAAATCCGATTATGGTGATCAGCCTCGACTTCAAAGTACTCAGGATGAATGAAGCCGCCAAGCGTATCGCCACTATGCAGAAGATCGACCCGGAGCACGCCTGCTGTTATCAGATTTCCCACCAGGTGGATCGGCCTTGTGATGGCGATGATTACCCTTGCCCACTTAAAATCGTACTGCAAACCCGCTTGCCGACCAAAGTAACACACAATCATATCTCGGAGTTTGGCACACAACGGAAGTATGAGGTTTCAGTGAGCCCGTTGTTTGATGACGATGGTGAAATCATGGGTGTCATCGAGTCATCCCATGATATCACTGAACATCTTGAATTGCTGGACGAGCTGAAAGAAAGGCAACTCAGCTATGCCCATCTGGCGCAACATGATGCGCTGACAGGGCTACCCAATCGTTTGCTGTTTGCTGATCGTCTGAGTCAGGCGATTCATGTGGCGCACAGAAACAAGTCGATGCTTGCCGTATTGTTTATCGATCTTGACAGGTTCAAAGAGGTCAACGACAGCTTCAATCACGCAACCGGTGATGCTGTGCTGAAAGAGGTTGCAGAGCGATTTCAATCCTTGTTCAGAGAGGATGACACCATTGCGCGCATGGGTGGTGATGAGTTTACGGTGATTCTTACCCACATCAAGAAAGACTCTAACGCGGCATTGGTTGCCAAAAAGCTGCTGAATTTATTCAAAAAGCCCTTTACCATCCAAAATCATAAGTTGTACCTGACCGCCAGTATCGGGATCAGTCTCTATCCCGACCACGGAGAGTCGGTTGATGAACTGGTTCGAAATGCGGACACGGCAATGTACCGGGCCAAGGAGGAGGGCCGGAATACCTTTCAATACTACACGCTGGAGTTGACGGCTAGAGCGTTCGAGCGGGTATTCCTGGCTTCCAGTCTACATAATGCGATATCGCAGAATGAACTCATACTCCACTATCAGCCTCAAATTGAGCTGATTACAAAAGAAATTTGTGGCGTTGAAGCATTGGTGAGATGGCAAAACCGGGATCTGGGGTTGTTGGCGCCCGACAAGTTCATCCCCTTGGCTGAAGAGTCGGAAGTCATCGACGAAATGGGGGCGTGGATCATGAAAGAAGCCTGCCAACAAATGAAAGCCTGGCAGGATTCAGGTATTTTGAGAAGTGACATGACGATCAGTGTGAATTTGTCCGGAAAGCAGTTTGATCATAACAACCTGCTTGAAGAGATTGAGCAGACTTTGACAGCTACCGGTCTTTCACCCGATTGCCTGGAACTGGAAATCACTGAAACCACCATGATGCGTTCGACAAGCGTAACCAGTGAAACTCTGAGAAAACTGCGCAAGCTTGGTGTCAAAGTTGCTGTTGATGATTTCGGAACCGGATATTCGTCCTTGAATTATCTAAAACAATTACCGATTACACGCCTTAAGATCGACAAGACATTCATTTCTGATATCCCTGATGACTTGAATGATGTGGCCATTTCAAAAGCGATCATTGCCATGGCCAACAATCTGTTGCTGGATGTCTTGGCAGAAGGTATTGAAACCGGTGAACAACATCAATTCCTGATTCAACAGGGCTGCCGGGTGGGTCAGGGGTATCTATTTGCCCGGCCCATGCCATCGGATCAGTTTGAATCCTTTATTGAACAAACGCCACAGGGCTGATCTGGCTTGCTAACCGATTTCCCTTTGCAGTTGGGATTCACGAGCTACACACTCTGCTTACGAGCCTGAGAAGGGTGATGCTGGGCAACTAACCCCACAGTCTGTTGAGATCTCACACTACCAAGCTCTGCAGATGCAATGTGTTGTACTGAGGCAAGGGGGTCGAGAACCCATGTCCAGCATTTAGTGCGGTCGTTCGCCCCTGTATGGTCTGTACATGTACCTGAAATCCTATGGTCTGTTTACCTGCTATCCATTCCGAAAACCACCCGGATAGTGCAATCAAGCATGAATGCGATGTGATACAGAAATCGTGGCGAGAATTTGGTAGAAGCTCGATTCGGATTTATCAAGTTGACAATCCTGCTAGTAAAGTATGCTGTGATAGCCTTGAGTGCAAAACCCAGATAATATTAGTATTTACTGATGGTCTGTTCTGGCATAGAATACGCTCACTATGAATGCCTAATCTACATATGCGGGGGGAAAGAGCAGCTGCTTTTGCTGAGCAAAAGTTGCCCGCTGCCGTCTATCCATTTCCCTCGGAATCCAAAATATCCAACTAAGAACTCTGAAGCCAATTGGCTTCGAAGGATTTTATTATGTACGAATTTATTCATGACATTGCGATGCGTCCCAGCCCATTTTCTCGCTCTACAGCGAAGCAACTCTGGACGAAACAGCATCTTGCAGAACAGATGCTCGATTATCATCTAAGCCAGGAGACAGATCTTGCATCCAGGCGTGTCGAGGTGATCGATCGTGTTGTAACCTGGATTGATGGGCAAATCGAACTGTCCGGCAAGAAATTATGCGATCTGGGATGTGGGCCAGGGCTCTACACCATACGTTTTTCTGAGCATGGTGCACAAGTAACGGGGATAGATTTCTCCGAATATAGTCTGAACTACGCCAAATCAAACTCGGGTGGGGTGGTTAACTATCTACAAGCAGATTATGTTGTCGATCAATTACCCACAGGATTTGATCTCATCACCCTGATCTATACGGATCTCTGCGTGTTATCACCTGAGCAGAGATCGATCCTGTTACGCAAGATGCGTGGCATGTTGAATCCTGGTGGTAAAATCGTGCTCGATGTTGCCGGGATGGGCCTGTTGAATGGCAGGCAAGAAGTTACTCTCATTGAGGATCGATTGATGGGTGGATTCTGGGCTGCAGGTGACTATGTTGGGATTCAGAAATCTTATCTATACGATGAACAGCATTTGGTACTGGACCGTTACGTTATTGTCGAACCTGATGAAACCTGGCAGATTTACAATTGGTTCCAACACTACACGCCGCAAATGATAGAAACGGAACTGCGGAATTCAGGGTTTGCAATTACAGAGCTGGCAGGAGATCTTACTGGTAAACCATTGGTTGAAAATAGCGATCTGATGGGAATCATCGCGACACCATGCTAAACCTCATGTGGAGGTGTCGGCTGATGGTTGACATCTCCACGTTCTGAGGTCCACTCGATGAACGAGAACGATACAGTTATGCTAGAAATTCGCAAAGAAGAAGCCAACGACCGGGAGGCCATTCACCAGCTGAATTCAATTGCATTTGATCACGGTCCGGAAGCCGTGCTTGTTGATAAACTCCGAATTACCTGTCAGGACTACATATCATTTGTTGCTGTTGAAGAGAGTTCTGTAATCGGCCATATCTTATTTACTCCGGCTGGCATAGAGGATTGCTCCGCAGTTGGCATGGGATTGGCGCCAATGTCGGTGCTGCCTTCACACCAGAGAGAGGGGGTTGGGTCCCGTCTTGTCCATTATGGCCTAGATTATTTGCGTGATGCCGGTTGCCCATTTGTGATTGTCTTGGGGCACCCTGACTACTATCCGCGCTTTGGTTTCGAGCCCGCGTCAAAATATCAGATTCGCAGTCAATGGGAGGGTGTGCCGGATGCTGCCTTCATGATCGCAGTGTTCGATCGGGAGGTGATACCGAAGCGTGGTGGCGTGGCAAGATATCGGGATGAATTCGATGAGGCGATGTAGACTGTACTATGGCTGACGACAATATATTGAGTTGAGTTGTTGCTCTGAAATCTCTTCTGAAGATTTTAGTTTTCCTGAGTCTGGGTAAATCTCCTTGAGCGAAAAGGCCACACTGAAGATTCAATTCTACAGTGTGGTTTTTGTTGGCAGTAACAGGCTCTAGATCCCGTTCAAAAGATTAAGCGCCACCAGGTTCACCGGTAAACTGAACGAGCAGGTCTTCATCTGTGACGACGGTCTGGCAGGCCAGACGGAAGCTTGGTGGAAGATCTTTTACATTAGCACGCTCTTCCTCTTGCTTGGAGAGTTTGCCAATTGACTTGAGTACCTCTCTCTCCTTGTCGGTTAGCATGACGCCTTTGATATGATCGCCATCGAGGTGAGTGACTTTAATAAGGCATGAGCCGCACTCTCCATCCTGGCACTCGAATGGGATTTTTACGTTGTTTTCCTTGGCAACGGCAAGCAGGGTATCCCGCTTGCCTACGACGGCAGAAACTTTTTTGTTTTTGCTCATGATTGGAGATGAGAAGTAGATTGTGGCCATGATGTGCTCCACTGGGTCAGTTTAAAAAATAGATTGATGGCTGGATTTCAAATCAGAAAAAAACCAAATATTTGTCACGCAACAGTATCAATAGTGTGTTAGGACATGACCCATCATACGTAAAAAAAGGAGACAATGAATAGTTAATTTTGCAATGCACCATATTGATGCCTGAATTGATATGAGTGTCGTTTTTGTGCTTTTTTTCATGCGCTATTTGAATGCATTTTCCAATCTGATTTTTTGTTGACAGAGGAAAATGCACCAATATGATGCCTTACGAAAAAATGTTCCTGGATGATGGTTGTAAATCATGCACCGATATGAAACGCTGGTTGTTCAGTGGTTGGATATTTTGCAAGTCGTGGAGTGATCAATGGCCTGGGTATGGTTATTAGCAGCCGGTGTTCTGGAAGTCTTTTTTGCCGTGTTCCTAAAGCTGTCTGACGGTTTCAGCAAACCAATGTTTACACTGCTTTTTGCAATTGCGGCTGGGTTGTCGCTCTACTGTTTGTCCAAGGCAATGCAGGCGATTCCGATCGGCACAGCTTATGCTGTATGGACAGGTATCGGTACCGCAGGCGTGGCGTTGCTTGGGATCTTACTTTTTTCAGAACCGGTAACCGGTCTAAGACTCTTTTTTATGGCGACACTGATTATGTCAATCATAGGATTGAAGCTGGCCTGAATCCTGTTGCTTGTTGGTCAGGATTTGTAGGGTAGGGCAAGCACATCTTCAACAAACCATCGATTTGAAGTGCGGTTCCCGCCTTATAACTAAATTCCCAGAATAGGCTTGAACTTCTATGAATCTGTCACTTCAGAGAGATGGATAAAGCTCAGAAGATGCGATTGAGGCCGTTCAATGCCGCAACACGATAGGCTTCAGCCATCGTTGGATAGTTGAAGGTGGTCTCTGCGAAATAGAGCAGGCTGTTGGCCTCGCCCTGTTGGGCCATGATGGCCTGGCCAATGTGGACGATCTCGGAGGCCTGCTCGCCGAAACAGTGGATACCGAGGATCTCCAGGGTCTCCCGGTGAAACAACAGTTTCAGCATGCCGACTTCATGGTCGGTTATCTGGGCACGGGCGATGGTTCTGAAGCTTGCCTGCCCCACTTCGTAGGGGACTTTGCTGGCGGTCAGCTCCCGTTCAGTGCGACCGATCGAGCTGATTTCAGGCAGCGTGTAGATGCCGGTGGGAAAGTCATCGATCAACTGCCAGTCCGCACTGCCGGTGGCGATCTGGGCACCGACAAAGCGTCCCTGGTCGTAACTGGCACTGGCCAGGGCAGGTGGGCCGACCACATCGCCGACCGCATAGATGTGGGGCAGTGAGGTGGCATAGGTTTTGTCGATCTCGATCTGACCCCGGTGATTGACCGCTACCCCGATCTCATCCAGTCCCATGTTTTCCGTATTACCGCTGCGCCCATTGGCCCACAGCAGGTAGTCTGTCTTGAATTTCTTGCCAGACTTGCAGTGAAGCACCACACCGTCATCAACGGCCTCCACCTGTTCATAAACCTCATCATGGCGGATTACAGTACCCTGATTGCGCAGGTGATAACTGAGCGCATCGGTGATCTCATCATCAAGAAATGAGAGCAGGCGGTCCCGGGTGTTGACCAGGTTCACTTTGACATCAAGATTGCAAAAGATCGAGGCATACTCACAGCCGATAACGCCTGCACCATAGATGGTAATCGAGTCCGGTGTGGTATCGAGACGCAGTACTGAGTCACTATCGAGAATCCTGGGGTGGTTGAAGTCGATATCTGCTGGTTGGTATGGACGGGATCCTGTAGCGATCACAAAGTGTTCCGCCGTAATCTCTTCGCTGACGCCACTCGGCTGAACAATTTCGATCCGGTGCGTATCGATGAATCCGGCCCGGCCATGGATCACGTCAATCCGATTTCTGGCATAGTGGCGCAGACGACTGCGCACCTGCTGGTTGATCACCTTGCCCGCAGCCTTCAGCAGATCGGAATACTCAACCTGAACCTGGTCGTGGGTGTGTTGAAAGAGGGGGTTGCGCCGATAATCCCTTAACAGCTGAATATTGTGTCTGAGTGCTTTGGATGGAATGGTTCCCCAGTGGGTGCACCCCCCGCCTACCATATCGTGCGCTTCAATCACGGCAACCCGTTTACCGCTCTTGACCAGCTTCATGGCAGCCCCTTCACCACCGGGGCCACTACCAATTACCACCACATCAAAATGTTTTGCACTCATCGTTTCTCCGCTTCGCTACCATGCTAACCGGCCACAGTCTAACATTTTTTTGCGGTGCAATATGGTCGATCGCAGAATTTTTTTAACATTCCGGAGCTGTCTGGAGCCTCAGGTTGCGGTGTCGGCAACCTTTATGTCCGGTTGCTGGCAAAAAACGATAAACCTGTCGAAATCCATCGGTTTGGCAATCATATCGCCTTGTACGATATTGCAGGCATAACGCTTCAGCAGCTCAAAGGTCGACTGCTCTTCAACGCCCTCCGCAACCACTTTCAGACCGAGCTTTCTGGCCATATCGATGGTGCCTTCAACGATCACCGCATCGGTCTTTTCCCGGGTGATGTCCTTGACCAGTATCCGATCGATCTTGATCAGATCGATCGGCAGTTTTTTGATATAGGCGAGAGAGGATTGACCACTGCCGAAATCATCGATTGCCAGGGTGAAATTCGCCTCACGCAGCTGTTGCAGCTTACAGATTGTCTCTCCCCAGTCAGGCAGCAGGGCGTTTTCAGTGATTTCAAGTAACAGATGTTTCGCTTCGATGCCGTAACGGCTTATGGTGGTCTGGATATCCGTGACAAAATTACGATCGGCAAACTGCAGTGGACTGACATTGATTGAGATTTTGAATTGATCTGTCAACAGACCTGAATCGGCCAGTCTGTTGAGGTGCTGGCAGACCATTTCCAACACCTGTTTGCCCAGCTCGATGATCAGGCCGCTCTGCTCTGCATGCTCGATAAAGCTGTCAGGCGCCACCAGGCCATCCTGTGGGTGGTGCCAGCGGACCAGGGCTTCAGCGCCGATCACCGCTCCATCGATACTGATAAAAGGCTGATAGTGGATAACCAGACCATCATTCCTCAGGGCATTGCGCAAACCCTGTTCCAGGGTCATCAGCAGATGGGCCTGTTCCTGCATCTCCGGATCATAGAGGCTCATTGTATTGCGGCCAATGGCTTTTGCCCGGTACATCGCAAAATCCGCCCGTTTCAGCAGGTCATCGGCGTTGTCTCCATGCAGTGGAAACAGAGCAATCCCGAGACTTGCCGACATGTGAATCTCCCTGCCGCCAAGTGGAAATGGGCGTGCGAGGGCTTCCTGAACCTTTTTGATCGTCAGTTCGGCCAACCTGAGAGCTTCACTCTCCTGGTCGGCCAGTTCCGGCATCAGCAGCACGAATTCATCTCCTCCGAGACGGGTGGCCGTAACCTCATCGCTCAGACAACTGTTCAATCGGAGTGCCATCTGCTTGAGCAGTTCATCGCCTAGCTGGTGTCCCATGGAATCATTGAGGGTTTTGAAATTATCCAGATCCAGATAGATCAAAGCTCCGATATGGGAATGATGGATCGAGCGTGCAATATCCTTGCTCAGGCGTTCGGTCAGCAGACGTCGATTCGGCAGATTGGTGAGTGCATCATGGTAGGCGAGGTGTTCGATGATCTTACGGGAGTGGCGCTGTCTGATGTTCATCGCCAGGGAATCGGATAAATTCCGATTGATACTGATCGCACCTGAAGCCATCACGATGACATAGATACAAAGCATGAAGCCCAGGCCGAGATTGGCCGGCCCACCGAGGGTGAAGAGTCTGATGATCAATGGGATGATTACCAGTAACATGTAACCCAGAGAGGCGGGTAGCAGGGCCGCTTGAGTTATCACACCGCCTGCGGCCATACCGATCAGACTGGCTATGATTATGGTTTGATGGAAAGACTGCTCTCCCAAAGGGACCAGTAGAAATGCAGCGGATCCCCAGATGGCACCTGAAGCCAGCGTGCCTGCAATGGCTCGTTTCCGCCAGATCTTGAGGGAGCCCTCAGTGGATTTTCGGGCTTGATAGACACGGTAGGTGTAGTATCGATAGAGGCTTAAACCGAGCATGCCGGTAAACCAGCCAAGCAGAATCTGCCATTGAATCACGGACCACTGGGCAATCACGATAACGGTGGTGTTGATCATGATCGCGCTCAGCGAGGCGGGTAATCCGGTAAAAGACAACTCTACCTGATTCTCCCTGAGGCGAGCTGCAAAATCGGGTGGATCGCTGAGTGACGGGTCGGTATATTCAGTCATCTTTACTATTGCTTTATTTTTATACTCAACAGCTGTTCGCTGAGTGTTGGCGAATTGTTTCCTACCGGGCAGATGAGCTGATCATTCCTGGTCTACCACCCCCAAGGATTCTGTACCATAAAGAGTTCCAGCTTGCTGATTCGCTGGATGGTAGCCAATCTGCGGCATGGTGCAGCAGTGCCCTGATCCTGTATCTATAAATAATCCTTGTTGGGGTCCTGGTCTGGCTCAAATAGCCGTTCATCCATTTTCTGCAGTAACCAAAGCTTTTGATGCGGTCGGTTGAGTGCCTGTTAATGCGGCACATGGATCTAACTGCCAGGATAATGTCAGAAATTTCACCATGATGATAGGGCGGCTGGCGGATTTTAGCGCCAGATACGGAATATTGTTCGGTGTCCTGGCGAAAGCCTGGTTGTGTAGCTGGTCGGCAGCTCTACAGATTGATCAGGGAGATCTTCCATAGGAGTGGTGTAGCTATCTGATCTGTCTCCTAATTCGAGCAGTCGATCAATGCGTTCTCCGGGTTCGGGATGTGTGCGCAAGAGTGACGGCTCCGGTCTCCGGTACCCAGGAAGGAGCAGCTTTTGCCAGAACCTGCCATGGGGATAGGCGATTTTGTTCAAGGCATTGGCCAATCCCGCCGGGTCACCTGTCAATTCAGCAGCCAACAGGTCGGCATCGAATTCCCGTATTCTGGAGAGACCGAGTTGCATCACGGCGCTCAGAGAGGGGGAGACAATCAGCAGCAGTATGCCCCGCAGGGAGAAGGGGGTATAGCCAAGGAACAACAAGGGAAATGTAATCAGCAGTAAGATGATTCCCAAGCTTGACATCAGATGGGTCAGCCGGCTGATCAGATCGGCAATATTCATCAGTCGGATATCGTTATTTGCAAGGTGGGCGGTTTCATGGGCCAGTACCGCGATCAGCTCGCGCATCGAGAGCAGTTCCAAAAGTCCGTCAGTCAGCGCAATCGCGGTTTGATTTGTCCGACCCACGCTGAAGGCATTGGTGGTTTTACTGGGTATCCAGTAAAGGGTGGGGATGGATTTAAGCTTGGCGCGGCGGCTCAACTCTTCAATGACCATCCAGAGTTGTGGCGCCTGATCGGGGCTGATCGGTCTGGCCTGATAGAGATGCAGCAACCAGCGTGGAGACATGTCCGGCAGGGCAAAGATGATCACAGTAGTGCCGATGAATACCCATAGCCATAACTCCTGCCCAAACAGCAGTTCCACACAGAGCGCCAACAACAGAGACATGCCGCCAAGCAACAGTAATGTCTGCAGGAAGTTTCTAAATTTATGCTGTGAGATTCGAGTAAAATTCATGATGGGTGATCAATTACCACAGGTTTGGTAGTTTGATAAGGCTTAAACTCTGTTGTTCCCACATTCGACCAGACCTGCCTGACAGATATTTCTCCATTCGCTATAGTGGCGCGAAAGTCGTGGTGATTCGTGTTTATATGCGGCAAATCACTGCTTGATCCACTAAATTTCGATCTCCTTATTGAACAACAATCGCCCGGCAACTTTGAGGGCTACGATTTTAGGACCTGCTAACACGAATCTAATGCGCCTTGCTGGATCTGTTTCTGTGCCCAGCAAAAAAGCGGTATGGATGATCATTGATCAGACTGAACCAGGCAGGGTCTGCAATACCATCCGGCCTCCAGACTCTCGATTGTCGCTCACCGCTGCCGGGGTAGACCGATTCGTCATCGCCAAAGGCAAGATCTTAATGGTTACCAGGATAGTGCTCGATCAGGTAACGGATAGAGTCAGCCTGATCGTGAGTGGACCTATTTGAATTAACGGAGTGACATAAGGTTACAGATATCCTCATGAGCCGTCATTGCTCCCTGGATGTCCGGTAACAGATTCCGATGTCTGCCATCTGTCATTTTAACGTAAATCAATGAGAACGCTGTGACGCTCGACTGTTTCGGCTGCGTGTTTTTGGTGCGAAGCGGTTGCCAGCGTGCACCATTCTGCTTCGTGTTCCAAGGATGAAGCGATCGGGGATTTGATGTTGTTTTGGTTAAAGTATTGAATATTGGTCAATTAGTTTCATTGGCCTGGGTTTTGCAAAGTAGTTTGCGTCCGTGCCCTTGTTATCAGGACAATACAATTTAACCGAAATAGAAAGCTAGGGTTCCGATCCGGCTCAATACCAGACAAGGTGGTGAGCTGCGATGCCTGGTCCAAGAGCGTTCGACCTCTCCCTCTCAGTGCAGGGTATGGGTTACACGGCGGGATAAAAGCCCGGGAGACTTGCTTGGTCTGACTGCCAAGGGTGCTCCGTGTAGACAGATGTAACTGAGAGGTTCTTCATGAAACGTTTTGCCGCATTAATTCTCGCACTTTCTCTTAGCTCTGTGGCTCAGGCCGCTGATAGTTTCAAAATATGCTGGTCGATCTACGTAGGCTGGATGCCCTGGGCCTATGGGGCTGAGCAGGGGATTGTCAACAAATGGGCTGATAAATATGGCATCGATATCGAAGTGGTGCAGATCAATGACTATATCGAATCGATCAATCAATACACAGCGGGTGAGTTCGACGCCTGTACCATGACCAACATGGATGCCCTGACCATTCCGGCTGCCGGTGGTGTGGACAGTACCGCACTGGTGGTAGGCGACTTTTCCAACGGTAACGACGGGGTGGTGCTGAAGGGCAAGGACAAGCTGGCGGATATCAAAGGTCAGCAGGTTAACCTGGTGGAGTTGAGTGTCTCACACTATCTGTTGGCCCGTGGTCTTGAGAGTGTCGGTCTGAGTGAAAAGGACCTCACCGTGGTGAATACCTCCGATGCGGATATGGTTGCCATCTACGGCACCGATGATGTCACCGCCGTTGCCACTTGGAATCCCTTGCTGAGTGAGATCACATCAATGCCGAACAGCACCAAGGTGTTCGACTCCTCCATGATTCCGGGTGAGATTATCGATCTGCTGGTAATCAATACCGAAACGCTCAAGGCTAACCCGAAACTGGGTAAGGCGCTGGTGGGAGCCTGGTATGAAATCATGTCTGTCATGAGTGGCTCTGATAAGGCTGGCGTCGATGCAAAAACCCATATGGCAAGCGCATCCGGTACCGACCTGGCAGGCTATGAAGCACAACTGGCCAGTACCGAGATGTTCTATACCCCGGCGGCGGCCCTGGATCTCACCAACAGTGAAAAACTGCTGGCCACCATGGAGCATGTCGCCAACTTCTCCTTCGATCATGGCCTGTTGGGTGACGGTGCGCCGGATGCGGGTTTTATCGGTATCGAGATGCCTGCCGGCACCTTCGGTGATAAAGGCAATATCAAGTTCCGCTTTGACCCCAGCTACATGACCATGGCTGCGGAAGGCAAGCTCTAACTGGATATTGTTAGATTTAGCAAACCATCAGTTGACTCGGGCAATGCAGTTTTGATTCGACATCCCGGCAAAGGCCGGGATGTCGATGAGTGAATTAATCATTGCAGCCTGAAGCTGGTCGATTGTTGCAGAGATTTCATCCTCTTTTATTACCATTGGACGCTCAATGCCAAAGCTTTGCATGCAGGCTGGCCGGTGGAGTTTGTTTAGAGAAACCCTATGAAGAAATTCATCAATCAACACCCGGGCAGGGCATTCAAGCTGTTATTGGGTATCGCACCCTTTGTGCTTTTGATCCTGCTCTATGTGATGGGTTCGGATGCCCGTCTGGAAGTGAATCCGAATGACAAACTGTTACCCAGCATGAGTCAGATTGCCGATGGTCTGGAACGGATGGCCTTCGAGCCCAGCAAACGATCCGGCGAGTATCTGTTCTGGCAGGATACCGCCAGCAGTCTGACCCGTCTCGCTTTGGGAATCCTGATTGCGGCAATGCTTGGGTTGCTGATCGGTCTGGTGACCGGTGCACTGCCGATGATCGCTGCCTCCCTTTCGCCATTGCTGACTGTGGTCTCCCTGATACCACCGCTGGCGATTCTGCCGATTCTGTTCATTGTTTTCGGTCTCGGCGAGCTCTCCAAAGTGGTGTTGATCGCCCTCGGCATCACACCTTTCATCGCCCGGGACATTCAACGACGCACTCAGGAGATTCCCTTCGAACAGTTGGTAAAGGCCCAGTCACTGGGTGCCAATACCTCGCAGATCATGATTCGGGTGCTGCTGCCCCAGATCATGCCAAAACTTTTCGATGCGGTGCGCTTGTCTCTCGGTGCAGGCTGGCTGTTTCTGATCGCTGCGGAAGCGGTCGCTGCAACAGACGGTCTGGGGTATCGGATCTTCCTGGTAAGGCGTTACATGGCGATGGATGTGATTCTTCCCTATGTGGCCTGGATAACCATCCTCGCATTTCTCATCGATGTGAGTCTGCGGGAGCTGACGAAAAAACTCTTTCCTTGGTATGTGCAGGGAGGTAAGTCATGAGTGAAACCGATCAAGATTCCAAACCGATGATTCAGGTGAACCAGGTATGGAAGCAGTATGACGACAACATCGTATTGGAACGTCTCAACAAAACTGTCGATGAGGGGGAGTTCGTCACCCTGGTTGGTGCCTCGGGTTGCGGCAAGAGTACCTTTTTGAATATGTTGCTGGGCACCGAACAGCCCTCCAAAGGCGAGATACTGCTCGACGGTAAACCGATCCCGAATGAAGCGGGATCGGATCGGGGTATTGTGTTCCAGCAATACTCGGTATTTCCGCATATGACCGTGTTGGAGAATGTGATGGCGACCTGTGGCTTTCAACGTCCAGGTATAACCGGTTATCTGTTTGGTTCGGGGCGAAGCGCAGCCCGTGAGGCGGCCGAGTCGATACTCGAACAGGTCGGTCTCAGTCAGGCGTTGAAGAAGTATCCCCATGAACTCTCCGGTGGTATGAGGCAGCGTCTGGCGCTTGCCCAGGCACTGCTGGGTAAGCCTCGGATACTGTTGCTGGATGAGTCTTTCGGTGCCCTCGATCCAGGTATCCGGTCGGATATGCACGACCTGGTGTTGAACCTCTGGAGTGAACACAAACTGACCGTCTTCATGGTTACCCATGACCTGAAAGAGGGTTTCTATCTGGGCACCCGGTTGTGGGTGTTCGACAAGCTGAGACATGATCCCCAGGCTCCGCAAAGGTACGGTGCCGTGATTACCTATGATCTGCCGGTAGGGCATATGGATCAAACAACCTATCAACAGATCGACGACCACTTGAGACCGATACCGGCTCAAGCAGGTTAGTGGAGAGATCAATATGAGCGATATGATCAAGTCGATTGACTATACAACGGAACTACCTGGCGGGGCCCATTGGTCGCTACGTGTACGCCGAGGCAGCATCATGCGGCTGACCGATATAAAAGGCGCAGCCAATCTGGGAATGCTCTTCTACAATCCGGAGAATCTTCTGGAGCGATACAACGCACCGGACACCCTGAAATGCCAACATACCTTTAAGTTGACCAGAGGCAACTGTCTCTATTCGGATATGGGGAGAATCTTTGCTTCTATCGTGGAAGACAGCCTGGGTTGGCATGAGACAGTTGCCGGAAACTCCCATGCCTCACATGTTGAGAGCCTGTGGGGTACAAGGGATTATCAACACGACCGCAACGATTGGAAACAGAACGGCCATGATGCCTTTCTGGTGGAGCTGGCCAAGTATGGCCTCAGTGCGGCAGACCTTGCTGCCAACATCAACTGGTTCAGCAAAGTAATGGTCAACGATGAGGGTAATCTGCAACTGGCCGCTGATCACAGCCAGGCGGGTGATCAGGTGACTCTGCGCTTCGAGATGGACACACTTGTCATGATGCACACCTGTCCACACCCGATGAACCGTTCGACAGACTATCCGCAAAGCAGGGTGCAGATCGAACTGGGGGTTGCCGAAGCAGTGCAACCGGATGACTACTGCATGCACTTCAGGGCGGAAAATACCCGGGGATTTCAGAATAACTCCCTCTATCATATCGGCATTGGAGAGTAGATGATGATCAAAGAGTCAGAGCTGTTGGCGCAGCAGGCAATCCGAAGAACCCGGGTTGATGCAGGTGACTATTTCATCGGCATCGTCAAAGCGGGTGAGACGATTCGCATCCTCGATCTGGAAGGTAACCAGGCGGCGGATACCCTGTTCTATTCAGCCGATAATCCGGCAGAGCGCTACAGTGCGATGGATACCATCAGGGAGCAGGGTAACGTCTATCTGACTGCCGGTTCGAAACTCCGCTCGAATGAGAATAACGTGATGCTGGAAGTGGTGGCCGATACCTGTGGCCGTCACGATACCCTTGGTGGTGCCTGTGCCACGGAAAGCAATACTGTGCGCTACGATCTGGAGAAGCGTTGCATGCACGCTTGTCGTGACAGCTGGATGCTGGCAGTGGCGGAACACCCCGAGTATGGCATCAGCAAACGAGATATCACTCATAACATCAATTTCTTTATGAATGTGCCGGTCACCGCAGCAGGGGGATTGACCTTTGAAGACGGTATCTCCGCCCCGGGAAAGTATGTGGAGCTCAGGGCCGAGATGGATGTGATTGTGTTGCTTTCAAATTGTCCTCAATTGAACAACCCCTGTAACGGTTACAACCCGACCCCGATCGAGTGTCTGATCTGGGGTAGTGCCTGAACAGATTGCAGCATTGATTAACGAAGGATCAGTGGACGACCACTGATGACGCTTTTTTTAACCGGGACGACCCGGTCAAGGTAAGCATGTTTTCCAAAGTAATGATCGCCAACCGTGGTGCCATCGCAACACGGATCATCCGCACCCTGCAAAGACTCCGTATTCCATCCCTGGCCGTTTACGCAGAGAGTGATGCGGATAGTCTGCATGTTCGCCATGCAGACCAGGCTTATTCCCTCGGAGATGGGGTGGCCGCCGAAACCTATCTGGATATGGATAAGATCATTGCCATTGCCAAAGCGAATGGTGTCGATGCGATACACCCCGGTTACGGCTTTCTCAGTGAGAATGCCGATTTTGTCAGACGCTGCGAAGCAGAAGGTATCGTCTTCATCGGACCGACTCCGGAGCAGATGGAGCTGTTTGGTTTGAAACACAAAGCCAGGGAGCTGGCACAACAGGCGGATGTACCACTGACTCCGGGCACCGAACTGCTGCAGGATCTCCAGTCCGCGCTGGCATCAGCGGAGAGTATCGGCTATCCGGTGATGCTGAAGAGTACCGCCGGGGGTGGTGGCATCGGTATGCAGTTGTGTCACTCATCTGCAGAGGTGACTGGGGCCTTCGATTCGGTCAAGCGCCTTGGGGCCAACAACTTCGCCAATGACGGGGTATTCATAGAAAAGTTTATCGCCAGGGCCAGACATATCGAAGTTCAGGTTTTTGGTGATGGTGAAGGTGGCGCATTGGCGATCGGCGAACGGGACTGTTCCAGTCAGCGACGCAATCAGAAAGTCGTTGAGGAGTGTCCGGCGCCCAATCTCACCGATGAGATACGCCAACAACTCTATCGCACCGCCGAATCCCTGCTCTCCAGTGTCCACTATCGGAATGCAGGCACGGTTGAGTTTATCTATGATGCGGATACGGATGCGTTCTACTTTCTTGAGGTCAACACCCGTCTGCAGGTGGAACACGGGGTGACGGAGGAGGTCTACGGGGTCGATCTGGTGGAGTGGATGATCAGACAGGCTGCAGGCGATCGTGTCGATCTGCAGCGTGAGCGTTCCACCCTGTCACCACAAGGCCATGCGGTCCAGGTCAGACTCTATGCGGAAGATCCCTATCGGGGTTTTCAACCCTCACCTGGACTGTTGACCGAGGTAGTGTTTCCCGATGACAAGGATGTGAGGATAGACCACTGGATCGAGTCGGGTGTCGAAGTGCCCGCCTATTTTGACCCCATGCTGGCGAAGGTGATTGTCCATGCTGCTGAGCGGAAGGCAGCATTTGCAAAACTCCAGGCCACACTCGCGGCAATCCGACTCTATGGCAGTGAGACCAATCTGGACTACCTGTCGGTGTTGAGTCGGGATCCTTTGCTGCTGGCGGGCGAAGTGACGACCCGCTATCTCAATGATTTTGTCTATACCCCGAGCCGTATCGATGTGATGCAGGGAGGAACCCAGACCACCATTCAGGACTATCCCGCAAGAACGGGTTACTGGGATGTGGGTGTGCCTCCATCGGGTCCTTTCGACAACTACTCCTTTCAGCTGGCCAACCGGCTGCTGGGCAATCCAGCCGGGGCGGCCGGCATGGAGATCACCATCCAGGGGCCTAGCCTGAAGTTCAGCTGTGATAGCCGGATTGCACTCACCGGTGCGGAGATCGAAGCGCGCCTCGATGGTGAACCTTTGGCGATGTGGAGCGCGGTGGAGATTCATGCCGGGCAGACACTCACCCTGGGCAGAATCAAACAGCAGGGGGCGAGAAGTTATCTGGCGGTTAGCGGCGGCATTCACTGCCCGGACTATCTGGGTTCCAAATCGACCTTCACCCTGGGACAGTTCGGCGGCCACAACGGCCGGGCTCTGCGAGCTGGTGATGTGTTGAGGATCGCCTCATCCGACAACCTGACCGACCAGAAAACGATCGCTGAAAATGCCAGGCCACAGATAACCCATGAGTGGCAGTTGCGGGTGATCTATGGTCCCCACGGCGCCCCGGATTTTTTTACTCAGCCGGATATCGACCGGTTCATTTCACACCAGTGGGAAGTCCACTACAACTCCAGCCGTACCGGAATCCGTCTGATCGGACCCAAGCCCGAGTGGGCGCGTAAGGATGGCGGGGAAGCGGGACTCCATCCCTCGAATATTCATGATAACGCCTATGCCTTCGGTACAGTGGATTTTACCGGTGACATGCCGGTGATACTCGGACCGGATGGTCCCTCACTGGGCGGTTTTGTCTGTCCGGCAACCGTGATCCAGGCCGATCTGTGGAAGCTGGGGCAACTGCGTGCCGGAGATAAAGTCAGCTTTTTGCCGGTGGATCTGGAAACGGCCGTCAGGCTGGAACAGGATCAGATCGAAGCTGTTGCCCAGTTGAGACCGCTGACCGATCAATACCAGCCCACTGAGATCACCACCCCTGTCGTGGGACAGCTTGGAAGCAGTGAATATGGTGTCGATGTGGTCTATCGTCTTGCCGGCGATCACTTCATGTTGGTGGAGTATGGCGAACAGGCACTGGATATTTCACTGCGATTTCGTGCCCATGCATTGATGCAGTGGTTACAGCAACATCCTCTCATTGGGCTGCAGGAAATGACCCCGGGGATTCGCTCACTACAGATTCACTACGATGCTCAACGACTCAGTCAGCGCAAACTGCTGCTCCATCTGAAGACTGCGGAGCACGCACTGGCGAGTCAGATCGATCAGCTCCATGTGCCCTCGAGGATTGTGCATATACCCCTCTCATGGGATGACGAAGCCTGTCATAAAGCAATTGAAAAGTATGATCAGTCGGTGCGCAAGAATGCACCCTGGTGCCCCAGTAACCTGGAGTTCATACGTCGCATCAATGGGCTTCAAAGCATCGATGATGTGAAACGGATTGTGTTTGAGGCCTCCTACCTGGTGATGGGATTGGGTGATGTCTATCTTGGTGCACCGGTCGCCACGCCGGTGGATCCCCGTCATCGGTTGGTGACCACCAAATACAATCCAGCCAGAACCTGGACCGCAGAAAATTCAGTGGGTATCGGCGGCTCCTATCTCTGTGTCTATGGCATGGAAGGGCCGGGAGGATATCAGTTCGTCGGACGCACTCTGCAGATGTGGAACCGTTACAAACAGACAACGGCCTTTGAAAAACCCTGGCTGTTGAGATTCTTTGATCAGATACGTTTTTATGAAGTCACACAGGATGAGCTGGTCACCATTCGCAAAGACTTTCCCCAGGGTCGCTATCCGATAAAGATTGAGGAGAGTCGTTTCAGTCTGACTGAATACCAGGCGTTCATCCATTCACAGCAAGCTGAGATCGAAGCATTCCGTCAACACCGGCAGCAGGCCTTCGAAGCCGAGCTCGCCCAATGGCATGCGGATGGACAATTCAACTTTGAAGTGAACGAACAGACCGAAGAGCAGACAGATAGCAGTTGGCCGGAAGATAGTCTGGTGATCGACAGTCCGATCAGCGGCAGTGTCTGGCAGACGGAGGTCAGTGTCGGCCAACAGGTGAAAGCGGGTGAATGTCTGATGATTCTGGAGTCAATGAAAATGGAGATTCCGGTCTATGCCTCGGCCGACAGTACGGTTACCCATGTGTTGTTGGAAAATGGGCAGCGGGTTGGAGCGGGGCAGGCCTTGGTCGTCCTGCAGGAGGGTTAGCTCATGACAACAGACTTTCCCTATGAGATGACCATCTCTGCACTACGCAGAGCTTATCTTAGCGGCAGTCTGACACCTGAGCAGGTGATGCAGACGATCCGTAAGCGTGCCTCGGAGTATGAGGATTACAACATCTGGATCCATCTGCTCAGTGAAGCAGAGCAGGCACACTATCTCGATCGATTGCAACAGCTCGATCTGGCGCGCTTCCCCTTATGGGGCATTCCCTTTGCCATCAAAGACAATATCGATCTCAATGAGATCCCGACCACAGCGGCCTGTATCGAGTTTGCCTATACCCCGACGGCATCCGCGACCGTGGTTGAGCGATTGATTGCCGCCGGTGCCATCCCGGTGGGTAAAGCCAATCTCGATCAGTTTGCCACCGGCCTGAATGGTACCCGGTCCCCCTGGGGTGCCTGCAGAAATGCTTTCAAGCCGGACTATATCAGCGGTGGTTCAAGTTCCGGTTCCGCCGTGTCAGTTGCTCTGGGGCTTGCCAGCTTCAGCCTGGGAACCGATACCGCCGGATCGGGCCGGGTGCCTGCCTGTTTCAACAACCTGATCGGTTTAAAGCCAAGCCGGGGCCTGTTATCCACCAAAGGCCTGGTGCCAGCCTGCCGAAGTCTGGATTGCATCACCCTCTTCGCCTGTGACACCGATGATGCCAATCTGGTGCTGTCGGTGGCCGAAGCCTATGATGCGGATGACGAATACAGCCGCAACAATCCATTTCAGAATCAAAAACGGCACTATGGTGAGCGGCAAGGACCGCTGAAGGTCGGTGTCATCCCTGGGCAGCAGTTGAACTTCTTCGGTGATCAGGCCTATCAACAAGCCTATCGCGATACCCTCAAGCAACTTGAAACAGATGGGATCGAGTTCATTGAGATTGATTATCAACCCTTTGCCGAAGCAGCCAGACTGCTCTATGAAGGGCCCTGGGTGGCAGAGCGTTATCTGGCAACCCAGCCTTTGATTGATGACAACCCGCAAGCGCTGTTCCCGGTCGTGCGGGAGATCATCGAACCCGGTAAGGCATTGCAGGCCGGCAGCCTGTTTGAAGCGCAATACAGGTTGAGCGGATTGAAGGCGATCTGTAATCGACAACTGGCAGCGGTCGACTGTCTTCTGACACCCACCGCAGGCACCTGCTTTACCATTGAGCAGATGTTGGAAGAGCCTATTCTGCGTAACAGTCAGTTGGGTTACTACACCAACTTTATGAATCTGCTGGATCTGGCTTCAGTAGCCGTGCCGACGCAGATGACCACTTCCGGTCTGCCTTTCGGTATCACGCTGGTCGGTGATGCCTTTACAGACCGGGCTCTGCTCTCCATTGCGAAACGGATTCACCGACAGTTTGAGTTGAAAATCGGTGCATCCCAGTATGAACTTCAATCAACTGCTCAACCATCAGTGGGTGACTACAATAAGATCGACGTTGTGGTGTGTGGCGCCCATCTGCAAGGTCTGCCACTCAACTGGCAGTTGACTGAACGTGGCGCCACGTTTAAAGCCAAAACCAAGACAGCCCCGATCTACAGAATGTACGCCTTGCCAGGTGGACCACCCGCAAGACCCGGATTGATACTGGATGAAGCAGCAGGTGGGGCGATCGAGGTTGAAGTCTGGTCGATGCCCCTGAGTCAGTTCGGGGGGTTCGTTGCAGCTATTCCATCACCACTTGGCATCGGTAAGCTGAAGCTTGCCGATGGCACCCAGGCAAGCGGTTTCATCTGTGAATCATATGCGATAACCGGGGCTAAAGAGATTACCGGTTACGGTGGTTGGAAGGCTTATCTGAACAGATAACCCTGTCAGAGTGAGTGAGGCAAGTTATCCAGCTACTAACGATTCGCAATAATTTAGGGTACTTCGCGTTCAATTGCGACAATAAGCCAAGGTCAAAAACCCGTTAGCCGTCTACCACCACATTCCGCAGCAGATCGGCAAACGCCTGAGCTGCCGGTGAGAGGGTACTGCCTCGACGGGCAATGACCGCCAGCTCTCTCTCGACCTTGAAGTCCTTGACCTCGATCTCCGCCACATCCTCCAGGCTGTCCACCCCGAGTTGACTGACGAAGGCCAGATTACCGGTGGTAGCCACCATCCTCAGGATGGCTGGGATCGAGCGAAGCTCCATCACCACATTCATCGCCACGCCCGCATCTCGCAGTGTGGCATCGATGATCTGGCGAACCGCAGTATCCGCTTCAAAACCGACAAAGGAGATACCATCCAATGCGCTGGCACTGATACGGCGCTTTTTCGCCAGTGGGTGCTGTTTGGGTCCAACCAGCACGATCCGGTCGGTGAGCAGTGGCCAGACTTTGAGTTCCCGGTTTTTCACCGGCATGGTCACCAATCCCAGTTCCAGGCGGCCGTTAATCACATCCTCGGCCACCTCATTACTGCCGGCCTCTTTCAACTGAAACTTCACCGCCGGATGGCTACCCTGAAAGGAGGCGATTGCTTTCGGCAGAAGAAATGAGACAGCAGTGGCGCCACCACCGATTCTCACTGTGCCCCCTTCGAGACCCTGGTGGGCTCTGACCTGGTCCCGTAGGTGGTCGTATCGGGCAATCAGGATGCGCGCCTCGTTCTCCACCAGGCGACCGATTTCAGTCAGCTGCACCCCCTTGCGACCCCGGGAGAACAGCTCTGCACCGAAATAGTCCTCCAGTTGCTGCAAGCGGCGGGATAGGGCGGGTTGAGTGAGACCGATCCGATCCGCCGCTTCGGTGATCGAGCCGGTATCGGCAATCGCAACCAGAGAACGCATCAACAACAGGTCCATGGTGGTTATTCCCAGGCAAGGGAATGATCGGATGAGACAGCATGCATGGCGTCACTCCTAAGGTTGAGGGCAGGGATTAAAACCTGTGATGAAGAGGTCATGACAAAATTATAGCATGCAAAATATTTATACAATACATGCGAACAATCAATTATACGTATGTTAAGCGGTCTGATATCGTGCCCAATATTATCTGGTTGGTTGACCAGAACGATCCCCATCGGACAACGGGCATGACTGGCCGTTGATCCCCTGAACCCAGGAGAGAGATTATGCTCGAAGCCTATCGTCAACATGCTGCAGAACGTGCCGAACAAGGTATCCCCCCACTGCCCCTGAATGCGCAGCAGGTCGCCGATCTGGTTGAACTGTTGAAGAGCCCACCGGCGGGAGAGGAGGAGACCCTACTCGATCTTCTGACCAACCGGGTGCCACCTGGTGTTGACGATGCGGCTTACGTCAAAGCGGGCTTCCTGGCTGCCGTGGCCCAGGGTGAGGCGGACAGTCCACTGGTGGACAAGGCCAAGGCGGTGGAGCTGCTGGGCACCATGCTGGGTGGCTACAACATCCAGCCGCTGATCGAACTGATGGATGATACCGAGCTGGGCGAGCTGGCTGCCGAGCAGCTGAAATTCACCCTGCTGATGTTCGATGCCTTCCACGATGTGAAGGAGAAGGCGGATGCGGGTAATACCCACGCCAAGGCGGTGATGAACTCCTGGGCGGAGGCCGAGTGGTTCAAGCGCAAGCCCGATGTACCGGAAGCGATCAAGCTCACCGTGTTCAAGGTTACCGGTGAGACCAACACCGACGACCTGTCACCGGCCCAGGATGCCTGGTCCCGTCCCGATATTCCGCTGCATGCCCTGGCAATGCTGAAGAACGAGCGTGAAGGCATCAGACCGGATGAGCAGGGCAAGATCGGACCCATAGTCGAACTCAATGCACTCAAGGAGAAGGGATTGCCCCTGGCCTATGTGGGCGACGTTGTGGGTACCGGCTCCTCCCGTAAGTCAGCCACCAATTCCGTGCTTTGGCACATGGGTGACGACATCCCCTTTGTTCCCAACAAACGCCAGGGTGGTGTGGTACTGGGTGGCAAGATCGCACCGATCTTCTTCAATACCGTAGAGGATTCCGGCGCTCTGCCAATCGAGTGCCCGGTAGAGAAGCTCGCCATGGGGGATGTGATTGTGGTCAAGCCGTACGAGGGCAAGATCGAAACGGATTCCGGTGAACTGCTCTCCGAGTTCAGCCTGAAGACCGAGGTGCTGCTCGACGAAGCGAAGGCGGGCGGTCGTATTCCTCTGATTATCGGTCGCTCTCTGACTGAGCGGGCACGGGAAGCCCTGGGCTTGGGTGCCACCGAGATGTTCCGTCGTCCGGTGGACCCTGAAGATTCCGGTAAGGGCTTTACTCTGGCGCAGAAGATGGTGGGGCAGGCCTGCGGTGTGGCGGGGATCCGCCCCGGCACCTACTGCGAGCCCCGTATGAGCACGGTCGGTTCCCAGGATACCACTGGCCCGATGACCCGTGACGAACTGAAAGAGCTGGCCTGTCTCGGCTTCAGTGCCGACCTGGTGATGCAGTCCTTCTGCCATACCGCCGCCTACCCCAAGCCGGTGGACATCAACACCCAGCACACCCTGCCAGATTTCATCCAGAATCGCGGTGGTGTCTCCCTGCGTCCCGGTGACGGCATCATCCACTCCTGGCTCAACCGTATGCTGCTGCCCGATCAGGTGGGTACCGGTGGTGACTCCCACACCCGTTTCCCGCTGGGCATCTCTTTCCCGGCCGGTTCCGGTCTTGTCGCCTTCGGCGCGGCCCTGGGCGTGATCCCGCTGGATATGCCTGAGTCGGTGCTGGTGAAGTTCACCGGTGAGATGCAGCCCGGTATCACTCTGCGTGATCTGGTCAATGCGATTCCCTACGCCGCTCTGCAGCGGGGTCTGCTGACCGTGGAGAAGAAGGGCAAAAAGAACATCTATAACGGTCGCATCCTGGAGATCCAGGGGCTGCCCGATCTGACCGTGGAGCAGGCTTTCGAACTCTCCGATGCCTCGGCCGAGCGCTCCGCCGGTGGCTGTACCATCGAGCTCTCCGAAGAGTCTGTTGCAGAGTACCTGCGCTCCAACATCACCATGCTGCGTTGGATGATCGATAACGGCTACGAGGATGCCCGCACCCTGGAACGTCGCGCCCGGGCGATGGAAGAGTGGCTGGAGAATCCGAGCCTGATGCGTGCCGATGCGGATGCGGAGTACGCCGAAGTCATCGAGATCGACATGTCCGAGATCAAAGAGCCTCTGCTGGCATGCCCCAACGATCCGGACGATGTGAAGCCCCTGTCGGAGATCGCCGGCACCAGGATCGACGAAGTCTTCATCGGCTCCTGTATGACCAACATCGGTCACTTCCGTGCCACTGCCAAGATGCTGGAAGCCTCCGGCGAGTCGATCCCGACCCGCCTCTGGCTGGCGCCGCCCACCAAGATGGATGAGCAGCAGCTGATGGAAGAGGGCGTTTACAATGTCTACGCCAGTGCCGGTGCCCGCACCGAAATGCCCGGCTGTTCACTCTGTATGGGCAACCAGGCGCGTATTGCGGCGGGTTCAACAGCGGTCTCAACTTCCACACGTAACTTCCCCAACCGCTTGGGGCAGGGTGCCGATGTCTTCCTGTCATCAGCAGAGCTGGCCGCAGTAGCCGCCGTCATGGGCAAGCTACCCACGGTGGAGGAGTACATGGCCTACGCCACCAAGATCGACTCCATGGCACCGGAGATCTACAAGTATCTCAACTTCGACAAGATGGATGAGTATGTGGAATCTGCCAAGCGGGGAGAGGAGATTGCGGTTAAGTTGATTGCTTGAGGAGCCTGACAGACCGGGAGGTATCGCCTCCGGTCTGTATGAGGCTTGTTGGATGCCGGTCAGTACCTGACATCCATCCAGTCGTGCATGGCGAATCGATATGTAGAGACCAATATGAGAACATAAGCGGCTCCATGGAATGGAGCACGCTATGCCTAAAGCAGCGATCACGGATCGGTCACCCCACAGCCCGCCCTATAAACGTCACCGGCCGGAACAGACGCTGCTCTATCAAATCATCGAGCGGTACTAGCCGGAATTTAGGGATGTGATGGCCATGCAGAGCAAGCCCTTGCCCCTGCATGTGGAACAGGAATTTGCCGATTACCTCAAATGCGGCCGCCTGGAGCACGGATTTCTGCGGGTGCAATGTACCGAGTGCCATCATGAACACCTGGTTGCATTCAGCTGTAAGCGGCGCGGATTTTGCCCCAGCTGTGGCGCAAGACGTATGGCGGAAAGTGCTGCACTGTTGGTGGATGAGGTTTTACCAGAACAACCGATCCGACAATGGGTGCTGAGCTTCCCATTTCAATTGCGGTTCCTGTTTGCCAGCTGCCCGCAACTGATGAGGCGGGTGCTGGGGATCGTTTACAGGGCCATCTCGTCCCATCTTATTAAGAAGTCGGGATTCACTCGAAAAACCGCGCAGACTGGTGCGGTGACGCTGATCCAAAGATTCGGCAGTGCGCTCAATTTGAATGTGCATTTCCACATGCTGTTTCTGGACGGTGTGTACACCACCATGCCCTGGGGTAAAAGCCGATTTCATCGTGCCCATGCACCCGCTCAGCAGGAATTGACGGAGTTGGTGCATAGGATCAGCCATCGGGTTGCCGGGTTTCTGGAGCGCGAGGGAATCCTGGAACGCGATGTGGAAAACAGCTACCTGAATCTGGAAGATCAAGACGAAGATCCGATGCAACAGGTATTGGGTTGCTCGGTGAGTTACCGCGTTGCCATCGGACTCCAACAGGGACGCAAGGTGTTCACGCTGCAGACCATCCCGGCCTGGGAAGAAGATGACCGTTTTGCCCAGGTAGCGAAAGTGGCTGGGCTTAGCCTGCATGCCGGTGTTGCGGCAGAGACCTTGGAACGGCACAAACTGGAGAGGCTATGTCGATATATATCAAGACCGGCGGTCTCCGAGAAACGCCTGTCATTGACCGCTTCTGGGAATATTCGCTACCAGCTCAAAATGCCTTACAGCGATGGGACCACGCACGTCATCTTTGAGCCACTGGTTTTTATCGCCAAGCTGGCGGCGCTGGTACCCAAGCCTACGGTGAACCTGACCCGGTTTCATGGCGTGTTTGCGCCCAACAGCAAATACCGAGTCGATGTAACGCCCGCCAAACGTGGCAAAGGATCAAAGCCTCATGAGAGTGATGATAAGACTCCGCAACAGCGGTACAAGGCGATCACCTGGGCGCAATGCCTGAAGAGTGTGTGCAATATTGACACCACTATCTGCGAGAAGTGCGGAGGTGAAGCCAAGATAATCGCCAATATCGAGGATCAGGCGGTAATCGACAAGATCCTTCATCGCTTACAGGCCAAGGGCATTTTAAAGCACCCCTCTGAGTTGCTGCCGGCAGCACGGATCTCACCCGATTCAGACTGGTTAGCATATGCCCAGCTCCAGAAAAAATCTGGCACAGAGGACAGCGATCAGCACTGAATAATTACCGACTTATTACTACTTAATAGTGATTAAAGGGAATATTTGAGATTAACTCTTTGAAATATCGGAAATATTTAATGGGTGTCCCAGAGACTGGTGAATCTCGTGGAGTGTTGATCAGAGGGTTTCATATACAGTGTTGCAGAAGTGTATTCTTGTATGGACATAGTAAAAATCCTGATACAGGCACATAATATGCCTGTGTGCACTAATTTGTAGTGGCTTGGCTTAGCGAAGGGAGGCAATTTAGAGAGACAGGAATTCTATTTACACAGATTTACCCTGGGGTGGGTGATGTTCAGTCACTGGTTACCGCGAGTTTTTCCAGCGATCTTCCTGCTTTTGATTATTCTAAGCCCTCCAGTATTTGGACAAACACACCCTGACTCGACCGATGTCGGTGATGATTTCCGTTTTGCCACATTGACTGGGGTGATGCAGGTTCTGCTCGACCCTGAGCGCCAGCTGAATATCGATAGCGCCAGTGCAGCAACACTACATTCACAATATCAGGATGTGTCTAACGGCGGAAAAATCGGTTTTACCGACGCTGCTGTATGGACGCGCTTCACACTGGCTTCCCATCTGTCTTCCGCACAGACCTTTTTACTCGAGCTTGACTATCCACTCATGGATCGAATCGAGCTCTACGAGCCCGATGGTCAGGCAAGTTTCAGAAAGCGCCTTGGGGGAGATGCCTTTTTATTCTCTGCACGTGACGTACAGGTTCGCACGAATGTCTTCACCATTGATCTTGTGCCGGGTGAGATCAAGACTCTCTATATGCGGTTGACGACGAATGGTTCAATTCAATTGCCAGTTCGACTCTGGAATCAGATTGCGTTTGCCGAATATGTTGCACAGTCACAGCTTTGGTTTGGGCTCTATTTTGGTGCTATCGTGTTATTGGTGGCATCAGCAATAGGTGGTTTGCTATTTCTTAAATCACCGCTTTTTTTCTGGTATGCCCTGTACTTAACCTTCTATGGATTACTCAATTTCACATTGACAGGGTTGGGTTTTCAGTTCATCTGGCCGGGGTTTCCCTTGTGGCAGGACATGGCACCCAGTTTCTTTGTTGGTGTTGTGGTGATAACCGCCATGATTTTCTCGAGCAAGCTGCTCGATATTGCACAATATAGTCGCACTTTCTATCATCTTTTTTGGTTAACCGCTGTGTTGGCGGCTATTGGTGTTTTCTTATCTCTCACAGGTTACACTGGATTTGCGAAGCGGGTCAGCTCATTCTCAGGTCTGGTGCTTGTTCCTATTGTCATGTTGGCAGCTGTCATCGCCTATCGTGGTGGTAATCTCGCTGCGCGCTACTTTCTGATTGCCTGGGGCGTATTCCTGATTTTTGTTTTTATCTCCGGCCTCTACTATTGGGGAGTTTTACCGCATAATTTTGTGACTGCCTACGCATTACAATTAGGCTCAGTTTTCGAAGTTACGATGTTGGGTATGGCACTGGCTGAGCGGGTGGCGTCATTAAACAGAGAGAAAGAGCAAGCCGATCAGCAGGCAAGGGGCTATTTGACCCTGTTGAACGAAAAGCTTGAATCTTTGGTGAAAGAACGTACATCAGAGCTAGAGGCGAGTAATCAACGTCTAGAGGAGCTAGCCACCCATGACAGTTTGACGCTTTTGCTGAATCATCATGCAGTGCTGCGTGCGTTGGAGGGTGTTATCAATGCATCTGAGAGGCATGGGCAATCGTTCTGCATTGCCATTGTTGATGTGGATAACTTCAAGCAGATTAATGATCAGTTTGGCCATCAGGTAGGGGATGAGGTGTTGGTTGCGATCGCCAATACCCTGAGTAGTAGTCTAAGAACATATGATATTGCTGGACGATATGGCGGGGAAGAGTTTTTACTGATTTTGCCACAGACATCTACTGATGATGCCTCTGATCTCATTGATAGATTGAGACTATCTGTTTCAGATTTGGTGCTTAACAACACCGGGGGTGAGCGAATCACAGTCAGTGCTGGAATGATGGCATACGAACATGGTGTTTCTATGGATGTGGAGGCTCTATTTAGATGTGCCGATGATGCACTTTACTTGGCAAAGGATAGGGGTAAAGACAGGATTGAATGGGGTAGTTTAAAAAGTCTTGATCGCAGTTTGAAGGGCTTTGCTGATGAGAAGGGTAGGCATAAGTTTCATTGCATAAAGGAATGAAGACGCGGATATTGATAGATGACTGAGAGCAGGGAGTGTAGTGGCATAGTTGTTTTGGCCACCTGAATATGGGTGATATTATCACCCCATATGATCTAAATTCTTGCTGCCTGTCAGCCATATTGTCAGCGCCGCCCGATGCTACACTTAACGGAATAGCTTTCAGATATGTCACTTACGCATCAACCTGAATTCTAATAACAGATATCATCATCAATGATTAAGCTAGAACTTGCCGACATACTTACCGCCCCGGTAACCACGGTGCCACCCAATTGTACTGTGGATAATGCGTTGGCACTCATGCGCAAACAGCGCATCAGCTCCATTGTGATCACCGAAGGACAGGTACCGGTTGGGATTTTTACCGAGCGCGACGCTGTCATTATCAGCTATCGACATCAAGACTCCGAACATCTCGCAGTACAGGACGTAATGGGTACGCCACCTCTGACTGCTCCATTGGATATGGATTATCGCGAGGCCTATCGATTGATCGCTGATCATCACGTTCGCCATCTGATCATTGTCAACGATCAGGGGCATTTAGCGGGTATCGCATCCGAGAGCAGCTTCATGCAGCATCTGGGGACCGAATTTCTGGTGCGGTTCAAGGAAGTCGGTGCGCTGATGACCCGTAGCGTCATCACCCTTCCATACGATGCACTTGTTGATGACGCAATCAGGCTCATGGCGCGTGACCGCATCTCGTGCGTGGTCGTGGAAGATGCGGGCGCTGCCGTTGGCATCTTCACAGAACGAGACCTGGTTAGGCTCTCCTCTTCCATTAACAAAGGGGAATCTATTAGCCTCTCCAGCGTAATGGCCCACCCTGTTCGATCCATACCTATCGACATGCCCGTATCAGACGCCATCAAAATCATGGATCAGGCACATATTCGACGCCTGGTTGTGATTGGAGAGAGTGGCTACATTGTAGGATTGGTGACCCGGAACAATATCGTTCGACAACTCTATGACACTCACATAGAACACCTGCGTCAGGCACTGAATGACCGGGAACAGGAGCTTGAAAGTTTAAAAAGCCAGCTTCAGCTTGAGAAACGGCTTCGCAACACGGAAGAGGCGCTGAAAGACAGCGAGCGTCGACTCAAGCTGGCCCTCTCTGCCGGGGGTATTGGAACATGGTCCTGGGATATCGGCAGTGACATGATTGTAGCGGACAGTCACTTTGCGAAACTTAGCGGGATACCAGAAGATCTGGCCGTTAAGGGGCTTTCATTTGAGCAGGTTTTTGATTCCATCTACGAAGAAGACCGTGACTCGGTCCACGCGATTATCCAAGAGTGTCTATCAGCAGGAGGGTCTGATCAATACAGTTTTGATTTTCGTGTTATTTGGCCTGATGAAAGCATGCATTGGTTATCAGCACTTGGCGAGGTCAATGATCGGGACTCTACCGACAGGGCAACATTTATTCACGGTTGCCTGATAGACGTATCTGATCGCAAGGAAGCAGAGCACGCATTACGCGAGAGCGAAATGCAATATAAAAATCTCATTACGCACAGCCCGGACATGATGTACCAGGTCGGTCTAGACGGAAAAGTTATATTTGTATCACCATCCATCGAACACATGACCGGCTTTACACCAGACGAGGTTATCGGAATCGATGCAGCCGAATCACTCTATGTCCGGCCTGAAGAGCGCAATATTCTTTTACAATTATTGAATGAAAAAGGATCCGTGACGGGGTTTGAAGCCGAGTTAAAGCGAAAAGATGGCACTACCTGGTGGGCATCGGCAAATGTCCATTACGTGAAAGATGAGAATGGAACTGTGCAGGCCGTAGAAGGAATAGTCAGGGACATCTCAGAACAGAAACGCATAGAGAGTCTGCTTCATGAAAGTGAACAACGGCTGAGGTTTGCCCTGGATCACAGTCATACCGGCAGCTGGGATCTTAATCTTGTGGATCACACGGCACACCGAACGTTGAAGCATGATCAAATATTCGGTTATGACTCACTGCTGCCTGAGTGGACCTATGAAATGTTTCTTGATCACGTCATTCCTGTAGACAGGTCAGACGTTGACAACAATTTCAACAACTCTGTAGACACTAAATCCGACTGGAATTTCGAATGCCGTATTCGTCGGAGAGATAATGAAATACGGTGGATCCGGGGAGCGGGCGGTCATGAACTCGGCAAGACGGGAGAGATTAAACGCATGTCCGGTATCGTGCAGGACATTACTGAGCGGAAACTGGCTGAAGCCAAACTCATTGAGAGTGAAAAGAGCCTGAGAACCCTGCTCGATACCATACCCGACCTGATCTGGCTGAAAGATCCGGAAGGGGTTTATCTATCATGTAACTCCCGTTTCCAAGAGTTCCTCGATCTATCCGAAGAGAGGATCATTGGAAAAACAGATTATGACCTCTTCGATCCTTCCATAGCCGATGCTTATCGCAAGAACGACAAGATAGTGCTAGACAGCGGTAAAGTCCACATGAATGAAGAGGATGCGAACTATGCGGACGGTCATATCACTCAACTGGAGACCACCAAGACACCAGTGCATGCCCCCGATGGATCGCTTGTCGGCGTACTGGGTATAGGTCGCGACATTACAGAACGTAAGAGAGCAGAGAGCGACCTTACCGAAAGTGAACGCCGCTTTCGCGCCACCTTCGACCAGGCTGCTGTTGGTATTGCCCGCGTCGCTCCAGATGGCCATTGGCTTGAAGTCAACGAGAAGCTCTCAGAGATCGTCGGCTATTCACGTGAGGAACTGCTTGAAAAGACCTTTCAGGACATCACCTACCCAGACGACCTGGATGCGGATCTTGCTCTTGTCAAAGAGGTATTGTCAGGCAAACGCAAAACCTACTCGATGGACAAACGTTACATCAAGTCATCGGGAGCGTTAGTCTGGATCCGGCTTACCGTTTCTCTGGTTCGTGATGATGATGGAGAACCGCTCTACTTTATCTCCGTAATCGAGGACATCGACCAACGGAAAAAGAACGCTGAAAAGCTCATAGAGGCAGCAGCGGTTTTCCGCAGTACCGGAGAAGGGGTCACCATTACCGATCATGAAGGCAACATTCTCGATGTCAACGACGCTTTTACCCGAATAACGGGTTACTCGCGGGATGAAGTGATAGGCCGGAACCCCCGTGTTCTCCAATCCGGTCGACACGACAAGCATTTCTATGAAGACATGTGGCATCAGTTACTGGAGAATGGCCAATGGCATGGTGAAATTTGGAATCGCTCAAAAAACGGTACCGTCTATCCTGAAATACTCACCATCAGCTCAGTAGACCCGGATGACGGCGGACCAAAGAAATATGTCGGCGTGTTCGCTGATATCTCTTCACTCAAGGCCACCGAAGCCCGCCTCGATCATCTGGCACACCATGACTCTCTCACCGGCCTGCCCAACAGGTTACTGTTCAGGGACCGACTCATTCACAGCCTGGCCAGTTCCGAGCGAAAAGGTACCAAAGTAGCAGTCGTGTTTCTTGATCTGGACCGCTTCAAAAACATCAACGATACACTTGGCCATGGTGTTGGTGACCAACTGCTGGTTGAGGTTTCAGAACGTATTACCCGAATCACCCGTGCTGGCGACACCGTTGGCCGCATCAGTGGCGACGAATTCTGCCTGGTGCTGGAAGATCTTCATCTCTCGATCGAAGTCATTCCTGTTGTGGAAAAGGTAATACAGATTTTCGCTGATCCCTTCGAAGTGGAAAGCCATATCCTGCGGGTCTCATCCAGCATCGGCATCGCCTTGTATCCGGATAACAGCAAGGATGCCGACGCCCTGCTGAGCTTTGCCGATGCAGCCATGTACGAGGCCAAGGAGGCGGGCAGGAACACTTACTGCTTCTATACCCGAGAGATGACCGAACAGGCGCAAGAGCACAGCTTCGTGCAGAGCGCCCTGCGCGAGGCCCAGGATCAGTCCCAGTTCTATCTGGTCTACCAACCGCAGATAGACCTCAATACCAATAACCTGGTTGGCCTCGAGGTATTGTCCCGCTGGCAACACCCGACACGCGGGCTTATCCCACCCAACATGTTTATCCCTGTTGCCGAACAGAGCGGCTTGATCAGACAGCTTGGTGCCTGGATACTGCGTACAGCCACAACCCAGGCAAGAGCCTGGCTCGACGAAGGTCATGAATTTGGCCGTGTTTACGTTAATGTGGCAGGCCCGCAACTTCACGATGCGGGGTTTCCCGAGTTAGTGAAAAGCTGCCTGACCGAAAGTGGCCTTCCGCCTGAACGACTGGGCCTGGAGGTCACTGAGAGTTTCGCCATGCGCGCCTCCGAGCACGCCTTCGAGGTGCTCTCGAGTCTGCGGGATATGGGCATAGAACTGGCGATTGACGACTTTGGCACTGGCTACTCCTCACTGAGCTATCTGAAGCAATTGCCTGTGCACAAGTTGAAGATTGACCAGTCTTTTGTCCGCGATATACCTGTCGATCCCAACGACATGGCCATCGCTGAAGCCGTCATCAGTATGGGCCGGGCGCTGAATCTGAAGGTGATAGCTGAAGGGGTGGAAAAGCAGGAGCAGGCCGCTTTCCTCTACGGCAAGGGCTGTCAGGAAGCTCAAGGCTATCTCTACAGCCGGCCATTAAAACCTGAACAGTTTGAAGAGTGGATGGCTCAGACCATGTAGTAGCAGAAGAGAATCGATCCGCCTGTCTCAGATACCGGGCTCTTCCAGCAATCTATCGATCAGCTTTTCACCCAGTGCAGGGTCAAATCCCCCGAATCTTAAGCAGAAAAGGGGTCAGTACCCTTATCAGAAAAGGGGTCAGTACCCTTATCGCGACACTGCTCTATTTCTCCATATTAATGGCTTTTCCATCAGTCAACCGTTCTCTGCTTTACTAACTCAACACGTCGATTTTTTGCCCGACCGGTTTCAGTATCATTACTGCTGACCGGTGCTGCAGGTCCGACACCAAGCGCAGTCAGTCTGCTGTCTTCGATGCCGGCGGCAACCAATGACTTAACGACACTATTGGCACGTTTCAGGGAAAGATCCTGGTTGTACGTCAGACTTCCGACATCGTCAGTATGTCCTACCACGTAGAGTTGTAAGGCGGAATCTGATTTCAATGCCTTCACTATCTCGGTAATCGTTTCATTGGACTCAGGTCGTAACGTCGCTTTATCATGGTCGAACTGGATACCGTACAGGGCCACGTGCCCAGACTCTCCAATTTGCTGCTGCATTTCGGATGCGTCGACGAACTCCAGGGTTGCCTCAAAATTGCTGACCTCCAGAATCTCAACCAGCATCACAGTCCGTTCCCTGAATTTTTTGTTGGAGTTGTTCGCGGCGATAACCACGGCAGACACACCAACATGATATCTGGCACTATCCGTCGTTACGTCAATATAGCGATATGCCGGCGAAGTGAAGGTGTGAGAGAAGCCCAGCAAATAAAACGGGTGAGTTAGCCCCTCGGTTGGAACCATTGTGTCACGCGTCCAGAATGTGGTCGCAAGCAGATGTCTGTTACATCCTGTGTTTTTGCAACTGTATATCTCATTGGCATTTCCCAGTTGCCTCAAGGCAGTAGCATAGTTCTTCTGTACCATCAGCGGCTTATCGCCCGCCTTTGCCAGATAGAGAATACGCGTCCGTTTACCTTCCGGATTAACCAGGGTTATTTTTGTACTCGCGTCTGCTTTCAAAAAGTTGGCGGCATCGTACTCGTTGTATTCAAAACCGATGATTTCCGAACCAGCCACACGTGGAATTTCCGGGTGATCGCGACTACCCTGCATATCACCCGCATAAACAGAAGTTGTAGGCAAGATCAATGACAGGAAGATGAGAATAAATATGTGCATGATTCAATCTCCTTTTTGCGAGCGAGTATAGATCAGGAATATAGCTTTATCTGCCCGGAAGTGAATATTCACGACTGAAATCCCCACATATCTAGTACAATTCATAGTGGATAATACCGAGAGCATGATGACGGAAGGAGACTGTCGATATGAGCCGCCCTGGGGTTCTGTTCGCCAGCCGCCCGCAACGGATGGGGCGTGTGCTGGGGATTGTTTACAGGGCCATATCGTCCCATCTAATTAAGAAGGCGGGATTTACTCAAAAAACCGCGCAGACCCGCGCGGTAACGCTGATCCAGCGTTTTGGTGGCGCACTCAATCTGAATGTTCACTATCATATGCTGTTTCTGGGAGGTCGAATTTACTAGGGATTCTTGGGGGTTGAGCAAAAGGTTGGCCGGGTAAAGGTATTAAAAGTCTTTACTACAGCCAGTTTTCTGCCCTGATATGAAGACGGTTTGCTTTTATATTTACTATATTGCTCGTTGCGAATGGGGCGATTTTGAACCTGATACCGGGGGCAGTTCAGCCCCCGATACAAGGATTCTTACAAGAATCCACCGTAGATAAACCTGTCGCCACCATAAAGATCAGGGTTGCTGAACATGTACTCATCTTTGGAAATCATCCCATCATCGTTCATGTCAGACATCATGAAACCCTTGCTGGCAGCCTTTTCAGCATAGTCCATGTACTCATCCTTGCTGATCATTTCATCTTCATTCTTGTCCATCATACCTTGCGTCATCTTCATTTTTTCCATGGCAAGAAAATGACCGTAAAGGTCGGGATTTCCTGCGAACGGATTGTCTTGTGCGTGAAGAGCGGCAGTGGGTAATGCGAATGTCAAAGCGAGTGCACTAATTGCAGCAATTTTCTTCATCTGTTTTCTCCTAACTGACTATTGGTGTCTGAGCAGGGATTGTAAAGACGGCAAGCCCTGGCACAGATGTGAGTGAATAATTCTGGTGAAAAGGTCTCACCTGTTTATCACGAAGGGATAACAATTCATTCCATCAGGGGCGACACATCAGAGGATGGAGTCAAGCCACAATACGCAGGGAGAATATGGCAATATCGTCAGTTGGCTTGACTCCGACCGCTTGATCAAAAAAGGTGGCGGAGCGAATTTCTGTTTCAGGCGGTTAAAGAAGAGGGAAGGGCTGTATAGAGGAACAGGTGGTCATCGACAAGATACTGAAACATCTACAAGCCAAGTACAGATTGCCACCCCCACCAGATCGGTCACCTGCTACACGTGGCTCACCGACTTCGGGCTGGATTGTATGGCACCGGGTTTTCACACCTGACTACACTTACAGCAACAGAAAGGCAGGTTGCCTGGTGGCTTATTGTCTGAATAAAACCGGATGGTTAGGAAGGCAGTGGGGGGAGGGCAGATTATTCCGGACTCCCTGTCCTCCACCCCTTCGGGGTCAGCTAAAGCTGTTCAAAATCGTTCCAGACGATTTTATCAGCCGGGAACCCGGAGAGTTGGGTGGTTTGAGGTCGGGCAGACGGGAGTCTAAAGCGTATTCTGTCACCAGTTTTCTGCCTTGATGGGCAGGGGTGTTGCGGTTATTCTCTCTATACATAACCTCACGCTCAATGGCGATTGCACGGTTTTTTTGTTTCTGATCATCCCGGCACTGTAAAAATAGAAGGTGTTGAGAACTTTAAACGTTAAGTCGTAGGGAGCAGCTAAGATGGATGTACACTATCGTCCTGCCACGGCAGATGACAGCCGCTTTATAGCTACCATGATCGATATCTCATCCGATGGTATCGCCACATTGGAGTGGCAGGATGAGTGCGATGAGCCGTCAGCCAAAACTGCTCTGGATGTGGGTAGTGAATGGTATGCGCGTGATGAGGGTGATTACAGCTATCGCAACTGTTTGATTGCAGAAACCGTTCGTCCGGTTGGGATGATTCTCTCTTTCCCTATAACAGAGGAAAATTTCAGCAAGGATGGGCACCCTCCTCCCTATGAGACTGACGACATCTATGCGCCTTATAAATATCTGGAAGCACTCAACAGCTGGTATATCTGCGGCGTGGCTGTGATTCCTGAATATAGAAAACAGGGAATTGGTAAACAATTGATTGATTTATCCCTGCAAGAAGGCAGACAGCAGGGATATTCCAATGCCAGTTTGATCGCGGTACATGCCAAAAAAGCACTGATTGCCTACTACGAATCGCTTGGCTTCAAAATAACCCTTAAGGCACCAATCGTAGAACACCCTGGCATTCGTGTTACTGGTGATGTTGTACTGATGGAGACACGTTCTTAAGCTAGTGAATCATATGAATTACTCTGTTTTTTACACCTGGCTACACATACAGCAACAGAAAGACAGGTTGTCTGGTGGCTTGTTGTCTGAATCAAGCCGGAAGATTAAAGGGGTCAAAGCCACTGCTGTCCCAGTAACAAAGCAATAAAGAGGCTTAAATCAACCTGTGTTGATACAATGTAATTGTCTAGAAAACACAGTATAAACAGAAGATTTAAGCCATGGCTCATTCTAACACTGTGCTGTCACAAATGCTTAAAAATGATCCCGAGACATGAGTTCGAGAAGCTGGCAAACATGGTGGATGGCAAGGTTCGAGCTACCGCATTATCGCGTTGGAGCCAGTTTGTAGCGTTAACGGTAGGGCAGCTCAGTGGCCGTCAGAGCCTGCGCGATTTTGAAAGTTGTTTAGCGTCACAACGCCATCTCCATTACCATCTAGGCACTCAACCCGTAAGCAAATCTGAATTAAGCAGAGCGAATGAACAACGTGATGCAAAATTTTACACACAGTTATTTCAGCTGCTCTATCAACGCTGTACCCACCATGCCCCGCGACATGGTTTTCGTTTTAAACACAAACTTTTCTCTCTTGAGGGTTCTTTGCTGAATGCCTCAATGAAACTTTTTTCCTGGGCAGACTACAATCGCAAGAAAGCCGCTTTCAAGTTACATGTGTGGCTGGATCATGACGGCTTGATACCCTGTTTCGCACAGGTGACCGAAGGGCGTGTTTCAGAAAACGAGCAAGCCAGAGCCTTTGATGCCCCCAGGGGATCAGTGCTGGTCTTTGTTAAGGGGTATAACAATTACCGATGGCATAAGACACTGACAGATAAGGGTATTTACTGGACCACCCGGATACGGGGAAATGCCAAATACAAGGTGCTTGAACGCCGTGATACGGCTCCTAACTCGGCAGTCACTAGCGATCAAATCATTAAATACAGCTCCAAACAACGCGATGGCGATAAGCTGAACCCAATTAGACGTATCGGCTATCGCGACCTTGAGACTGGGCGTCATTATGTTTTTATCACAAACCACTTTGACTGGTCTGCTTAGACCATCGCCGATATTTATAAGCAACCCTGGCAGGTGGAATTGTTTTTCAAATGGATCAAGCAGAATTTAAAAATCAAAACATTTATAGGTAACAGCAAGAATGCTGTGCTGACTCAAATACTGGCAGCATTATGCGTTTATTTATTGATCGCGTTTATGAAGTTCCAATCGAAACTTTCTCCTAGTATGCAACAGATTGCTCGATTACTGCATACCAATTTATTCAGTAAGCGTGACCTGATAGGACTGTTCCAGAAACTAAAACCCGATAAATACTCTCCCCCACAAATGATGCTATCATTGGTGCGTCGTTAGTGGGACTGCAGTGGGGCAAAGGCTTTGTCTACCAGTAGTACGCTCATCATCAGTGTCGTGTGTTGGTTAGGTCATTTCCTGAGTGCTGAGAATTTTGTTGAGTGCATCAATTACCGGGACAAACTGTTATTATTACTACCTGGCACGATCCGCATCGGTTTATTCATCAGCCTGAAATACACTCTATGACAACCCAGTTTTCCTCACTAAAACTCGCTCCGGCGTTGTTGGATAATCTTGAGTCTCTAGGTTATTTGAAGATGACGCCGATCCAGTCGGAGAGTCTGCCCCATCTGCTGGCAGGGCAGGATCTTATCGCCCGGGCCAAGACTGGAAGTGGTAAAACGGTTGCCTTTGGACTTGGTCTGCTCAACCTGCTCGATCAGAAATCTTTTAGAGTACAGGGGCTCGTACTCTGTCCAACCCGAGAACTGGCCGATCAGGTAGCCAAGGAGTTACGACGTCTGGCACGTGCCAGTTCCAACACCAAAATCGTTACTCTCTGTGGCGGCACCCCCTTCGGACCGCAGATAGGTTCGTTGGTGCATGGGGCACATATGGTGGTCGGTACGCCGGGACGTATCCTCAAACACCTGGAGAAGGGCTCCCTCTCCCTCGACAGTGTTCGTGCAGTTGTGCTTGATGAGGCTGATAGAATGCTCGATATGGGTTTTCATGACGATATGGCCGAGATCCTTTCAGCCACCCCATCTCAACGACAAACCCTGCTCTTCTCAGCCACCTATCCCGAGACCATTCGAGAAATGAGTGCCGCTTTTCAAAGCGATCCGATTGAAGTGACCGTCGACTCACATCACAGCGATTTGAAGATCAGGCAGCACTTCTATGAAGTCCAAAAAGGCAAGCGAAATCAAACCCTGGCCGCCTTGTTGGCGAAATTTTTTCCGACTTCTACCGTCGTGTTTTGCCATACCAAATCACAGTGTCAGGAAGTCGCGGAGGAGTTACAGCAGCGGGGTATTCAAGCCCTGGCACTGCACGGCGACCTAGAGCAAAAGGATCGTGATCTGGTACTGGTGCGCTTTGCAAATGGTAGTGTTCCGGTACTGGTGGCTACAGATGTGGCAGCTCGCGGCCTCGACATCAAGGAACTTGGCGCGGTGATTAACTATGAGCTGCCCCGGGATCCAGAGATCTATGTCCACCGAATCGGTCGTACAGGACGGGCAGGGAGAAATGGTCTGGCGCTTAGTCTGTTTATCGCCTCAGAGGCCAATCGCGTCAATGCCATTGAGGCCTATCTCAAGAACGAAGTGCGCCTGGAGCAACCGGTAGGGCTAGACATACCTGAGGGTTTCAGTCTCACCGCACCGAATGTCACGCTCTGTATCGATGGCGGCCGCAAAGAAAAAGTTCGTCCCGGCGACATTCTAGGCGCACTCACTGCAGATAAAGCAATACAAGGTGGACTGGTTGGAAAGATCGATATTTTCGACCATGTTGCCTATGTCGCCGTTGATCGCAGTGTTCGGAAAATAGCAATCCGTGTTTTGTCCGATAACAAGATAAAGGGACGTCGCTTTAAAGTGCGAATGATACATCGACTCTGACTCCATGTAGTCAGTATGAACGCCATCGTTTTCACTTGTTGCTTCAGTTTACCTGTGAACATTCGACCAGAATAGATCAAACCGTCCGGTTTTTTAATGCCCTATCTAGGCCGCTATAAAGGTTTCAACGCTATATAGACATTTTGATGCATTTATCTTCAATTTGACAGATGTGTGATTGGCGGCGTTTTTCCTGATATCACAAACAGGTCTATATCAGGTAAGAGAAACCGGCTATCGAACAGAAGTGAAATTCCCATCAAGACTGCTGGAACTGATGTATAATTCTAACTAAACCCCATCGTAACCCGCCAGAATGATTTCAACGGTTTTTGATTTGCTGTTAGCTATGAATCGGGTATGAATATCAAAGATACAGACTTTAGACGTGGTTACCAGCTCAGCATGTTGGTTGGGGCTTCAGGGTCGACGTTCTTGATCGTCTTTGGGATCATTGCGATTGTTAATGACAGACAAATCCTAGGGCTGACGCTTCTTGCCATTACCCTACTGGTATTGGTGTCAATGTTCCTGATGTGGCTGATGAAAAATCCGTCGTTCGGAATCAATGGAATCTCAATTGCGGTTGTTATTGCTTTTACCTATATCATCTCAACAGGGGGAATCGATAATACCGGCCCCCTGTGGTGTTATCCATTGACTCTGATAATGATGTTGCTCCAGGGATTGCGAAGAGGAGTCATCGCATTATTTGTGCTACTGATAATCGCAATCGTTGTGATGTATATCCCATCTGTGTCTTTTGTCACTGCAGACTATCCACAAAGTTTTAAAGTCAGGTTTATTGCCTCCTTTTTTGCTTTGTCCATTATGGTGACAATTTACGAGTTCCTGAGGGAAAGGACGCACAAAAGATACATCGAGATCAGCAACGAATTGGAACATGCTTCCCACACTGACATGTTGACAGGATTGGCTAATCGACGGGAAATGTTGGCGCGACTGGATGCAGCCTACGGTACCTATAATCGCCATGGCGCTCCTTTTTCGATCATCATGGCCGATTTGGATAATTTTAAACGAATAAATGACACATATGGGCACGTCGTTGGTGATCATCTTCTAATCGGGCTTGGCAAGCTTCTATCCTCTGTTGTAAGGCGACAGGATCTGGTTTCCAGGTGGGGGGGAGAGGAGTTCCTGATTATGCTTTCCCAGACTGATAGGCGCCAGGCTATGGAGGTTGCGGAAAAGTTGCGATTGTCTGTGGAATCAGCGGTTTTCTCTGATGAAAATAAATATCAGATAACCCTGAGTCTGGGTGTACAATCGATTACGGAAGCCGTCAACACAGATACAATGATCAGAGATGCCGATCGATTTCTCTACGAAGCAAAACGGAGAGGGCGCAATCGAGTGGCAGGACCGCTATAGTTTGCTTGGATATCTCCCGTTACTTATTCTATATTAAACCAATTCAAAAACACCACCAATGACCGATAGGATTGCCTCACAGCAGATTGATTACTCCCCGGTAGCCTTGGGTAAGCGTATCTTTGTCAGCCTTACATTACTCGTCCTCATCATTTCATCGGCCATGACCGGGGTCTACTATTGGCAGTACCAGGATCGGCTGCGCCAGGAAATGCGGGAGAAACTACACGATATCGTGGCGGTTGCGGCACTGCAGATCGACGCCGAAGCCCACAATACCCTAAGGTTACCCGAACAAGAGTCTGGTCCGACCTATCTCAGGCTACGCCGTGATCTGCAGCGCATCCGCGACACTGCCACCGGAATCCGCTACGTATACACAATGGTGCCGAGCGCGGATGGACAGATCATGTTCGTGCTCGACGCAGAAACGAATCCTGAGGAGATTGCCCACCTCGGTGATCTATACGACGATGCCAGTGAAACACTTAAAACAAACTTTACTTCGCTAGACAAACCTCTTGTGGAACAAGACTTCTACACAGATAAATGGGGCACCTGGCTCACGGCATACGCCCCTTTCTACACCAGCGACGGCAAGCGGGCCGGCGTGCTGGGTATCGACATCGAGAACAGTAATATCCAGACTCGGGAACGCTATCTACTACTCACCTCCCTGCCGATATCATTCGCGGTCATTCTCGCAGTCCTGATCTTCAGTTGGCTTGTCGCCTATCGGTTGTCAGCTACTACGCGTTCAGCCCTGCAGTCGCTACGTGCCAGCGAAGAGAAGCTACGCAATATCGTGGAGTACAGCAGCAACTTACATTACTTTCACACAGATCAACATGTGCTCACATATCTCAGCCCCCAGACCCATCGATTTCTAGACTGCGGACCGGAAGAGGCGAAACGGCGCTGGACGGAGTTTGTAAGCGACCATCCGGTTAACAAAAAGGGATTTGAGATTACCCAGCGCGCCATTGATACCGGTGAACAACAGCCATCTTATGAATTAGAGCTTGTCGGTACCAAAGGTCGCAAAATTTGGGTGCAGGTCAATGAAGCTCCGGTAGTACAAGAAGGCAGGACTATTGGCATTGTCGGCGCTTTGACAGATATCTCCGAAAGCAAACACTACGCCGATTTCATACAGCACCAAGCTACTTATGATGCGCTTACGGATCTTCCAAACCGTCGACTGTTATTGGATCGGCTGAGTCAAACCCTGACCCGTTGTCGACGCCATGGGAAAAAGGGTGCCCTGCTGTTCCTCGATCTTGACCAATTCAAGCACATCAACGATTCACTGGGCCATCCTGTCGGCGATGCGGTGTTGAAAGCTGTCGCAGAACGGCTCAAGAAAAATCTTCGCGATGAGGACTCTCCCGCCCGCCTGGGTGGTGATGAATTTGTACTGCTGTTCAGCGAAGTTGGGGATGATACCGAGAAGGTCGCGGAATATACTCAGATGTATGCGGAAAAAATTCGTGATTTGTTGTCAAAACCCTATACGATCCAGGGCCATGAATTACATGTAACCCCAAGTATCGGTATTGCACTGTTCCCAATGGAAGATGAGAATGCAGACGACATCCTACGTCATGCAGATACCGCTATGTACAGGGCTAAAGAGGCAGGGCGCAATACAGTGCGTTTCTTTCTGCCAAGTATGCAGCATGCGGCAGAAGAACTGCTGCGCCTGAAGAATAATATACAGCAGGCGCTGGAGAGACGGGAGTTCCAATTGCACTATCAGCCCCTGGTCGATCATGCTAATAATCTACTGGGATTGGAGTCATTGATACGTTGGCAACACCCAAAACGGGGGCTGATTCAACCCGATCAATTCATTCCTGTGGCCGAGGACACAGGACAGATTCTGAAGATTGGCGAGTGGGTCCTGGCAAACGCGCTCCAACAATACAAAACCTGGACACATTTCCCAGGATTCCCGCTGCCTAGCAGAATGTCAGTCAACATCAGTCCACGGCAATTCCTCAATCCGGATTTCGTCATAAAGGTTGAGCGCCTCCTCGCAGAAAGTGATGTTGATCCTGCCTGCCTGACACTTGAAATCACCGAAGGCGTACTTGTGAATAAGCTGGATATGGCACGGGACAAGATGCTGACATTGAAGAAGTTGGGCGTTCGTTTCAGTATTGACGATTTCGGCACTGGATATTCATCTCTAGCATACCTGCGCAGATTACCTGTGGACGAGATCAAGATCGATCGTTCCTTCATTCGTGATATCAGCAACGATCCCGAGGATGCCAGCCTGGTCGAGACTATTATCACGCTCGCAGATAAACTGTGCCTCCAAGTGGTTGCTGAAGGAGTGGAGACTGAAGAACAGTGCCGTTTCCTGAGAGAATGCGGCTGCAGTTGTTTCCAAGGCTATTATTTTCACCGGCCTCAATCGGCTGATACATTGGAGGCATTGTTCAAGTAGTGTTAACTGATCCAATCTCGATCGGGGAAAAGGGAAAAGGGGTCAGTACCCTTATTTCACTTATTAATTACTGTTTTCTTTTTATTTGGGCGTCCTCTTCTTGCCTGACATACTTTACACTCTAGTTGCTTTTTAAATCTGCTCGCAAAAGCGAGCACTGCCAAGGGTGTGCCGGTTTAAACAGTCGCACGGATATCGTGAACCCGATCAGCTGCTAGCGCATTGCAGAATAATTTAAGATAAAAAAATTGCCTGTCTTGGTAACCCTGGGCAAGTTGTCGATATACAGCATGAGGAGTAGGCAATTTGTCAGTGTACTGGGTGGCGTTGCCCGATAACTGGACCAACGATAATTGATTGGTTTTTTTACCATACCCGCCCGAACTGGATTGAGTTCTATGTAACGCATACAAGACAATAGATACGTGTCACTGTCAATTACGCATCCTTTGTAGCGGCCTTCCCGCAATGTACCAGACCTACTGTAGGTATATTATTGATATAGGGGACATAATGGCGGCCTACGAACTGCATGATTTTACTGATCGCCTCAGATGATTCGGGTGTTAGAAGTAAATGGACATGATTAGTCATTAAACAATAGGCGTGGATGGCGCAACCGTGCTTGTTCGCACCCTCTTTCAAGCATCCCAAATAGGCCTGATAGTCATCAGATTCAAAGAATACGGGTTGGCGACTATTGCCACGCTGGATCACGTGGACCGGGATACCTGGTAAATAGAAACGGCGTTTTCTTTGCATTTGAATATCCTTGTTCAGATGGCTATTGAAGAATGATTGAACTAACTATATGGGATTAAGGGTACTGACCCCTTTTCAACCTTTTCAGGGACGTCGCTTTAAAGTGCGAATGATATATCGACTCTGACTCCACGTGATCAGTATCAACGCCATCATTCGCTGCTACACTCAACAGTAAAGGAGAACTCATTTAACCATTCATGAGGAGTGCTCGTCGGCCAGCCCATATTGCCTGGCATACGGATTTACAGAGTGACTTCACTGAATCCAAGTGTACTTACGGATAGAGCATCGGCGAAATAATCACCTATAAGCCAAGGGCCGACAAGGTGCATTGAGATTCACGATTCACACTCAAACGAGCACGGGATCTAGCGGATAAACAATTAACATGGAGTGAAGTGACATGACTAGAGTATTTCGAGGTGTTACCACCACACCAGAAAAGCTTATCAAACGTCATGGGTTCAAGGCATGGCAGTCTTTGGATAGAAATGCCGCGCTGAATGTGATTGCCTCATATTGCTTGAAAGGCACATACAATCCTCCAAATGTGAACAATGCATTAGTTTCCAATATGCTGAAAAGGCAAATAGATCTTGCACTCATTCGACGACCGACTGAGGGCGAGCAAGATTACCAGCGTCGAAGAGAGGCGTTTTGCCCCAACCTCAATGATCTCAGGGTACTTGTTAAGAAGGAAAAGCGGAATGACACATTTTGGATCTCCACGGATCCAACACCTGCCTGCGGCGGATATGCCGGCAACTACGTATACTGGATTGAACTGCCTGAATTGAGAGTTGTCAGCCCAGGCTTTAAGCACAAAGGCATTTCCATAGGTAACCGGCAGGGGAGATTTGCCAAGCTTATGACCGATGGCTCCGGACAGGTCGTCGCCCTCGATCTGTACGGAAATGCGGGCGCGGAATACGCATTCCTAACCGGTATCAAATTGGACTGGATAAAGTATGTAAAGCATAAGCAAAGGAGTGCAATTCCGGAATCATATGAACTTGTAACGGGCCTGGAATTTGAAGGACCCTGGTATAAAATGCCAACAGGCTGGCAACACAATAAGGTGCAACCCAAGCCGCCAACAGCAAGAACAAAGCCTCCAAGACCGGACAAGAGGAACCGGCCTAGAATTACCAAATAGAAAAGCCCCTATGCCATTAGTATCGGGTTAAAATTACAAGGACAGGCATCATTTGCACATTCTGAACACGCATTTCCATATGCTGTTTATGGATGGCGTTTACACTAATGATCACTTTTCTGATCCCAACTATCGATAGGAAACCTTCCTGTCGCCGGAATGACATAAATATTTCATGTCCACTGATTAGAATCGCGTGCTTCCTCACGCCACCCATATGAGCCATCAGCATGAAAATCAGTCGCCGGGATCTGTTAAAATTGGGCACTTACTCCACCGTTCTGATCACCTCCTCAGGCCTGCACGGCTGTAATCACGAGGATGGTGACTACAGCTTCGATCATGGTGTCGCCAGCGGTGATCCACAGCACGACAGTGTGGTGATCTGGACCCGCGTGACACCTGCAGAAGATGAAGATGAGGCCGTTATCGTCAGTTGGCAGGTGGCAACCGACAGAAATTTCAAGGATTTGGTCAATGAGGATTACACACAGGTTGATGCGGAGCGGGATTTTACCGTAAAGGTGGACGTACAGGAGCTGCAGCCCAACAGGCGCTACTATTATCGGTTCAAGGCGGGCACTGCCGAATCCCCGATTGGACGTACCAAGACACTACCGCTCAATGTAGTCTCCCAGGTTCGCCTGGCGGTGGTCTCCTGCTCCAACTATCCGGCAGGCTACTTCAACGTCTACCGTGAACTGTCACTGAAAGACAATCTGGATGCCATCGTCCACCTGGGCGACTACATCTACGAATATGGTCGTACCGATAGTGATGGCTCCCCGGCGTATGCCAGCGAGGATGCGGAAACCCTGGGGCGTCAGGTGGAACCTGAAAGTGAACTGCTAACGCTTGCTGACTACCGCACCCGTTATGCACAGTACCGCAGTGATCCCGACCTGCAGGCCGCCCACGCCAAACACCCGTTCATTGTCGTCTGGGACGACCATGAAGTGGCCAACGATACCTATATTACAGGTGCGGAGAATCACGATGACGCCACTGAGGGTAGCTTTGAAGCTCGCAAACAGGCTGCCATCCAGGCCTATTTCGAGTGGTTGCCGTTACGCCCCCTGACTCCCGATTCAGAGGGACGAATCTACCGCCAGTTCGAATTCGGCAGCCTGGTCAACCTGATGATGCTGGATACCCGAATCATCGGTCGAGATCTGCAACTCGACTATGCAGATTACATAGATCCTGCAAATGGTGATTTCGATGCCGCCACCTTTACTCAGGATGTAAGTAGTAGCCAGCGGACCCTGCTCGGCGCAGAGCAAATCGCCTGGCTCACTGACCGTATGAATCATTCCACCGCCACATGGCAGGTGATGGGCCAGCAGGTATTGATGATGCGTATGCTGTTGCCAGCTGTAACGCTGACTCCGGACCCGCTGGCGCCAACAGTCAGCCTCGCCGAGTATGGTGTAATCGCCACCGCCGCCTTGACCTATCAGACCCTGGTGGCGAATGGTGTCGACGGCTCTGATCCTGCCGCGCTGCTGGCTGCCGGCATGACTGAGGAGCAGCTAGCCATAGTCAACGATCCGTTACAGATGTCTTATCTCGAGAGTCCTTCGATCCCTTACAACCTGGATGCCTGGGATGGTTACGCCTATGACCGGGAGGTGATCCTGGCCAACGCCAAAGCGGCTCAGAAGAACCTGATCTCCTTCGCAGGCGATACTCACAACGCCTGGGCCGGCCGCCTCACCGATGCAGCTGGTGATACAGTGGGCATCGAGTTCGCCACCACTTCCGTTACATCCCCCGGTCTGGAGGAGTACTTGAACTTTACCACCGTCGAGGAAGCCCGCGCCAACGAAACAGGTCTCACCCAGATGGTCAGCGATCTCGACTACTGCAATCTTCGTGAACGTGGCTATATGGTTGTTACCTTCAATCCCGACAGGGCCGAAGCGGAGTGGCATTTCGTCGATACGATCAAGCACTCCAGCTACCAAATCGTTACTGAACTCGACAAGATGCTGATCCTGTCGGCAGGCGAAACAACTCTGCAATAGGCCGGATTTTGATTAAAGCAAGATTAAAGGGGTCAAAGCCCTTTTTCTACACCAGACGTGGTCTGGTTCGAAGGCAATTGCCGATTATGAAGTCGATCGTAAACACCGTCTGGATGTTGAAGCAGAACAATCCCATCGAATTAAATGCAAACGATTGTGCAGCTGATCAGGGCCGCCAAGTCAACACTTTCAAGTGTGCTGATAAACCCTAGCTCAATGCCAGAAATGATTCCAGAGGCATTGGCCGATGGAACAGGTAACCCTGAAACTGGTGGCAGCCCATCGCCACCAAGGTTTGCAGAGCCTCCGGCCGATCAATTCCTTCGGCAATCACCTGCATGTCGAAATGCCGCGCAATCGAGATAATCACTTCGACTATGGCCTGATCATCCGTACTGGAATCGATGTTGGCGACAAAAGCACGATCAATCTTGACCCGATTGATGGGCAATCTACGCAGATAAGCAAGCGAAGAGTAACCGGTACCGAAATCATCTATGGATATCTCTAATCCTGCCTCTCTCAGCCGTTGCATTTTTTCGATCGCTTCCTCTACATTATCAAGCAGAGTCCGCTCAGTCAGTTCCAGTTCGATCTGTTCTGCCGAGATATTCCGTTCCTTGATCGTCGTCAGGACTCGATTTACAAAATCGGGCTGATGAAACTGTTTTGCGCTGAGATTCACCCCGAGTTTCGCCCCGGCAGGCCAGGTACCTTGTGCATTCAGCAACCTGATCAGTCGACAGGCTTCAATCAATACCCATTCGCTCAGCGGCACGATGAAACCGGATTTCTCTGCCATCGGTATGAAACTGTTGGGTAATAGCAGTCCTTTGTCCGGGTGGTTCCATCGAATCAGGGTTTCAGCCCCGATCATCCGGCCCAGTTGATCGACCTGGGGTTGTAACCAGAGCTGAAAATCACCGGACTTGAGTGCCGAGCGCATATCGGAATCCAGACTCAGACGGTGACTGGTCTCCTCATCCAACGAGGTATCATGCAGATGAATGGTATTACGGCCTAGCGATTTGGCACGGCGAAGTGCCGAACGGCCATGACTGAGCACCGCCTGAGGCTGATCGTCATCAGCCTTGAAAATGGCGATGCCTGCACTGGCGGCAACAGTGACTGTGCGCTGATCGAGTTCACAGGGTTGCTCAATCTGTAGCAAAAGCCAGCGGGTCAATGCCACGACACGTTCGCTTGCCGCTGATTCTTCAGCGGACAGGTCGGTGATCAGAAAACCAAACTCATCCCCATCCAGTCGAGCGGATGCCGCGAGTTTCTCATCGGCAATAACAATCCGCTTCGAGATGGCGCCCAGCACGGCATCACCAATCTGATATCCGAGAGACTCATTGATGTCACTGAAGTTATCCAGGCCCAAATAGATGAGCGCACAGTAACCCTGACCTGATCCACCCACTTCGCACAGTTGATTCAGCTGTTTGAGCAAATGTCTTCGATTTGGCAACCCGGTCAGATCATCATGAAAGGCAAGGTGCTCGATACGCCTTTCAGCGACCCTCCTGCGCTCCACCTCATGGATGATCTGCTCGTGTTTGATGGCGGCTTCGCAACCCTGACGCAAGCGCTCGAATACCGGAGTCAGTGCACCCACCAGAATATCCGGCAGCGGGGTATTGCTACGGTCGAGTACCAACACGCCGTTGTCGGCAAGTGGATAGGCATAGACAAACTGTCGTCCAAACTGAAATACAGTCACCTCCACTGAAGTCAACTCCCCACGGAAGAAGTCAACAATCCACTCACCCACTTGCGGTGTTTCGAGAATTTCAGCCTGATGGTCAGCTGGCATGGCAAAAAAGACACTCTTCTCGGGTCCAGAGCAAGCTTCGACAGGCAGTAATTCATCATCGTCAAGACGCAGAAATAGATAAGCGCGGCGCACGGAAAGACGACGCAGACAGACCTTCATCAGATGCCGTACCATCGGTACCAGTTGAGAATCAACGCCGATATTCATCGCCAACTCATGCTGAATGGAGATCAGGTTCAGAGTGTCGATCTGGCGTGAATCGCTCATCAGGCCAGGCCCCCAATTACGGTCGTCTTATTCAACCACTGAATCCCTCCCTGATGGGAGTTGGCTATCTCCCCAATGGAGAGAATACCCAATACTGAGACGTTGTTCGGCAGATGCTGGCGTATGATTGCCAACTCATCACCGTAGTCTTCACCCAGTACCATGCGGCGTGAGATACAGTCGATCAAAAACACATTCAAGCCTGTCTCCTGGCCATACCGGGAGGAGAAACGACCACGCAGATCAGTGACAGCACTGCCTGCGGCTTCCACCAGATCATGCGGGCTGGCATGCAACAGATAGACCATGGCATTGGTCGGAACGGCCCCGGCAAAAACAATGGCGTTCCCCACACGATTGACCGGGTCACGCACCAGAAACTCACTGTCCAATTGAGCCATACCAAAAGGATAGTGATTCGCCAATGCCGCAAACTCCTCAACCGCCACCGCACGTCCTAGGTGTTGGGCGAGAATGTCCAGGTAAAAAGGGAAGGCCGGTTGATAGTTGATCTGCTGAATCTGGTTGTCCGAGGCGTCCGTGATCAGAAACGGGCCCTCTACAGGCTCCCAACCATGGCTCACACTGGTCACCAGTTCCATGGTGGTGAACAGCAGTAGCGCCGCATTCGACAGCAAACCATCGGCAGTGATCAGATTCGGCTGCAGAGAGAAATCTCTATAGCCGCAACCGGCACCTATGACCTGCACATCAGGCCCGATACAGTCGTGCAGGGTGGTGACAAAATTATCCACACCCCGGGAGAGACCATCAATCACGATCAACACCCCCGAGGGGTTGGGGTTCATGCTCAGTATCTGCTGTATATCGTGATTGAGCTTCTGCTCCGATCTGTTGATATCGGGCACCACGGTGGCTGCTGACGTGGATGTAAGGCCACACACTGCAATCCCATCCTCATAAACTTGATCCTGAAGCAGCACGCCCGGAACAACCACTCCCACAGCGGGTATAGCAAGTTCACGCAACAGATTTGGGAGTTGTTTGAAATCGATCTTGTTGGCACTGCCTATCAGCAGTAAAAGCCCCTTCGCGCCTTGATTGATTGCTGACTGCAAGCTGTCTCGAAGACCCGAAACTGTACCGCTTTCATCGAGCTGAACACTGGAAAAGACTCTGTTCATTAGCGTCTGCGGATTACGTGATTGGGAAGATGTAGTCTATATAACCACGTAAGGCAATGATCGCCAAGTCTTTTAGTGACTGGCCGTGGCGATCTACAGTCACCTGCTACGCTCAAAAGCGGCTGTTGATCACAGGTCAATATGAAGCGGGGTTCCTCTCTGTTACCTCAACAGATAAACAATCACCTGGCTCGCATGAATTCAAATATGTGATCCCATTTCTTGCCTTGTACGGTGCTAGCAGTCGCTTTGGACCAGTCACTGAGTTTTATATTACGGCTGTGTCCCGCTTAGTAGTCCGCCATCATGACAGTGAATGCCAGAACCGGTCTCTGTGTATCATTCATAGAGATTATTACTACCTGTTTTTTTGTTTATAATACTCATGACAAATAACAATTGAATATACTGATTGGAGCGAAGTTTTTTGTATTGGAGATGGGGCTATGTTTAGACTGGGTCATGAAAAGATAAAATACATCATTGAGCAGTTGGATCGTGCTATAGAAAATCACCAAATATGGTTTCAAAACGTAAATCGCTCTCTTGCCTGTCGCGTACCTTGCAAACCGGTGGATCTTTTACCGGATGCGCATCGGAACTGTGAATTTGGCAAGTGGTATTATCGATTGGATGATGAAATCCTTCTGCGTCACGATGGCTTCAATGCCATTGAGAAAGAGCACCATCATATGCATAATCTTGCTACGCAGTTGTTGATAGAGTGTCAGGATACCACTGTTTCGAAGGTTGATAAGTACGATCAATTTTCCAAGTCCGTTGAGCGTCTTCGCATGCAGATAATGAGCTTACAGCGTGAGTTGCAGGATTCCCTGTTTAATGTGGATTCCCTGACAAGCGCACGTACACGGTCAGGCATGCTGACAGAGTTACGAAGACAACATGAGCTGGTTAAAAGGAGTGCGTTTACATGCAGTATCGCCATGATGGACTTTGATCACTTTAAGCAAATCAACGACAAGCATGGTCATCAGGAAGGTGACATGGTGTTGAAGAGTGTCATCAGATACATCTTAGACAGTATCCGTCCTTTCGATATGGTGTTTCGCTATGGTGGAGAAGAGTTCCTGCTTTGTTTGCCCGGTACAGATCTGATTACAGCAAATTGTGCGGTCGAGAGATTGAGGAGCGGTATTGAAAATCTGATTATCTCAGGCATCACAAAAACAGAAATGCGAATTACGGCATCATTTGGCATGACAGCTTTATCAAACGAAATATTTATCGAAGAGTCAATTCATCGTGCTGACCAGGCGCTTTATCATGCCAAAACAACCGGTAGAAATCGCTTGATAGCTTGGGAGAACATGAACGCTGATCTTATCGAAACATGAAGTGATGTGCTGACTATTTGCTTAAAAAACTGCTACCTATGAAAACTCCTAGCCAACCACGCCAATACTCCTAGTTATCTTGCTTATATAAGGATGCATTACGGGTGTCCAAGCTTCTTCCTGCGGGTGTCCTAAACTTCATTCATCATCGGCTACAGCTCCACGCATCCCGTTGATGTGTTTGAGCAGATCCTGATGGAAGGCACCAAACCCTTTCACCGTCACTTCTCCAGATGCGTTCGTTGATCAGATAACACCAGATTAACGACACACACTTTAAACCCAACACTGAGTCGTTGTCTGTTTTGCGACAATTCGTCTGATCAAGGTTGAGGCAACCCATCTGAAACATGTGCCGTAACAATAATAAAATATAATAAAAACAATTAGATAGAATCGTGGTGTGGTTCTTGCTTCGGGTCTCCTATGACATTACTTGAGGTGCAGGCATTTGAATGATTTTGGTTTTGAATCTTTTTCCACCGAATATGGTTTCGAGGCTATTTCGCTCGATAATAACCAATCCCTCGGTCCTTATATCCCGGATACTCAAGAGTGCTTAAGTTGCGGTGTCTGCGTTGGCAGTTGTCCGACATATCGAATCAGACCGGAAGAAAACTATGGCCCTCGTGGCCGAATTCGCTTGTTGGAAAAAGCGGTACGAAGAGGCGAGACACTTGACGTGAATGAGCAGGCCGCTTTGGCAACCTGTACGCTGTGTCAAGCCTGTGAAACCGTATGCCCGTCAAAAATGGCGTTTGCTGAACTCTACCGGCAGGCGCTTGAGGGTGATCATTTCAAGCCAAACAGGAGCTTGCTGGTTTCATGGATACTTGCTTTGGCCATGGGAGGTGAGACGACCCGTCGACGATTGAATCGTTCGATCCGCATCTATCAGCGCAGTGGATTGCCACGACTCCTTGCGCTGTTGGCCAAGCTACCGTTACTGAAAAGCATTCAGCCACTATTGGTATTGCTCCCAACACCTCACAACCCACAGCCGGTTGCCGGTTTTACACAAACTCAGGTGGATCAGCCCCTGAGGGAAGTAACCCTGTTTACCGGTTGCATAGCCAATCTGTTTGATACACATACTCACAATGCGACCATCGCACTACTGTCCCGGATTGGCTGTGACGTGACTGTGGCTGAAAATCAGACTTGTTGTGGTGCTGCCTATGCCCATAATGGAGAGATGAGTCAGGCAAAAGCCTGCTTGAAACAGAATCTGACCGCCTTTGCCAATTCCAGTACTGTCATCTACAACTCAAGCGGCTGTGGCGCCTTTCTGAATGATTATCCGGCACTCATGGCGAGCGAGGAAAAAAATCCGCATGAATTACCATCATTCCTCGATGTTCTGGACTATTTAGAACAGAGCGATCGTTTCCATCAACTGAAATTCAAAACACTGCAGACGCAGGTTGTCGTGCACGAACCGTGCAGTCAACGCAATGCGCTGAAAACTCAAACTCTGGTTTATCGATTATTGGAAAAGATTCCCGGCCTTAGGATAACACCCCTTGCCGATAATCAGATCTGTTGCGGTGCCGGGGGTACAAAGATGGTAACTCAGCCGGAACTGGCCAATCCAATCAGAGATGAGAAGATCGCCGCCCTCTCATTGAGTGGGGCGGAGATACTGATTACAACCAACCATACCTGCGCACTGCACCTTATGAGCGGGGCTCGCGATGCCGGTTTTGAATGCCAGCTGATGCACCCGGTACAACTTCTGGCACAGCAGCTAATCAACTGATCATCTACAGAGTGCTGTGACTGGATTGTTTTTGGATTCATACATTCACTATAATGTTCAGTACGGGGGTGCGATAAAACATTAAAGCAAGACATCCATTCCTAAATCCTAAATGTCAAAGCGTTTGACCCCACCTTGACTCAACAAGCGCTATCAAGATCGGGTGGAGTGGTTAAGGACTGGGTGGTGTTGTTCTGGTTACCGAGAATGACGCTGTATGACAAGTTGTATAAAAACGTTCTGGATAACCAACGATACCAGTAATCACGCAAGGCAATGCTTTTTCGGGTTCCCGCCAGGGATTGTCAAGCAGATGGGTGGAATTCCGCCAATCTGCTTGAAGGCCTGTATTTTTACAATATTTTTTTTCTCTTTTAAATCAGTGATTTAAAAATTATTGATGTTTGCATTATGAACTGGCGTGACATTTGCGACTATCCTTTCTTCATTGCTCGAGTTTATCGAGTCAATTTCCCAATCAATAGAAAATAAATAGGTGGATCAATGAAAAGAAGAGTCTTTTTAACCAGTAGTGTAGCCTTACTGACAGCAGCTTTATCAATACCGATGTCAGCACAGGCGGCTAAAGAGCGCGTCGTCTTCAGTGGCGGCCCGGCAGGCGGTACCTTCCAGGTTGTCGCCAATGCTATCCAGGTTTACAAACCGATCAAGAGTTCGAAGGATTTCCGTGTTCGCGCTCAGTCATCTGCCGGTTCAGTGGAAAACCTGCGTAAGGTGAATTCCGGCAAGGCGCAGATGGGAACGGTCTATTCCGGACATGTCTATCTGGGTCGTAACGGCCAGATGAAGAACGATACCAAGAAGTACGAAAATGTCATGGCGGTAGCCTGGCTGTATGGTGCACCTGCACAGCTGGTTGTTCGCAAGGGCTCTGGTATCAAGAGTACCAAGGACCTGGCTGGAAAGAAGGTCGGTGTCGGTAATGCAGGTTCTGGTGCTTTCGCCAACTGTGAGCTGTTCTTCACCCATATGGGTGTTTGGGACAAGGTTGAGCGTAATGCAATGGGTTACAACGATGCCGCATCGGCATTCGGTAACAACCAGCTGGATGCGTTCTGGCTGTTTACCGCATTCCCAAGTGGTGCTGTGATCATGGCGGCGCAGACCAATGACATTGAGTTGATCGACCTGGGTAAGGATGCCAAGGAGAGTGGTTTCTTTGACCAGTACCCCTACTTCTCCCAACTCTCAGTGCCTGCCGGTACTTATCGTGGCGTTGATTACGACTCCCCATCATTCCAGGACTCTGCACTGTGGGTGGCGAACAAAGACGTTTCAGATGATACGGTTTACAAGATGCTCTCAGCGATCTATACCGATGAAGGTCTGGCGCACATGATGCAGCAGAAAAAAACCTTCAAAAACATGAGTCTGGAGACAGGTACCCAAGGTGTGGTGACTCCTTGGCATCCTGGTGCGATCAAGTTCTGGAAAGAAAAAGGCATGATGTAAGCCATACTCGACCTAGCCAAAGGGCGGGAATTACTCCCGCCCTTTTTTAACAGGGGCAGGTTTCAAAACAAAATAATCACAAAGAAAGAGGGTGGGGCATGCTGTTTAGTAAACTGAACAAGTTTGAGCAATGGGCATTCGATGCCATGGCCATAGGTCTGGTGCTGTTTTATTCCTATTCCGCAGTACTGGAGCCAGCAGCTACACAGTTCCATCGTGGTGTTTACGTCATTATCACCTATATCCTGGTTTTTCTGCTTTACCGCTCCAATTGGGGCGGTATCTACGGGCGCATTTGGGACTACATACTGATGGTGGTAGCCATAGTTACACTAGGCTATTGGATACTGAATTTTGAGGCCATCAACTATCGTGCCGGTGCAGAGACCGAACTGGATACCTGGATTGCAGTAGCAGGTGTGCTGGTTGGTATCGAGGTTGCCCGCCGTGTGGTAGGTACGATATTCGTGGTAATAGGTACCATTATGTTGCTGTTCGGGGTCTATGGTGATTCCGAATGGGTGCCGGAAGTGATTCAGCATGCGGGAGACACCTTTCCACTGTTGTGTGTCAGCATTTTCTATAAGAGTGATGGTGTCTTCGGCATCATGGCCAACGTGCTGGCGACCTATATCATCCTGTTTGTGATTTTTGGCGCATTCCTGGAGAAAAGTGGTGCGCAGAGATTTTTTATTGACTTCCCGCTGGCAGCGGTAGGCCACAAGATTGGTGGCCCTGGCAAGGTATCGGTGATTGCATCCGGATTGTTCGGGTCGATTTCGGGTAGTGCCATTGCCAATACGGTTTCCACCGGTGCATTTACCATTCCGATGATGAAAAAAGCAGGATTTCGTCCACATGTGGCAGGTGGCATAGAACCGGCTGCATCCCTGGGTGGCATGTTTATGCCGCCGATTATGGGGGCGGGTGGCTTCATCATGGCGGAACTGACCGGCTTGCCCTATTCGCAGATCATGCTGGTGGCGATATTCCCTGCGCTGATGTATTTCTTTAGCGTTTTTATGATGGTGCATTACGAGGCTAAGAAGGAAAATATCGTCGGTGAACCTAGTAAGGAAAAAGCAACGGATATCCTGAAAAAGGAGTGGTTTTATATTTTACCGCTGGTCATGATTACAATTTTCATGCTGGCGGGCTATTCACCGGGCTACTCGGCAATTCTCGGCATCGTTACCTGTATAGTTGTCAGCTGGTTTCGTAAAAATACCCGTATTGATCTGAAAGGATTCGTGCATGCCTCCCGAGCCGGAGCAGAGTCCAGTCTGAAAATTGGTGCAACGGTTGGCGTGATCGGCATCATCATTGGTGTACTGACCTATAGCGGCCTGATATTGACCTTTGCTGATATCGTTATCGAACTGGCGGACGGAAAGCTGTGGCTCACTATACTGTTTATTGCCCTGGCTTCACTGATTCTCGGTATGGGTGTACCCGTCACGGCCGCTTATCTGATCACTGCGGTGGTCGCGGTTCCGGCGTTGACTGAACTGGGAATTAACCCACTTGCTGCACATATGATTGTTTACTGGCTGTCGCAGGACTCGAATATCACGCCTCCGGTCTGTATTGCAGCCTTTGCCGGTGCGACAATCGCCAAGGCGAATATGTGGGCAACTGCATGGATCGCCTTCAAGTTCGCCAAGTTCCTTTATCTGGCGCCGTTTATATTCGGATACGTTCCCGCGTTCTCCCTGGATGGAAGTGCAACAGATATCGCCGTGACCTTTGTACTGGTGTTTTTTGGTACCTGGGCTTATAGCTGGTTCCTAAGTGGAATCTGGCTCAAGAGTAAAAAGCCGGCCACCACTTGAGGATAAAATGATGTCGAAATCAAACCGTTTAAAACAGATCGAATATAATAAAATTCTCTACGTGACAGACTTGTCCGAGTCTGGACGGGAGGGATTTCTGCATGCGGCAACCATTGCCCGCTACAATGATTCCGGACTGACTGTTTTTCACGTAGTGGACGACCGAGACCTGCAAAGCCTGGCGAGTTATATGGGCGATGACTTGTGGAAGGAACTGGTGAGCAGAAGCTTGGATGATGCCAGAAAGATACTGATCAACCGGAAAAGGGATGATGTTGCGATCAGGAATGTTGAGCAGTTTTGTAAGGAGTGCATCTCTGAACAACCTGAGCAGCCGGTGTTGAGCTATGAAGTGAAGGTCAAAAATGGTGGGGCTCTGGAGAAAATTCTTGAGGAGGCCCATACAGGGGCATACGATTTACTGGTGCTTAGCAAACATGGGAACCGAGCATCGGTAAAGGATGCTGTCATTGGCGATACCACGCGGCGTATAATCCGCCGATGTAAGATACCGGTTCTCGTTGTGCCGCTTGTTGAGGAATGACCGCTGTAGGCTGACAGAGTAGAGTAGGGTTGTTTATCTCAATACCGAGATCAAACAGTTGCTACTATACGGGATTGGATTTACCACCCGCTCGTGAATCTTAACTGCGCTTCAACAGAGTTAAGATTAAACGCCATGCCGAATGTAAAGTTCCTGACGTATAGGACATGTGCATATATGTCCATCCGCAAAGGGTTGACCGTATCCACAATCTCTACATTGGTTGCTGTTTGAAAGAATCACCGAGGCATCTTCGATATGGAAATCAACTCTACATATTTCGAACTCTGGATCTTCAAGGCAGGCATGGCAATCGTAACATTTAACTGCCTGATTTCGAGCAGCTTCACTAATCTCGAAAAGCGAATAACTTTCCATGCTCCCTCCTTTTTCCACAATGTCGATATCTATAGATTTTTCGACTCTTGTACAGAAACTTATACATGATTTCGCATTCTTGAGCATTAAAAAACGTCAATCAGGCTGATTTTTAGTAACTTGATCATTGGTCACCAGATTCATGCAGAGAGGTAGGCAACTGATTAACATGTAAACAGCCTTGTACCCAGCCTGCAGGAATTGACAGAACTGGTACATATGATCAGCTACTGTTTGCCAGTGCTCCCAGCAGATACGCAAAGCGTTCATATTGAAGATAATTTCGACTGGGAAGAGGATGGTTTTTTCCCAGTTGGAGATAGTATCCCAAGTTCAGCTTGTATGCCGGAGTCGCAACGCAGGCCTGTTAGTGATCAAAGTTTGATTGTCTTTTTCGCTGCATATAAAGCTGTTTAGAATTGCTCCTGATGATTTTCTCAGCCGCAAACTGGGGAATGAGGTCGGGAGACGGGTTTCTGAAGTGTATTTGGCCACCAGTTTTCCCCCTCGACAGGCAAAGAGGTTGCGGATATTCTCCCAATTCTTGCAAATGGGAGACATGAACAATATTTTTCGCGTTCTATGATCGTTTGAATGTCACTACCTGCACGAGCCCACTTTGCCGACTATTGATCCATTTGCAGCTCAATAGAAGTGGTGTGATAACGAAGGCGCCTAACAGGGCCAATAGCATGACCAGTGCGCTTAAAAGACCGAATAACGCAACAGGTGGAAAAGTTGACAATGCCAAGGTTGCAAATCCCATCGCCAAGGCCAGTGCAGTTGAGTAGATCGGCAGGGATTCATGACGGATGACTTGGGTGATTGAATCTGTTATAGACAGGCCATTATTCAGCAGACGTTGATATCGTGTTATAAAGTGCATGGTATGATCAACCCCGATACCAAGCGCTATGGCGGCAATCATGATGGTTCCCGTATCGAGTGGGATCTTCAAATATCCCATCAATCCAAACAACATACTAATTGGATAGAGATTGACCAGCACAGCAACCAATCCAATTCTGACATCCATCAGCATTAGACTGATTATGCTGAATATGATGATCAGCATAAGCAATAACGAACGAAGTTGCCCGTCTGCCATATAGTCAACTGCCTGGCTATTAAGATAACTCTCACCTGTAACCTGAATAGTGAGATCGCTATCAATCGAATCCCTGGCAAACGAGTGGATGGCGGCGATTGCCTGGTTAAGCTGATTTGATGAGTTGATTGAGTGCCTGATAATGATTCTTGCCTGACTATAGTCCGGTGATACAAAAGATCTGGCATTGGTATGGCCCAAGAGTGCCATATAATTGCTGATCTGATCATCACTATCCGGTAGATAGGGGGTATCCGACAGTTCCCCGTCAATTCCACTGTGAACAACGGCCATATAATTTGCGAAAGAGAAGCTTTTGTCGAATAAACGAGAACTTTCTATGTATTGTTGTATTTTTTGAAGCTGTTTTAAATTGTCCAGCTTCAGGAATGCATCCTTACCGCCGCTGACAACAACAGACAGAGCATGTATACCGGAGAGTTTCTGCTGCAGTAGATCTACTTGTAAGGGTAATTCTGACGTGGAGTCAAAATAGTCCATGACATTGTTGTTGATTTCAATACTACTTGCCCAGTATCCACTATACAGAATACATGCCATCAATATAGAGATGTATAGTTTTGGTTTGCTGGAGATATGGCCAAATATACGTAACGCTAATCTGTAAAAACCGTAGGCACGTTCATGCTTTTCTGTCAGGGGCTGTGGAGTCGTCAGTTGCAGGCAAGCCGGAACCAGACTGATGGTAATAATGAAGTTCAGCATCAAGCCAACCGCTGCAACCAAACCAAATTGCTGTAGCAAGTCGATCTGGTTGAGTGTGATGGAGAGAAAGCCAAGGCAGGTAGTGACAAATGTCAACATTATCGCTGTGCTCATGTGTCGGGACATAAGATGATTGGCATCGATTGCGTCAAGACCTTTGGCAATGCCTGACTGGTATTCTGAGATTAGGTGAATATCTTCGGTGGAACCCACGATGATCAGTATCACAGGAACGATTGAGGTCATGATATTGACCGGTATTTCCAGTACGGCCATGATGCTCAGGATCCATATCACACTCAGAGTGGCTGTGAGAAGCGGAATCATCGCTGCTGTGAATCGTTTCAGCATTATGCCGAGAGTGAGAATCAATACCAGCAACGCCATCGGTAAAATGATCTTTTGATCCCGCCTGATCTGTTCGGATATTCCGGTTCTAATGGATGGATCACCGATATGAAATACCTGCTGTAAACGTTGTTTCAGTGGTGCCAACGCAAGATCCAGTTCATTGGCTATCTTTTCATCAAATCCGCTTTTACGCTCTGATTTATCGAAAAAGACATTAAGTGCCATAACGCTGCCATCATTGGAGAGTAGATTTCTTTCAACTAATGGATTTGAACGGGCGGCACGGGCTGTTGACAGGATTCCAGCACTTGTTTCAGGTATCGTCTGGAAGTAGGGGGTTGTGTGGATGTAACCTTCCACAGTGCGAAGATATCTCATGGAGAAAAGACTGGTTACTTCCGAAACACTCGCTATGGCCTCTATCTTACCGGCCGCCTTCTGTATAGCAGCCAGATTGTCAGAAGTCAGTAATTGCTCATCCCCCAGGTAGATCATAGTAGCGTTTTCACTGCCAAAGGTTTCGACGGTTGTGTCATACAGGGATAGGGCCTGGGGGTCGTTGACCATTATCCCATCAGCAGAAATCTCTATTTTTAACTCAGGCAGTTGGAGTAGCGCGATCGAGGTGACAATACCTAGCAGAGTAATGATAAACCAGGGATAGCGTGCTGCATGTGTCATCAGGATATTCATGCACACCTCCTCTCCTTGATTGTTGTTCCTTCTCTTGAGGTAGAGTCAGTGTTTCATGTTATGAATTTTCTTCCTATGGCATTATAAACAGCTTATTTGTGACAAATTCACCATTCCTGGACCAAGCTGATCTATGATTGAAATGAGGCGACTTGTCAGTGATATCGTCAGTGGTAATCCATTATAAGCTGAAGACTTACGACCCATGTCATATTTGAACTACTGGAATTTATCGGCAAGCTGACCGCGCTGGTATTCATACGTAGGGTAAATCCGGCCCGGTTCATGGTACGAATAACTGAACAACAAGTATCGTATCGATGTGACGCCGGCCGAACAGGCCAAAGACAACCCAGTTCAATCTGATTAGGATGAAACACCGAACAGTGCTACCAGGCCGAGATATGAGCTTAATGCCTAAATTGGGTATTCAATTTCAAGCGTTTGCTACAAAATGTTTATACAGCAAATGTAGAATTAGATTTGTGATTCTTGAATTTCTCATTATAAGAGAATAATTCAGTAAGTATATATTTGAGGAAGATGCCAATAATTCCTATTATGAAATCGATGTACTCGCCTTAAGTAATCAGCTAATTTATAGGGATTAAAGGTGATTGTATTGAATTCTATTCTGCTATCTTGCTGAATGGATCTTGGATATGCTAAATACTCTAATAATTCCCCGAAAGATCGGGGTGTGTCTGGATTGATATCGACTCTTCTTTTTAATTTAATTTTATTTAAATAGTTTAGCTCGCCCTTGGTGAGTTTTTCTTTATATTTTCCAATTGATTTTGTGGAAATTGGATCTGATGGAGTCTGGTTCCAGGCTTTTGGTTCGCTTCGCTCTGTCCATTCCTCGTAATACGATCCAGGTACTTCTTTATTAGAGTTGAGTAAATCATTCGCGGTTTGGGATACATTGAGATAGGAAAATAATTCATTTAACACGTTGTCCGGTTTCGAAACAAATTCCTCATAGCGAAGCTCCATATAGTTTGGACTGTTACGAGCCTCCAAGCCTTGTACTGTATCATATAACCATCGAGTTCCAGCTCCGAACAGATTCCATCCTCTGTTCATCAAAGAGCTTACAACATCGCGCCCATCACGCACCATATGCACGAGCTTGACATCATTGAGGACTTTTCCAGCAGCGTTTAAGCAGTATGCATTAGTTGGTGATTTCTCAAAAAATATTTCACATTTAAAATGATCAAGCAAATGGTCTCTCAATAAGCAGGTAAACTCAATTGAGCTTGAACTTTGTGAAATCCAATCATCTACTAGTTCATGAGTTATTCCATAATGCTCCTGAAACGTCATAAATACAGGAACATCGACATAACCTGATGGCTTTGCTTTACCACCTTGCAAATGTGTTAACTGATTCTTGAATGAATCAAAATCATACAATTCATGATGATTAAAACAGTTAAATTCTGGTCCGGAACCTATTTTTTCGTGTTTACTAACGATATGAGCCAATAGTGTTGTGCCACTGCTGCCACAACCACCTACGATACACAAATCAGAAAGACTATGAGGTTTTTCTTGGCTTAATTTGTTCATACATTTAAAAACATGAAATACTAAATAATAACAATTAGTTACAAATGTATTTGAATAGCAAATCTTAACTGCTACTTATTAATTTTACAATATTTAATTACCGTATAAAACTCAGTCGAACAAATCTTAATCGAGCCCACAAGTTATCGCGGTATTTAGGGGAGAGCATGTGGCTCATGAAATAACTACAATTTTGTATTTCACACCTTACGTTGATGAAAGACCGTTACAACTGACACAATGCCAATGTAACGGGTGAGTAGAGGATAAAGCAGTAGGAGAAAAGATTGTTGAAGAAGGGATTCACAGACCGGACTGTATATTAGTAGATAGAATGATTTTTACATGACCGTTAATAATAATTGATCAAACGTAGTGCCACTAATGTACTTGGTTCATATGCAAAACCTGGGCTGTTATTAAAACTGCCTTAGAGACATTTAAACAAAATCAATCCGATAAATAAAATATTACATGTGTAAGTGTAAATTCTTTTTGTTACCACAATTATGGTGCTTTGCTTGTAAAGATATTTTGAAGATTCGACAATTAGAGACTAAGTGAAGCACACTATTAGAAGACGGCGTAGCATAGTTTAAAAGTGTACTATAAGACTCATATCAACTCAGACTCACTACGCCCATTCCGCCTTGCTGGACACAAAAACAGTCCAAGCAGGGCCTATTGGATTCGTGATAACAGGCCCTAGCAACAGTACCAAGGAATGGGGTGCACGTTGTCTCGTGGCGACCACGTGCTGTTACCAAGTAGCCCACTCTAAAAACGATATATATCAGAACTGATGCGCTTTTAGCACTTCAATGAGGAGCATCACTTGGCGTTCTGATAGATGATGCCCAGGCAGGTCATTCGTTGCCTCTATACATACAACAGAAATCTGCCGACCATGACAATGATTTGTCGGTAATGTGGATAGGGGATTCGTGTGGGGTTGCTACAACAGATCAATATTTTAACGATCAACTGGCGATATCGATATTAATCCGATGAGTCAAATCAAGCTCCAAGAGATCAGAACGAAGTGCGAATACCCATTTTTTCTAAGAGGACGCTTTTTCCAGTACTTAGGAATAGTTTTAACTCGTTCCTGGCTTCTTCTGTAGAGACGCCCATCTCAACCAATTGCGCCAATAGATTGTCAAATAACTGCCGTCTTTGTAAACCAACCTCTGATGTATCCCGGCGGTCTGAAAAAAACTCCATCAAGGTAGAGCCACAAATACAGTTCCTATAGAGTTCTACGATAGGCTCATCTCCTTCATCAGGGCAACCAACATTCTCCATGAGTCCGCTACGTCCTTCCAACTGTTGAGTTTCATAGATGAAGGTTTGTAAATCTGGATACTCCTTACCGCAGTTGGTACAGACGCGGGGGAATGCGGTATCCGACAGTTCCTGAAGTCCTTCTAGCAAGGTATTGTAATCCATGGCTGGTCGTTCGTGATGTTTATTCTAAAAATTTAGTTGATTCGTAAACTGTTTAGGAGTCAACTGATGATTGGGTTTATTTTCCCAGTCATAATACTATTTTCTGTACTTATGTTTTTTTATCGGTAAACCTGTAAAGGACTTGAGGACAATATCTCGGAATCCTTCGATTCCTCAGATCGTCGTATGAAGTGGGGATAGAATTTACACCAGTCCCGGTTTTTTGATCCGCTCCAGGGTAACGATGATAAAACAGATAATATTCACGCCACTACATCTCATGCCCACAATCAGAAGGAATTGACGAGCAGGAGCCTTTGTTTTCACTATTCCGACGCAGTACGAATCGTATATTTTACTATGACATAAGGTTCTACTTTAGACAGCTCTTTTTTTAACTATATTAGTAAAAAGCCAAAAATTAAAGTTATCCACCGTCAGTCCATATTAAAAGTGATTTTCAATACATTCACTAGCAGATCGTGGTGAAACAGAATGACCATCCTATTTGTCCTAATAATTATCATCCCATGATTCAACGGGATCAGAAAATCTATGGAGGAAAAAATGAGTCATACTGTCATTCACCATTATGATGCCAGGCCAGTTACCATTGCGCAGGTGCGTGATATCGGCACAGACCACCCATGGATGTGGTTGTCCGCTGGCTGGCAGGACATCAAAGCCGCACCCGCTCAAAGCTTGGGTTATGGACTGGTATTGGCGATCATCAGCTACCTGATAACCATATCTGTTGTATCAAATGGTATGTTCTTTCTTTTTCCACAGCTCGTAGCGGGTTTTTTCCTTATTGCGCCCCTGTTGGCTATCGGTTTATATGCGATCAGCCGTCAGTTGGAGGCTGGCGAGGAGCCTTCACTACGAATGGCCATGAAGAAGGTCTGGAAAAACAGCTTCCATACTTTCAATATGGGGCTGGTGTTGATTGTAGCGCTGATTGCCTGGGTGACCCTGGCTCAGCTAATCGTTGCCCTGACATTCACTGGTATCACCCCTGCAACATGGCAAGGTTTCCTGACATCCCTGTTCGGTAGTTGGCAAGGGCTGCAGCTGCTGGTGGTCGGTGTCAGCTGTGGTGCCGTGATCGCTTTCATCATATTCAGTATCAGTGTCGTATCGGTTCCCATGATGGTGGATCGAGACTGCAATGTATTCGATGCGATCCAGACCAGCTGGAACGCAGTACGCTACAATTTTCTGGCTATGTTCTTGTGGGCGGCTATCCTGGTGACCATCATTATTGCAGGATTCGTAACCCTCTACGCCGGTCTGGTGTTTCTTTTTCCACTCGCTGCCCATGCTACCTGGCATGCTTATCGAGACCTTGTAGAACAGAAATGATGAAGAATAAAATAACACCGGACCCATGGGGTCCGGTGTTTGTCTGTATGAAAATGCGGGGATTACTTGCCGAAGCGTACGACAGGGGTCTGTTCAGCGGTCTTCTGCTTGTATACATCCCCGTAAAAGGCGTCATTGTAATCTTCGATGCCGTAAAAGCCGTCGAAGCCGGTGGTAGCCCTGGGTTGAAGTTTTTCGGTCGTATTGGCAGAAACCAGACCAGTTGTTACAAGAAGGAGAGTAGCAATCAGCAATTTGTTCATCCTGTTATACCTATATACCTATATAGCTTAAAGATGAATACATGATAGCATATAATAATATGCTAATAAACTAAATAAATAGATTAGGCATTTAATTCTGATAGCGGCTTCACAGTTTCAGGGGTTGATGCCTGGGATTTGAAGCCCTATAACTCCCTGAATCTTACGGTCAGAACCTAAGATGTGTAGAGGCATTCAGGCTCTTCTGTTGACCTCTCCAGTTATCAATATGGAATTTGGTGAAAGGCAATCCGGTCAATTCGAAGAATCGCGGCCAGCCGATACGCTCCACCCAATCATTGATCCGCTCCCAGTCTTTGGCATGGGTCTGATAAGCCTTGAGAATCCGTTTGACAATGGCTGTGGCCTCCGGCCAGCGTGGTGGATTGTTGGGGATACCGGCTGCCACCAGTTTTTGGAAAGTGGGCCGAGCCCGGGCATTCGAGTGGTTGCCGCCAACCCATACCGCCAGCTTTGAGTGTTCCGGATCATTGATCTGCATCGGGGGGCAGGGCGGATAGCAGGCGCCGCAACAGACACATTTCCTCTCATCGACCTCCAGGGAGGGTTTGCCATTGACCATCGCAGGTCGTATCGCCGCTACCGGGCAGCGCGCCACCACCGATGGCCGCTCACAAACGTTTGCCACCTGGGTATGGTCGATTTTTGGGGGTTTGGTGTGTTGAATATTGATCGCGATATCCCCCTGGCCGCCGCAGTTGATCTGACAACAGGAGGTGGTGATGTGAACCCGGTTGGGCATGTTCCATTGACGAAACTCATCCACCAGCTGATCCATCATCGATTTAACCACACCAGAGGCATCCGTGGCGGGTATGTCGCAATGCAGCCAACCCTGGGTATGTGAAATGGCCGCGACCGAATTTCGTGTGCCGCCAACCACGAATCCATTGGATTCCAAGGCTTCGACCAACGCGGCCACACGATCTCCGTCGGAGAGCATAAACTCGATATTGCTGCGGATTGTAAAGCGTATATAACCATCCGCGAATTGATCACCGATCTCGCACAATTTGCGCAGCGTAAAGAGATCCAGAATCCGTTGGGTACCCGCTCTCACCGTCCAGATCTCATCGCCGCTATGAGCCACATGACGAAGGACTCCCGGCCTGGGATCTTCGTGGTATCGCCAGTGACCGAAATTCTCGCGCATCACGGGATGCATATACTGAATACCGTCGGGACAGCCGCTTTCAATCGGGACTCTACGCTCTGCGTTCGCCATCAGATCACTCCTCAAGCCACATCCGCTGACGGATCGTCATTGGGATGGTGTTCAAACCACTTCTGGGCCTCTTCCTCCCACTGATCGGTGCGCACATAGGAGTTCTCCCGTGGATGCACGATCATATTGGGGTCCACATCAATACTCAGCGCTTCGATGAAGTTCACCAGACCGATGCGTTCAATCATCTCACCGATGCGCTCATGCTCCAGGGCATTTTCAGCAAAGAAGTCGATGGTCTCCTCTGCCAGAGCGACCAGTTTTTCATAATCCGACTCATTCTCGAGCTTCATGAACGGGATCATCATGGTGCCGAAACGATCCCCGATCTTCAGGGTTCGTTTACCACCGATCAGCAGGCTGACGCCTCTATCCTTACCGGGGGAGAGCGCCTTGGGCATCACATTGAGACAGTGCATGCAGCGCACACAGTCGGCATTCTCCACCTCCAGTCTATTCTCATCGGTCAGTGAGAGTGCGTGGGTGGGGCAGCGGCTGATGACGTGGTCGATGATGTATTGCCGGCCTTTATCAGAGAGATACTGTTTCACTTCTGTCTGATCCACCTGCATATCGTCTCGCCAGGTACCAATTACCGCAAAATCGGCACGCTCGATGGCATTCATGCAGTCGTTTGGGCAGCCGGAAACCTTGAACTTGAATTTATACGGTAGCGCCGGCCGGTGCATCTCGTCGAGGAAGTTGTTGACCAAGCGACGATGGATCTCATGTTCGTTGGTACAGGATTGCTCGCAACGACCGGATCCCACACAGGACTGAGCAGTACGCACACAAGGTCCGGCACCGCCTAAGTCAAAACCATATTCATTGATCTCGTTGAAGAAGTGTTGGGTGTTTTTTGTGTTCGCTCCGATGAACATGATGTTGCCCGTCTGACCGTGAAAGGTGACCAGGCCGGAGCCCCACTTCTCCCAGCTGTTTGCCAGTTGCCGCAGGATATCTGTGGTGTAGTAGTTTCCCGCAGGGGGTTGTACGCGCAGTGTATGAAACTCCTTCGATTGCGGAAACAGATCGCCAACGCTTGAGAAGCGGGGAATGATCCCGCCTCCATAACCAAAAACACTGACCGTACCCCCTTTCCAGTACCCCTTTCGGGTCTCATAGGAGTACTCCAATTGACCCAGCAGGTCATTGGTGGTTTCTCTAATTCGGCGATCGGGATGGGTGTCACGCAGTCTTTTGATGCCTGTGACAAAGCTAGGCCATTCGCCACTTTCCAGCTGATCGAGCATAGGTGTCGGGTGAGACTTCATCAAAATGTCTCCTGTTCCTGGCTGCTCAACCCATCAATCCCGGCTGATGCTGTGCCATTTTTACCGAACATGATTGTCGTCTGTATCCCCCAATAATAGTTGATTAAAAAAGTAGGTTAATATCACCTTTGGAATAGACAGACTCAATCTCTGTTGCAAAAATCAGGCTTTGAACCCCCATCAGGGTTATTTGGTTCTTTTATTTATCCATGTCAACGTCAATGACATTCCGGACAAAATAGCGCCAACCGCTATGAGTGATGTGATCGAAAACGTGGAGAGGCCGGAGAGTCCCTGTCCAATATTGCAGCCACCGGCAAAAACCGCCCCAACCCCCATCAGGATACCGCCCAACAGATAGCTGCCAACCATTGAACCTGCAGGGGGTACCCATTGAAATCTGCCGGATATGAGTGCGCTGACGAAAGCGCCTATGATCATTCCCGGTAGTAGATAAAAGGCGAAATGGTTGCCTGTAACCTCACCTGTCGATATATAAACCGCACCACGAGAAAGGGGGCCCGCGACCGCGATGGAGGTGGGTGGCAATTCAAAAAAATCATCCTGGCCCAGTACGCCGGTTATCCACCAACTGATAACGACACATAGGCCGATGCCGCTACCATAAAAGATATAGGACCAGTTGTTTTGTTCTCTTAAGTGACGGTAAAGATAGATTATGCCTGACACTACTACCATAACTGGCAGCAGATAGTGAGGTTGACCAATCAATTTGGAGAGTGAGGCATCACCTGGTTCAAGATCAATGGCTGATGAGGCAACCCACGCCCTGGCTGGGTCCAATATACCAATCAATGTAGCCATCCCGGAGAGTGCAAATGCCAATAGGGTGACAATTGCACCGATATTGCCTTCTGCAGACCGAACCAAAGTTCTCGACGCGCATCCACCGGATAACATAGCTCCGATACCGAATATGAGTCCGCCAAACAGTGCACCAGCCCAATTAAAGGTCGGACGTCTGTAGAGAGATGTGCCAATATCGACCAAACCGATCAATTCGAGAATAAGCGTTCCGGATAGTGCAACAAGGATAGCGGCAATGTAGCCATCCAAATGCCGGTAGTCCCCCATCAATTTTGAGTTACTGATCGCAGAGACCGCACAAAATCCTGATCTTTGTGCCAAAAGACCGAAGATTCCGCCTATGACCAACCCTCCACCGATTAGCCATGCTTTGGATAGTTCATCCATAATGTTTTATTTAATCGTCGTAGTTATCATGTTTGACTTGCCCAAGTTGTCTGTCCAGGTGATAGTTATTGCTTCTCCTGCCTCTCCTGAAAGCAATCTGAATGATAGATAGGGATTTCTCGATACTCCCCAACCCCAATGACATGAAAGTACGACAACTCCTCTATGTTCACATGTCAACTCTCTGATAAAAAAACGTGGAATCTTCACTTCGGTTACTTTGTCTCTACGATTGCCTGTTTCCATAGGGTGTCTGAGGAGCATGCGTACTTGTACATAACCCGATTTTTTTCTCGCCAGAAGCTTATGCTTTTGTGTAGACATAACAATAACCTCAAATTCAATTGTGGGAGACTCAGGTACATCCTCCTGAGGTTACTTTGATCTTTTTGCTCGCGCTGAAATAGCCGTTGTCAGTCTCGACTACTGCTATGATGGACCCGGATCCCCCCATCTTGATTCTTGTACTGATTGTTGGTGCGATATTCGAAGTCATTTGATATCTGGCAATGACTGGATTGGGGTTTTTGTCAGATAAAACAGTGATTGTCTTTGTTGCTTTAAGTTCACTTGTAATTGTGACCGGAACGGTACTTCCATCCTCAACGATTTTATCCACTTTGAGTTTCACTCGATCACTGGTTTGTAACTTGTGAAAGGGTTGCCCGGTAATCCCTTTAATTGCACGATCAATCGTGTCTGTATGGAAGAGATGCTTTGGCCAGTTTGCACTGATTTTGGATGAGTAAAACCCGAAACCAGACAGGACAAAGGTGTATAGACTTAGCATGATTCCTGACTTTAAGAGTTCTCTTCGCTTCATGATATTCACCCTGACATGGCCCATAGATGGTCATCTTTCCGCATTCACTGATTGTGAAATTGTTTTGGTTCAGACCTGTGTGTTTACGATATCGTATAAACCAGGATAGTCTTTCTCAACTTAGATCCATGTCGTTTTAGTTTTTTCAAATACTCCCTGCATAAGTTTGCCTCTTGTTTTGACTAAAAAAGAGGTACAAAAATTCACTTTTTGAGTTGCAGGCGATTAACTATATTTAAATAACGTTATAAATAGAGGATCTACAGACCTTGGTTTTATATTACAGCTTCTTATATGCAGAGGAGGGGGTGATTAAATCAACTCTAAGGTAATGAATCTACTCATTATATTGGTAGCTAGAAGGGAACTGTCAGGCTTTTGTTACGAAATAAGTGGTGTGGTAGGAGAAAATCTCAATACCGATTGGCTCAACTCAATTTCTGATCTTCCTTGAGTCAGACCATTGACGCTGTAGATTACTGCTTAACCAGACCGCTTCGAGATAGGGTACAACGCCATTATCACGCATAATATCGCGTCCTTCCCGGCTGTGTGTAAAACTCAGAAAGCGTTTGACCTCGGCGTAGTTGTCACTCTCTCTGTTGCTTATGATATAGAGGGGGCGATACAGGGTATAGGAACCATTTTTGATATTCTCAAAACTGGGTTCTTTACCATCCAGTTTGAGGATTTTGAAGTTACGCTTACGAGCACTGCTGATTCCGGTCATACCGATTGCATTTGGATTTTTCTCTATCGCTTTTTCCAGTGGCCCTGAAGAAGGGAAAAACGCACTGCCCTCAAAGCTCATTTGTGGATTGTTGAACAATAACTGTCGAATCGTATGCCCGACACCGGATATCTTTCCTTCACGCACATAGAGATCCAGCGGTTGGTCAGAACCGCCCAATTGAGACCAGTTGTTGATTTTACCGGTATAGATGTCACGCAGTGATTCCAGGGAGATGGAATCGATCTGATTGGCTTGGTTGACCACAACTGTCAAGGCATCCCAAGCCACTGGATTGAACTTGATCGAGGCACGGGATGCATCGTCATCATTCACACGGAAGCGGCATGATCCGCCTACATCGACGGACTTTGAAATGACTTTCTGAATCCCCTTGGTGGCACCACCGCCTTCCAACTCTATCTTGATGCCGGTTTTTCGCTCATAAGCAGAAGCCAGTTCGGCCATGAAAGCCTTTTTGGTAATGCCACATCCTGCCCATTTTAGCTCAAGTCCATAACTTGAAAGTGAAAAGCTAAGCATGAGTAGAAAGATCAACTGTTTTATCGATATCTTGACACTCACCGATGCACCTCAGGGTAGAAAGACCCTTAACCAAGCACCCGGGTCAATAAAATGGCTCGAATATCCTGATCGAGTTATTTAGATATTGAGACGATCATAGAGCATGTCTACCAAAGGTAAATTATGGTTTTCCATAATTAGTAGTCCTGATCACCATAAAAAAGTTTATTCATTGATGCTGGTTCGTAAGAGGTTTTCCATGATTGACTATGCTAATAATTATACTAGTGTCTATTGGATTAGTGTTTACAGGCCCTAACTCGATGAGCTTGGGTATAAGCTAAAATTATATTCAGGCACTTAGCAGCGCAACATGAGGTTGTCTGCTTAAGTTACGATTAGATGGTATGTGTGGTGTCTCCGGTAATGTGTGGCAAGCCTCAAGAATTGCCTTGTTGCCTGTCAGTTTGTTACGAATTATGACAATTCAATCAAAAGTGGCATGAGACAGATCAATTAAACTGGAAATTCCAATTATCACTCTGCTATCGTAGGTTTCTCTGGTGAAGTAATGTCATATACTGGATTTATGAAAATTCCGCCAGTGGAAGATCAGAGGTCTTCTAAGCGAAACCTGATCTGATGATTTATCTGTATCATGCAGCCCCAAGAAAGAACCGCAATCCTTAATCAATTTGTTCTGCTCTCAGCTCTGTTTCTTTTTGGTATGCTTCTGTTGCTCTCCTATTTCTATGGGAACCTGTCAGATAGCCTTCTGCAAAAGCACAAAGACGATGCCCGTGAAGTATCACAAATCGGCATGGGTGTGATCCGTTATTTCTATAAGCTGGAAGTGGCCGGGGAACTGTCAATGGCTGAGGCAAAAAGACTTGCAGCCAATGCACTGGAGAATGCTACTTATAAGAAAAATGGCTACTACTGGATTAACCTGGGTAACGGAACCCTCTACATGCAGCCTCACACTCCGGAACGGGTAGGTATCAATCAAATAGACTGGACTGATATCAAAGGCAAACGGATTTTTGAAGAGTTCATCCATGTCGCCAAGCGAGGTGGTGGCTGGGTAGAGTATTACTGGAAAAAGCCACATAACAGTATGGAGTTCCATAAGGTTTCCTATGTTGACTATTTTGAACCCTGGGATTGGGTTTTGGGAACAGGTAAGTATCTTGATGATATCGAGCAGGAGACAGAGGATATCATTATCAGAGGATCAACACTGGCGACCATACTGCTGCTGATCTTCATCGGATTTTCAGTTTTCTTCGGCTCCCAATTGATCGATAGATTAAGTCAGCTGGCAGTCAGGGACTCTCTTACCGGTCTTTACAGAAGGCGCTACTTGATTGAGAGCATTCCATCCCTTATCAAACTTCAGCAAAGAGAGTCCAACGGTCTGATGGCAATTCTGTTCATGGATATCGATCATTTTAAAAAGGTTAACGATACTCATGGACATGCGGCTGGAGATGAAGTGCTTACCACGATTGCTGGTTTGCTTAGACAACGCTCAAGACCCAGTGATCTACTGATCCGCTATGGTGGTGAAGAGTTCGTCGTCGTGGGGCAGTTTGATAATGAGGATGCAATCTTAAGTTATGCTGAACGTATACGTGATGTGATTTCCGACTATCAATTCGTTGTTACAAAAAATAGCTTCAAGATGACCATAAGTATTGGTATTGCGGTTTTCATCCCCGGCGAAGAATCGTTTGAAAAAGCAATACAGAGAGCAGATACCTATCTCTATCAAGCAAAACAAAACGGTCGGGATCAAGTGATAATGCAATAGATGTTCAGAGCTAACCAACTGACAAATTAGCAGGCATCTCTTAGACTATTAAATCAGGTTAACTTTAGTTGTTTGAAATAATAGGATTGGTAGGAAAGGTGTTTTCAAGGAGTGTCGATTTCAGCACTCATATTCTCAGCTGAGACATGCTGTATATGTGAACCATTGTATGGTTCTATCTTGAATTACTAGGTTTCATATCTTAGATATATTCAGATTTGTGTGAAGTCATAATTACTGAATAGGTTGAATATTAAGCAGCCTCGGTTCTCCACTGTCTATGTCGTATACAACAATACGATCGTTATTTGTATCTGTGATATAGAGTCTGTCCTCATAAAGTGCCAACCCTCCTGGTTCGTTTAGCTGCAACTGACCATCTACAGTACTAAGAAATCCTGGTTTGCCATCACCAATCAGCGATTCCACTGAGGATGACTCAAGGTCGATTCTTTTGAGTTTATGATTGTAAGTGTCAGCGAGGTAAATCGAGGTTTGGTCTTTCACCGATATACCGAGTACATGTTGTAACTTGGCGCTCTGGAGATCACCATCTCTATCTCCAAAATCGAATAATCCCGTACCCAACAGAGTTTCTACCAGATTATTTTTGAGGTCAATCCGTCGTACTGCTGAAGCTTCGGAGTCAGCAATATACAACCAGTCATGGTCAATGTTCAGCCCGCTCGGTTGGCTGAAGGTTGCCTGTTCTACATCACCATCCTGGATGCCCTCACGCCCTGATCCGGCGAAACGACTGAGCTGATTGCTGCTGATGTTGTAGACCCAAATCTGATGGCTACCGGCCATTGCGATAAATAATCTATCATCCAATAAAGCGAGTGCCCAAGGTGAGGCCATGCCGATTGAGTTGGCCTGGAATTGACCACTGCGTTTTCGCTCTAAAGAGCCGTTTCCAGCTATGGTAGTAACGCTGTCATTATCGAGGTCTATTAATCTAAGCAGATGGTTGCCGGTATCCGCTACATAGATATGATTGTTGTTGAATAGCACTCCTTGTGGTGAGCTGAAACTGGCATCGGTGAAACTGCCATCTTGTTTGCCAGGAGTGCCGGAACCAACGATATGTTTGATCTTGCCACTGTGATTGGTAACGATAATCCGATTATTGAGGGAGTCGCTAATCGCGATAGAGTTACTGTTTACAGCGACTTTTCCCGGTGCCGACAGGAGTGTTGTGTCATCTTCTTCGCGCTCCAGTTTTACAGGTATGGGTGAAGGATTAAGAACTGCCTCATGCTGAGCTAGAAGCTCGGATATCTTATCATCGATCTGAGTATACCGACCTTCTCCGACCACTTTTCCGAGAACCTCACCCTTGGGGTCGATTAGTACTCGAGTAGGCCATGCCCGCATTCCATAGTAGCTGGCGAGTAATCCATTTACATCATTGATCACAGGGTGGTCGACACCGTATCGGATCACGATTTTTTTCAGGGTTTGCAGGTTTTTCTCATTATCGAATTTTGGAGTATGTACACCGATGACCAGTAATTGATGGCCATACTTATCTTCCAGTTTTTTTAGATCCGCCAGTACATGGATACAGTTGATACAGCCATATGTCCAGAAATCCAGGATAACAACTTTGCCCAACATGTCGTCAGCGGTCAGCGGGCGTTCAACATTTAACCATGGTAAGCCGGGAGCAAAATCGATTTGCTTCTTGACGGGTTTACTCTGATTAACGATTCGTTGTTCAGGCTCCGGAGATTCAGATGAGCAGCTGGTAGCAAAGATCGCCACCATTACGAGAATGGAAAGTTCTAAGTAGAGGGCAAAACATGCAGATTTACGCAAATTAATCATAGTCTTATGTTTCCGATCTTCTGAACCTTGAATTGAAGTAGAGCATAGGAAAGCAGATAAGTCTGTAGCGTAGGAGAAAATGTTATGAACTTGTTATATTTATCTTATCCATGGCCTATTGGGTCCTGTTCACAGGAACCCAATAACTCTTCGGACTGTTAATCCATTACTTGATAAAGGTTACTCTGATGATTGACTTGAACACAAATTCTGCATATTGATTGGTGATTATCTGACGGTGAGTGCGCCGGGTTGCCACAGCTCGAACACGTAAAGGTATTCAGAGCCAGTGTCTGTTGTGGCAGATTTGTCCACTTCATGATAGTGATCGCCTGTCTCTCACATACGTCCCGACAAATCCCACATTCAGTACAGGCTTCAGGCCGGATTTTATAAAATTTACTCTCACTTTCGGTGATTAGCCTGATCGCATTGTGTGGGCAGGTATTTACACATGCGTCACAGCCATCGCACAGGGTACTGTTAATCTGTGGTACATAGGGCCAGATTGTTGTTCTATTCTCGTTCGGCATTAGCTTACCTGGTGGAATGGCAGTCGTTGCTGGTTGTTTTTGTTTAAAATGAGTGGATGGACCATTGACACTGTTCTCCAGTGCTCCTCTTAAGAAAGCTCGGCGACTGAGATTTTCTGACGGATGGGTGTCCTCCGCCCTTGACTGGATACGTTGCCATTGTACGGAATCAGTTTCGTGATAGTCGATGCGTGGAAGTCCTTCCTCAACCAAAGCAAAATTAATCTGTTGAATTCGCTGGTAAAGGGTAGTACTAGATCCTCGTTGGCACTCTGAGCAGTTACCGGTTGCACACACCCATTGTATATAGCCCTGATTATAGAGATTGAGTATATCGTTGAGACTGATCAGGTGAACGCAAGGTAAAACGCCTTGGTTGTCCTTTATTCCAGTATGTTCGCAGGCAGAGAGTGCGATCTTTCCCTTTGCCAGGTCACCGGTCAATATTTCATATTGGATTGAGACAGCACTTTCAGGACAGACGGGTAGACAGAGTCCACAGCCATCACAAACAGACGCATCGAAGAGTAAAGCTTCGTCATCCAGGGCCCAGGCCTGTGTGGGGCAGACATCCACACAAGCAGAACAACTGGCGATTTCAATCAGACTATGTACGCATCGGTCAGGGTCTACAACCGGTAATCTCTCTTCCTCTCGTATCCGATTGAAAAAATCCTTGAGAAATGGCATATGGGGAACACTAAACGGCAGGTCCAATACCTGGCATATAGCTCATTGTTACTTCTTGACTCACCGAATTGGACTTCATTCTCTCTTCTATCTCCTCCGCAGATGGTCGGGGGAGGTTGGTGATTGTGGCAATGAGATCCCTTAACTCCTCACAATAAGCCCCTGTCAATAGGGCGATACCTGCATAGTAGGGTGTCGCTGAACGATGGACCACTCGTGATGTAAATTGGCCAAGCCAACGCAATAGATGTTCATCCATGAATCGCGCAATATCCTCTAGCTCTTTTATCGATTCAGAAATCGAGAATAGGTGAGAAATGAATTGAAGTTGCAGCACCAAGTCATCATCTGGACGGATACGCCAGTTTTCCGCTTTCAGACCATAGCTCTCATACCAGGCTCTAACCTGAAACATGCTCTCTTGACAGGTCAGCTTCTCTTCGTCGATCCATACAGACTCCAGTGGTGAAGCCTGCAGGCTATGATTCAGATAGATATCTGCAAAGTCTGCTGCTAACGTATCGAGATACTCATCATCAAACTGTTCAGGCATCATTTCAATAACACGCTGCATAAACTGGTTAGCCTTTTTTCCCTCTTCACTGACCAGATTTAGCGCCATAGTGCTGGGGAATTCATATTCCACCAATAACTCAAGAAAATCCGCATCCGGTTCCTTGGCGTGTAAGCGAGTCAGCATTAGAAAGTCATCCGAGATTACTTGCAAAAAGCTTTTGATCTGCGAATGATTCGAGTTGTCGTTCGGGTCAGTAACCAGCTTCATTATTTGACCTTTCCTTTGCTATGCGCCACAAATCCGATCGATGGTTTGGTCAGCTCTATGTTTGCCATGTTCTTGACTTGTTTCGAGACTTTGTCTGTAGGACCGACTGCTACGGTGTCTAAGCTACCCCTCCAGATTTCATCGATGGACCCGATATCCAACACCCGCATCATACAGGCCATGACACAATATGGCTTACGCCCCGCCTCGATCTCATCCACGCACATATTACACTTCTTGACGATGTTATCGTTTGGATCAAACTGTGGCGCACCAAATGGACAGGCCGCCTCACAACGTCGACAACCGATACACAGCGTGGAATCGATATCGACGATGCCATCCTCCTGACGTTTGAATATCGCCCCTGTGGGGCAGGTTGGCAGACAGGCTGGTGATTCACAATGGTTACAGGACATATTGACCTTATAGGCATAGACGTCCGGATAGGTGCCACCTTCGATATATTGAACCCGTCTGAACCTTGGTCCGGCCGCCAGTCCATTTTTATCTTTACAGGCGATTTCACAAGCCCGGCAGCCGATACAGTCGACATTGTTGTGTACAAATCCAAGCTGTTTATCGGGTACAACCGGTGTATAGGTCTCACGTTTACGACGCTTTACCGCAGCTTTAATCCTGGCTTTGTCTTTATTGCTTGTCATCGATCTCTCCTCCAGGACTAAAGGTCACGCCTAAACACATGTGCTCGGGATGTGGCCAACTGGTCCCAACCAGGCCGATGTTCCAGGTCCGTTTTCTTGATATTGCACAATACGGTATTGTACGCGAATGCTCCGGCTGGACTTGGCTCGTCCAGGGTCAACATGTCCGGGTTACCCGCCCGGTCGACACCCTCAGCGTCCAGATCGATCCATACTCCCTCATGCAGTACTGCCACCCCTGGCATGCAGCGCTCTGTAACATAGGTCGGTACCACAACCCGGCCACGTTTGTTCCAGATTTCAACTGTATCACCGGTTCTGATACCAAGTTTTTTAGCATCTGCGGCATTCAGTGTTACCTCTTGTTCGTAAGTCTCACGTAACCAGCTGCAGTTGTTGAATATGGAGTGGGTTCTCCATCGAGGGTGGGGTGAGATCAGGTGAAAGGGAAATTCACTGGTCTTTGGACTGTTCAGAGATTCCCAGGGCTCGATCCATTTAGGTATGTAGGGGATCTCGTAGCCATACATGGTTTTCTTCCAATCGGTGATCTGTGCCAGTTGTGAGGCCAGTATTTCAATCTTGCCGGAAGGGGTCTGGAACGCTTTACCGTTCTCTATTTGTTCCCTGAAGGCAACGTGCGGTTGGTCGAGTTTGAATTTATAGACGCCTCGTTGTTTGAACTCATCCCAGGACATATCCACATGCTGGTGGCCTATCACTTTCTTTTCCCACCACTCCTTCAGATAGGCTTCATCCACATTGTCATTGACATGAAAATAGTCTCGGTTTGCTTTTGGGTTAAAGGCCTGACCGAATACATCACCACCGATTCGGTAGGCGAGTTCAGTGAAAACCTGGAAATCAGTTTTCGATTCACCCATCGGCTCTATCACCTTGGGACGATGGATGTAGTAGTGCCCTTTATACCAGGGCAGTGCCACATCATGGCGCTCAAAGTGCGTAGCTATGGGCAGCAGGATATCGGCATACAAGCCCGATGGAGTGATGGTTGAGTCCATGCAGACCACCAGTTCCAGCTTGTTGATCGCCTCAATCTCTTTATTGATGTTTGTAAGTTGATTGAACCAGTCGGACCCCTGCCAGAAGATGCCTTTGATATTCGGGATCTGCCCGTCGGTATTGTCCTGGCGGGGCCATAGTCCTATCTCTTCTCTTTTTACATTAGGATAGTTGAGTACGCAGTGGGCCCAGCGATCAGATTTTATGGACTGAAACCAGATGTTGGAGTATTGATCGTAAGGGTATGCCACTGCTTCGGCATGCCAGGCCTTGCCAACACCCTCAGCACAGCCACCAAGGATGCCGATATTACCGGTCATCGCCTGCAGGGCAGCAGCCATTCGGTTGTATTGCTCACCATAGGCATTTCTTCCCGGTGCCCATGATGCCTTCAGTGCCGCAGGTTTGGTACGGGCATACATATCCGCCAGTTTGATGATGTCTTCGGCCGGCACACCGCAGATTTTTGAGGCCCACTCCGGTGTTTTGGGTTCATTGTCATATTTGCCCAGGATATAGTCCTTGAAATTCTCCTTATCCTTGGCCCAGTCCGGCATTGTCCCAGCGTCCATGCCTTGACAGAATTTGTCGATGAACTCCTGGTCATGCAGATCGTTGGTGAAGATATAGTGGGCCATGCCCGCCATCATCGCCGCATCCGTATTGGGTCGAATCGGAATCCACCAGGCGTCGTAAGCGGCTGCAGAGTCGGTGTATTGGGGATCGATCAAGACAAATTTACAACCGCGCTGCTTGGCCATGCGCATGTACATGAAGGTATTGCCGCCATGGAAGGTGTAGGCGGGATTCCAACCCCACATGATCATCAGATCCGAATGGGCAAAGGTATCATCCTCATTGCCATCCTCAATGGTGCCAAAGGTCATACGTGAGCTGAAGGTGGTTCCCTGGTAGGAGGGTACCGACCATGAGCTTGTTCTACAGCCAAACATACCCAGAAAGCGGCCGAGCAGGCCCTCGATCTGATCGGATTTATGCAGCACCCCATAAGAGGCGCCGGCGTAACTTTGGTCTACCAGAGCGGTAGGCCCGTAAGTGTCCTTGATCTCGACCATTTTACTGGCTACATGCGTCAGGGCCTCATCCCATGAGATACGTTTGAATTTCCCCTCACCCCGCTTGCCAACCCGCATCATGGGGTAGAGCAGGCGCTCAGCTGAGTAGAGCCGTTGCCGATAGGAGCGCCCTCGAAGGCAGGCACGCAGTTGCGGTTCTTCGTTATCGTCCTTACCGAAGTGGCCATTCCGCTGGTAGCGACCATCGTCCGTGGAGAGACGCACGATCACATCATTCCACTTATGGGCGACCAACATATGCCTTGAGCCACAATTATGGGCACAACTGGTTACCACCGTTTCGAGTTGATCGTCTGTCGGATAGGGTTCGTAGGCAAATGCTTTGGCCTCCTTGGCAGTCTTCATTTCCACCAAACCACCGGCAGCCAATGATGCGCCACCCACGGCTGCAGATTTCAGGAATGAGCGCCGGGAGAGATTCAATCGCTCATTCAGACTCTGGGTCAGTTTTTCTATACTCATCCGTACCTCACGCTGTCAGCGGTTGCTAGTTTGCTGCCTGCTGGATCTCTTTCCGGAACCTGGGTTCCGATTCGGTTGGTCTATCCCTGGCCCATCCTGGGGTGACTTTCGACATGCTTTTCCAGGGATGTCGGGGGTAGGGGTAGGCAATGCGATACCATTGACGACCACCATGACAGCCGTAACAGACATCTGAATTCGCTTTACCGGCAGCCTCTATGGCTTCCGCTTTCAAATAGTTGACCTGGTGCCGCTCAGTGCGGATATAGGAGTGACAGAGAAGGCAGTTGTTTTGAAAGTTTTTTCGCGATTCTCTCCATGGAGCGGGAAGGCCCATCAGTTCATAGGCATTCGCTCCGTGGCACATCAGGCAGATGTCCGGATTGACCGATTTACGAAGTGTCAGATCCTGGTTGTCATGGTCTGGTGGTATCACCGCCTCTTCTCTTAAATCATTACCCTGGTGGCAGGTGTTGCATTTTAAATCCATCAGCTCGGTTGCCAGTGGTGTCACCAAATGGCGGCGATGAAAGGTCTCCTGCTCACCTTCATAGGTCGACAGGGTTTGATACCAGGCCAAAACTTCTGTCGATGTAATGCCTGCCGGTGACTGATTCAGTACCTTCCTGTCCAGTATCTCTTGATGGCAGCTGAGGCACTGTTCATCTTTTGCGTTATCGATATCCGGTTTGAAATGAATTGGGTGCCAACGTGATCGTTCGTAATCTTCAGGACCAATATCACGGGCAAAAGCCGGATCAATTGATAACAGCATCGGCAATAGTAGTGGAATCAAGGTCCTGATGGGTAAAATCATTAGATCTTCCTCAGATGAAGCCCTATTGGAAAATATGAAATTTAATTATTAGGATTCGAGCGCGTCCCTGCGCTCTGGGGAGTGTTATGACTGGATATACCAGTCACAAACAGTCGACTAACGCCAGCCACTCATTCCTGACATGCCATCCATACCTGACATACCGGACATGCCACCCATACCGGACATGCCACCCATACCGGACATGCCACTCATGCCACCCATACCGGACATACCACTCATGCCACCCATACCGCTCATGCCAGACATGCCGCTAGCCGGGTAGAAGAAGATCTGTCCCTGGGGGGTGATCTTGAAGTAACCGGACATGCCGCCCATACCGGACATACCGCTCATGCCGCCCATGCCACTCATACCGCCCATGCCGGACATGCCACTCATACCGCCCATGCCGGACATACCACCCATGCCGGACATACCGCCCATGCCGGACATACCGCCCATGCCGGACATACCGCCCATGCCGGACATACCGCCCATGCCACCCATACCGGACATACCGCCCATGCCGGACATACCGCTCATGCCTGAAGGCTGCCAAACCCACTGGCCGCCCATGCCACTCATGCCGGACATACCGCCCATGCCACTCATACCGGACATGCCGCCCATGCCGCCCATGCCACTCATACCGGACATACCGCCCATGCCACTCATACCGGACATGCCGCCCATGCCGCTCATACCGGACATGCCGCCCATGCCACTCATACCGGACATACCGCCCATGCCACTCATACCGGACATACCGCCCATGCCACTCATACCGGACATGCCACTAGCAGGATAGAAGAAAATCTGTCCCTGGGGGGTGATCTTGAAGTAACCGGACATGCCACCCATGCCGCTCATACCGGACATACCGCCCATGCCGCTCATACCGGACATGCCACCCATGCCGCTCATACCGGACATGCCACCCATGCCGCTCATACCGGACATGCCACCCATACCGGACATGCCGCCCATGCCACCCATACCGGACATGCCGCCCATACCGGACATACCACTCATGCCTGCGCTAGCGAGCGGGGCAACAGCAAGTGCTACGACCATCCCCATCGCTTTGATCACTCCTTTCAGGTTTGGCATTCGAATAATTTTCATAGTTTTCGCCTCTAGTTGTAGTAAATTTTTATACCTTAAATAAAGAACCGTTCACTGCTTTGTAGTCGCCACATCAATCGAGCTTGGTTCTATTTGATACCAACGCTACTGATGCCATTGACGAATATCATATGGACCTCTCATGCCTGGGCGGGTGAAAGGTGTGTACCAGTTACCTTGGTTGTCAAGGAAGTGGAGACTTCTGGGGTAGGGTTGTTGAACACCTGTCAAGGATGATTGGTACCAAGCTTTATTACGCGATACCTGTTTCATGACCGGTGCATTCATTGGCCGTTTGGAAGGCTCTAGACCAGCTACGGGATAACCAGCCATGAGCTGTAGTGGAAGTAATACAAACAGACCAGTGCAGGCAGTAGCTAACAGCCGCATTCTAAAACCCTCCTCGATTCGTCTTTGTTATCAGTACAGGTTGGCAAGAGTTACAAGGCAAGGGCTATGCCAGTGAGTAGGTTTTAGATTTTCTCTATTGATTTCTAAGGGTTTTTTTTGATTTTAAAGCTCTATCTCAGATAATGCCTGAATCTATTACTCTGACGATTTGTCATGCTGTAGTGAGTCGGTTTAAACATGTTGCGATTGCAGAATCGTCAAGGATTTGGGTTGAGATAGAATTTAAATATTATTTTTCATTCGCTTAGACGATATTTAGCAGTTTACATTTCAGCTTTGGATAAGATTTTGATTGACTGACATTTCGTCATACAGGGCTGTTACCCCTATGCAATTTGCAGGCAGACCCAAACCGGGGAGTGGAAGGATGGTGTTTACCAACCACTCCTCATGTCTGTTTTAAGGGCCTGTTAGGACGATTTCAATCGACTCTTTAATTATGGAAAAGGGTCCATCAATTAGGGGGAGTGTTCGGCTGTTCCTCCTTTTCCCTGATGACAACCGCACCACACCCATTCTGTCGTGCTGGATGAAAATGAACCTCAGCCGGGCAGATCGGTTTCGTAATAACAGGCCCTAGATAGAGATGAATTATGATCAGGGTATTCTATCTCTATCACTACTCAATTAGGACGACGGACGCATCGGAAGCACGAATTGCCAGTTGGTGTTCGAGTGGGTAGGGTTCAGATTCTCCAACAATGCTGACCAGATAGATGCGATTTATCTTACGGATGCGGCCCACCTGAAGCCCCGTCGCTCCCGTTGTGTTGAGCCACTGTTTTGCAACATCCTGTGCTTCAGACCATTGATCAACCGGCAGCGACCCACTGGTAAGTTGGAAGTGATCAATGCGGCACTCTGTTTGTTGTATATTAGTAGATGCTTGTGGTTGATCTTCTAAGGCAGAAATATCCACCGGATGAAAAAGCAGTGCTCCCCGCTGATCTCGCTCGATATGCCAGTATTTAAAGCCTGACAAGTCACTTGGCAGATTGTCTGTCATAGTCTCAAACGGAGCTGTGGTTATCTGCGGAGTTGCATTCGGGCTCTTATCTGAGGGGGGCGTTGTCGTTGCAGGGATCAAAATTAATGTGTTATCTGAATCCCATTCAACCTGCCATCCGTGGTTCTGCAACGCTTCTCCAAACTTACGTATCTCAGCTGTTTCTCTTTTTCCTGACGGAATGTCAGTGGCAATCTCTTTTTTCGGTTGACGATAGATAACACTACCATCCGCAGCGGTGTACTCCTGCCATCCCTGCTGTTGCAGGGATTCGCGTAACGACTCACTAAGGTTATTGGCCGGTTCCGCTAAGCCCGCAATTGGTAACCATAAAAAGGCCCACAACAGCTGGGTTGTGATGTGGAAATCGGAAATTGTATTTTTTTTTCTCATTCTCGCTCCTCCTCCAGATAGGATATTGCGTTCAGATTCCCAATTTATGAGCAAAACACAAGCCAAAGAGCTGAAATTGAGGCTTCAAGGAGAAAAGAATCATTGGATTCTCCTTTGAAACATGACAAATTGTCAGAAAAACGGGTTTTTTTTAATATTACAATCAGGACATCTGATCCTGAGCAACTGAGTTGTTACAAGTGATGAACTGGATAAGCGACAGCCTGAATAGAAAATTCATCCTCGGTACCACATCAGGTCTCGTCATAAGTACCCTGGTATTTCTATTGCTCTACATACCGATCTATCAATCGGAACTGGAAGGTGCGAGAGCGGATACCGCCAACCAAGTCAACAAATTGCTGCAGGTTTCCCTGGAGAATGCCATGCTCAAGCGAGACTTGCCTGGCTTGAGTGAGATGGTGAAAAAGCTCGGGGAACAAGAGGGTATCGTCAGGGTTTTCATCACCAATCCGGCCGGTGAGATCCGTTTCAGCAGTCGTGAAGGGGATTTTGGTAAAAAACTGGAATCCCCCTACCTGGCCAGTCTTCAAACAACCCACTTCATACAGAATGAGTCACAGCAGGAGTTGCTGCGCAGCATCAATCCCGTACACAACAAGCCAGCCTGTAAAGAGTGTCATGGTCCGGCTGAGCAGAATCCGATCAACGGTATACTCTATGTCGACTACGACGCCAGCCCAATCAGACACAAGGTAAGTACTACCACCCTGATGCTGATGAGTGCAGGATCCCTGATTGTGATTCTCAACCTGGTCGGTGGCTGGTGGTTCATACACAGTCATATTCTCAGACCGGTCAATCAGCTCACTAATGCAAGTCAGGAGTTGACGGGTGGGAATTTACAAACCCGGGTCGACATGCAGGGGTCAGATGAACTCAGCCGACTTGGCTCTACCTTCGATCTGATGGCAGAGCGGTTGCATGAGAAAATGCTTGAGTTGGAGGAGCAGCGGGGATTCCTGCAGGCACTGGTTGATGCCATCCCGGACGGGATCAGGATTATTGATGAAAACTTCAAAGTTGTGCTCGTCAATAAAGCCTATTGCGAACAACACAGGCTTGAGGATAGATTGGAAGTCGGTGCAACCTGTTACGGTGTCACGCACAACTGTAACAAACCCTGTCCGCCAACGCTGATCAACTGCCCGATTCATGAAATGTCGCTGAGCAAAACGCCGATCAAAGTGGTGCATCAACACCACCGCTTGGATCTTACAACCTTTGAGGTGGAGATTTTTGCGGCGCCGATGACGATTCGGCAGGGTGGGAAGGAGAAGACCCTGATTGTTGAATCAATTCGTGATCTTGAAAAAGCGGTTAAATATTCCCAGGAACAGAAACTCTCAGAATTAGGGCGTCTGGCCACAGGTGTGGCTCATGAGATTCATAATCCTCTGGCATCACTTAAGTTGGCAATGGATGCCACCAAGAACGAGATTGTTGTCAGAAACAACTTCACGGATAACATCAAACAAAATTTTGAACTGATTGATGATCAGATCAATACCTGTATTGAGATTACCGGCAAGTTGTTGAAGCTGGGTGCCTTGCCACAGGAAAACTTGGAGCTGGTCGATGTTGCTGCTGCTATCAATGACACACTTGCGCTGATCAGATGGCAGGCAGATGAGGCGAACATCACAATTGAAGAGAAGTATGAGAATGAGACCCTCAGGGTCCTGGCCTCTGACAGTGAAATCAGGATGGTAGCTCTCAATCTCACGCAGAATGCATTTCATGCCATGCCGAGTGGTGGCATTTTAACGGTTTCCGGCTCGGTCGTTGAGGATAAGGTTCAGATGGTTTTCTCTGATACCGGTGCTGGGATCCGGCCTAAAGATCTACCCTATATTTTTGACCCATTCTTCTCGCGTCGTGCCGACGATGTCAGAGGTACGGGTTTAGGTCTTTCAATCAGTTTGGCGATAATAGAAAAATATGGTGGGACCATAAATGTGACCAGTGAAGTTTCTATTGGCAGTGTGTTTACTGTGGTACTGCCGAATGCTCAGAACGAACTGGAGGGGGATAGATGAAATCCAAACTCGTAGTAGTAGAGGATGACGATACGCTCAGGACTCTGATGATACAGCATCTGTCTAATATGGACTATGAGGTGGAAGGGCTGAGTCGTTGGCACAGTGTAATGGACTACCTGGAAAAGTATGAGCCATCGTTGATTATTACTGATGCCCGTCTGCCTGATGCCAATAGTCTTGAGTATATTGAAAAAATATCGGTCAACTATCCAGTTATTGTTTTGACTGCATTTGGATCGGTGCGCGATGCCGTAAGCGCCATAAAAGCCGGCGCAGTGGATTATATATTAAAGCCTGTCAGTCTCGATACATTGACAATAACCGTTGAGAGGGCACTCGATAATGCTGCCTTGCGTAGAGACCATATGTTCTGCAAAAGGCAGTTGGAGCAGAGTATTCAGCGCAACTCCTCCCTGGTTGGAAACAGTGCTGAAATGGCTGAACTGAAACAGATGATCGGTGCTGTGGCGCCTAACGATATTACTGTATTGATACAGGGGGAGAGTGGCTCAGGTAAGGAATTGGTGGCACGGGCCATCCATGCGCACAGCCATAGAAAAAAACACAACTATGTTGCCGTTGACTGCTGTACGCTCCAGGAAAACCTGTTTGAATCAGAGTTGTTTGGCCATGAAAAAGGCGCATTTACCGGTGCTGACAAGCAAAAGAAGGGCCTGATCGAAGGGGCAGAGGGCGGCACGCTGTTTCTTGACGAAATTGGTGAAATCAACAGTAGCGGTCAGGCCAAACTTTTGCGTGTACTCGAAACCGGGCAATACCGAAGGTTGGGAAGTACCAAGGATCTGACAGCGAATGTCAGAATTGTCGCTGCTACGAATCGGGATTTGGAAACCATGTCGGCTGAAGGTAACTTTCGTTCCGATCTGTTTTTCAGACTCAATGCATTCAATATTGTTATACCGCCATTACGTGACAGGCGTGACGATATACCGGAGTTGGCTGCGCACTTTGTAAGAAATCACAATTTCTCGACACGCGTTATCAAGAACCTCTCTTCATCCGCGATTCGTTCGTTGGTCTCATATGACTGGCCAGGTAACATCAGAGAACTGAAGAATGTGATCGAAAGGGCAATTATTCTCTCTGGTGACCGACAGATCATTAAGCCTGAGCATTTTTCATTTAGCCGTATACTTGGCAAGAGTGAAGGAGCTGTCACTCTGAGTTTTGATCACGATCCTTCCATGGAGGAACTGGAAGCACACTACTTATCCTATCAGTTAAAGAAATACTCCGGGCGTCGGGGCAAAGTGGCCGAAGTCATGGGTATCAGTGAGCGAAGTATCTATCGTATGATCAAACGCTACGAGTTAGATGAAAATAGTTACAAAGCAAGCTGATCGAGATAGCTACTGTTTGGCTAGCCAAACTGAAATGAAACGTATCTCCTGCTCACTGACTGCGCTCATGATGCCTTTCATCACACTTGACATACTGTTTGAACGACTGCCGTTCTTGAAATCCCTCATCTGATTGTAAAGGTAACCCTCGTTTTGCCCAGCTATGATTGGGTAATAAGGTGTTGTTGGTGTTCTGCCATCCACTCCATGGCAACCGGCACACGCTTTCGCCAGATAGAGACTGGCAATATTGCCATCTGAATTCTCTGCATAAGCGCTGGAAATCGCTATTGTGGCGATCAGAAGAAAACTGGATCTACCAATGTATTTTGATTTTTTCATATCAACCTCTGAGGCTAACAAAAATCTGTATAATTTCTGTACTCATTCGAACTCTGTCTCATCGCTCTGAAACATTCTGGCGACTTCAAAACGAAGCCGTTTTTCAATGCCAAGGCCTTGCCAGCCATGGTTATGATTTTTCACTCCCAATGCCAGGGGGAGTCCGTTACTGTTTCTGATAAGTAACGTTTCAGTCTCATCATCCGAAATCTGGCTGATGATTTGCTCTCCGTACTGATCCTGATAGTCCACATCACCCTCTGTGTCCCATAGATCACTCTGTCTATCATCAAGGGTAACCACGGCCAATGGTTTTCCATCCATCATGCGGATGAACTGATTTATCTCATCCATGGTGCGAAGTCTGGATTCTTCTACAGGATCTTCGCTAAACTTCAGAGTGTATTCAGGCATACGTTATCCTTGTTGGAGAAACTAATGAGAGATTGTCATGACAGATCATAAGCCCAAGGTCAAAAAACGAGCGGGGAAGGTCGTCCACAGTGCTGTCTCGCTGCACGCCCGGGAAAAAGCGGAAGAGATACGCGGACGCTATGATCGGGTAATTGATTACCAGACTGTACTTGAGATGCTTGAGGATCGAAAATCCGTCCGCTATCCGGTAGAGCTCAGATTTGTCTCCGAGGGTATCGATCCCGGTATGTTTGCCAGAACTGAACCAGTCTCGGAGAATCCCGAAGACGGTTACACCATCATGCTGCATAGCTATTTTGAAAATCGGCACGACGATCTTCCTATGCTCATCCTCTATCAATTGGTGCTGGTCAACTATGGCGATCTCGCTACAGCCAACGATGCAGAAATTTTCGGTGCAACCATCCTCGGGTTGGACCGCGATACCTATTATCAGCAGGTTGCTGCTTTGGTTGATGACGTCTGGT
>NZ_LVJW01000002.1 GCF_001708965.1 Candidatus Thiodiazotropha endoloripes | reverse complement strand
TGAAGTGGCAAAACTGAGAGACGCACCTTCGGCAAGGTCAACATCACTGGCTTGTAACTGACCGTTAACCAAACCACCTTCGTCCGCCGAGATCTCTTGGGCCTCTGCAACTGGATTATCATTCGTGCCAGTGACGGTAATCGTCAGTGTGGTTTCAGCTGTGGCGCCCTGGTCATCGGTGACTGTCACAGGGACTTCTATGATTTCAGTATCACCCTCTCCAAGTGATTGATAAGAGGAAGCATCGAAACTGTAGGACCCATCTTCATTCAAAGTAAGGCCATCAACTTCTTCTGAAGTGGCAAAACTGAGAGACGCACCTTCGGCAAGGTCAACATCACTGGCTTGTAACTGACCGTTAACCAAACCAC
>NZ_LVJW01000001.1 GCF_001708965.1 Candidatus Thiodiazotropha endoloripes | reverse complement strand
AGGAAATAATTGACACCCGGAGTTTGCTGGTAAGAAGTGTTAAACCAGAAATTATGGATGGGTGTCCAACTGCACTGAACAAGCACATGAACAAAGTTATGACTCAGATATATGTAAAGATGATTGTCTTCCGAATGATGTAATTGATGACTACCATAAAACCTGTTTTTTACAGTGTGGTGCAGATCCAAATGATTACCCTGGCTTACAACCAGGCTGGATGCCGTTTGAGCTAAACTAATCTAAAAGAAGCATGTTATGTCTCTTGTTATAAAGATAACTATTGCATTTATTTCATTAATATTAATGTTTTACATTCAATCGGCGCTAGTGTGGCTACTTTGGAGGTTGGAAGAAATATTTAATCCTAACTCTACTGGTTTTTTAAGCGCGATAGCATTTCTATTTAATCCTGTTGGGTTAGGGCTATACTTCTTACCATTAACAGCTACCGGGTGTTATTTACTAACCGTAAGATTTCTCAAAAACAAAAGTTGGCTTAAACAATAACAAGCGGGGTGAGGTCTTACATTTTTTCTTCGTGCTGGTAAGATTGTATGACGTTTTATAGTCATTCATCGCCGAGTTCCCGGATAGCTATTTTATTCTATACATCAAGATTGTTGCATAACCAAACTGGTCAATAGCAGCTGGCTGGTCAGCCCTTTCCGGTTTGGATGGTCAGTTCTTGTCGGCAGGCTGGTCAAAAGGGTGCAGCACCTGCAGGTGCAGATTCCAGTTGAATTGAACATATTCGCTGTTTTAATCTGACCACTTAATCCAGCAAAGCCTGACCAGGCTTACGTTGTTGACCAGTTATGACCATGGAATTGATGAAATATTAGTTTGTTTTAATTTCTGCATCCTGAGTGTTTTCGTAGGATTACTTTTCTCTAGTTTATGGGGTATAGATTAAATCGGTTATATAGGGATAAGATTACAACTACTTTAGGGATTATGATCCAAGTACAGGGAGGTATCTGCAATCTGATCCGATAGGTTTAAGAGGTGGGCTAAATACTTTTTCTTATGTACAAAATAACCCTGTTAGATATACAGATAGAAAAGGGTTAGATTTAGATGGTACATGTGGAGAAACACCATGGTTTTTTCCAACACCAGATGAACACAAAAATAGGAATAAACACAATAAATGTCCATGCAAAGAACCTAAAAATAATCCAGACTGGACGAGTGGCGGTGGAAAATACTGGAATTCAAAAGGCTATGAATGCGCGTATGGCACAGATGGAAGAAGATTACCTGATACTGATCACCCGAATCCTTGGTGGTCATTAAAGCCTCGTAATGAGCAAAACTACTCATACAATTACACACCTGACAAATATTCTCCTGGTCATGCTTGGCAAGATTGGCTTCCTAGCTATGTTTGGCCTGATGATTACCCTGACGACCAGACACAAGACTTAGATGAGTGCGATGAATGTTCGGATATTTAAGGCTATTTTATTTTTAACAGGCCTGTATATCGCTAGTTATTTATTGACGTTTACAGTTATTTATAATGAAGGATACCCATTAAATGAGAGATTAGAGCTAGCTTTCGATATTTTTTTAGGTCCAATGGGCCTTGTGATTTACTCGGTACTGGATGCCGAGTATACCTCCTCTTTATTTTGGATTATTGTCTTAACTATAATATTTTGGATAGTTAAACGATTGTTCTATAAAAACAAAAGAGTTTTTTTGTGGGTCAGCTCAATTGTGTGGCTTGGTTTGGGTGCTTTTTCAGTTTTGGTTTTTATAAGTTAAACTATTATTTAGCGTGCGTTGTAATATTCGGATTGTTTTTATATCCTTCGTATAATAAGTAGTATCCTTGTGGTCAATAGCAATAGGCTGGTCAGCATTTTCTGGTTTAGGTGGTCAGTTGTTACCAGAATGGTGGTCATTTAGGCGTAGCACCTGCAATCGATGAGCCAGTTTCATATGACGTCAGTATAAAGAGGGAGGAATGAATGTATTATGGAGCAAGTTTATGGCGTTATCAAAGAGATAAACAAGACACCCATTCTTAAATAATTTGCTTTTGATGAAAAAGGTTCGTTATAGATGAGCCATATATCTAGAATGAACGGTGAAATAAAGTGAGGATACGAGTAAAATTGTCAAATTCTGAAGTTTGACGTGACACTTTTAGGTTGATTTCTTACACGCAAGCACAGCCCGCGCTCAGTACCTACTGCTGATGTTTGTCAAGTTGTTGTTTGAGAGGATTATCTAGTTCAATAATTCTGAAACTGCCCCAAGGTTCGGCGTTCGTCGGAAATTA